>CABSMQ010000115.1:0-1658 GCA_902478965.1 uncultured Collinsella sp. | reverse complement strand
CGCCTCAATCGTAGCCCGAGACGGTCCCGGGCTGACAATTTCGACTGTAATGGACGTTCTTAAACGGCTAGTCGTTAAGGAACGTCCCCAACGGCTACGTCCAATCATTCCGTGCGGGTTATATGCAGGTTTGCCTGCGCACGCTATCATGTATGGGTTAGACCGCAACTATGTACCCCATACGCGAAGGGATGCGCATGTATCTGAAGATCGACATGTTCTAGCCGGGCTTACCCCCGCAGTGGCGCCGCGCGCCCCATCAACTCTGCCGATTTTCACCTTCACGCATATAAAGGAGTCCCGCCATGCGCGACAAGCTCGAAAAGATCATCAAGGCCTACGAGGAGCTCGAGAAGAAGCTCTCCGACCCGGCCGTCGCCTCCGATATCAAGGAGTTCACGCGTCTCAACAAGGAGTACGCGCACCAGTCCGACCTCATCGCCGCCTCGCGCGAGTACATCGGCGCACTCGATGACATCGAGGCCGCCAAGGAAATGCTCCGCGACACGACCGACGCGGACGAGAAGGAGATGCTCCAGATGGACATCTCCGAAAACGAGGCCAAGCTTCCCCAGCTCGAGGAAGACATTAAGTACATGCTCATCCCGAGCGACCCCAACGACGACAAGAACACCATCGTCGAGATTCGCTCCGCCGCCGGTGGCGACGAGGCGGCCATCTTTGCCGGCGATCTGTACAAGATGTACCAGCGCTTCTGCGAGTCGCGCGGCTGGAAGACCACCGTGCTCGACTCCAGCCCCAGCGAGGCCGGCGGCTTTAAGTCCATCGAGTTCAAGGTCGAGGGCGACCGCGTCTACTCCGTCATGAAGTTCGAGTCCGGCGTGCATCGTGTCCAGCGCGTTCCCAAGACCGAGTCCCAGGGTCGCATCCAGACCTCCACGGCAACCGTCGCCGTGCTTCCCGAGGCCGAGGAGATCGACGTTCAGATCAACCAATCCGACCTGCGCATCGACACCTACTGCGCCTCCGGCCCTGGCGGTCAGTGCGTTAACACCACCTACTCCGCCGTGCGCATCACCCACCTGCCCACCAATACCGTGGTGCAGTCGCAGGAGCAGCGTTCCCAGATCCAGAACCGCGAGGTCTGCATGCAGATGCTGCGTGCCCGTCTGTACGAGATGGAACTCGAGAAGCAGCAGGCCGAGCTCGGCGCCGAGCGCCAGAGCCAGATCGGTCACGGCAACCGTTCCGAGAAGATCCGTACCTACAACCAGCCCCAGGACCGCGTGACCGATCACCGTATCGGCTTCAACTCCACCTACAACGGCGTCCTTCTGGGCGATCAGCTCGGCACCGTCATCGAGGCACTCGCCGCCGCCGAGCGAGCCGAGAAGCTGGCACAAGCAGTTTAAGTTACGGCGTTTTACCAAACGCCGTAACGGCTCGACGCTGCAAACGCCCCTAAGCGGCAATCTGACGTTCAATCGTCGGTCGCGTACCGAAGTACGCTTCCCTCCTCTTTCACGTCACCTTGCTCACTTAGGGGCGTTTTCGCTGACTTATGCTCAACCTGCGGCGTCTTAGAGGTAGTCATTGGGGACGTACTTAAATGACTAGTCAATTTGTTCGCCCTGGGCGGCGCTCGCTCATATGACCCAATCCGCTGTCAAGAGCCACAATGGCCCCGCCGACCGCTT
>CABSMQ010000114.1:0-1824 GCA_902478965.1 uncultured Collinsella sp. | reverse complement strand
AAGACACCGTGCTCGACGAGGTCGCCTTTGGTCTAGAACTTGCCGGCATCGACCGCGCCGAAGCCCTGCGTCGCGCCCAGCTGGTCATCGACCGCTTTGGTCTGCCCGCCGACGAGGCACCGTTCTCACTGTCGCGCGGCCAACGCCAGATGGTGGCGCTGGCCTCCGTTGTGGTGATCGAGCCCAAGATCGTGGTGCTCGACGAACCCACGAGCGGCCTGGACTACCGCGAGTGCATGACCGTGATGGAAACGGTGCGCACCATGGCAGAGCGCGGTTGCGCCGTCATCATGGTCTGTCACGACATGGAAGTCGTTTCCGACTTTGCCGAGCGCATCGTGGTGATGGCCAACGGTCGCATCCTCGACCGCGGCCGCACGCACGAGCTGTTCTCGAACATCGAACTCATGCAGCGTGCCTACGTTGAGCCGCCCCAGGTCATCGAACTCTCGCGCCGTCTGGCATCCACCGTCTCGCCCGCCTTTACGCAGGTGAGTGAGGTCACTGATATCGTTCGCATTACCGAGGAGATGGTCCGCCGTGGTTAACGTCATCGACTACATGCCGGGCGACACGCTGCTACACCGCCTGAACCCCGTCATCAAACTGGGCCTCGCCGCCGCCATCATCATCGGCATTTTCTTGTCCGACACCTATGTGGCACTGCTGGGCTTTCTGGCACTCACGCTCGCGCTGGGAGCCTACGCCGGCGTCGTCGACCGCCTGCTCGCGCTGCTCAAGCTACTGATTCCACTCGCGCTCATCATGCTGGTGCTGCAGCTGGCTTTTATGCGCGATGGCAACGTGGTGTGGAGCTTTGTCACCGATGAAGGCCTCATCACCGGAACAAAGGCCTGTCTGCGTCTGCTGGGCGTGGCGCTACCGCTTATTCTGATGCTCATGGTGACCAAGCTCAACGACCTTGCCAACGCCTGCGTCGAGGTGCTGCACGTTCCGTATCGTTACGCCTTCACCTTTACCACGGCGCTGCGCTTTGTGCCAGTGTTTGGCCAGGAGATGAACGCCATCATGGAGGCGCAGACCGCACGCGGCATCGAGTATGACACCAAGAACCCCATCAAGAAGCTCAAGCTCATGCTGCCGCTGTGCGTGCCGCTACTGATCTCGAGCGTGGGTAAAACCGACGCCACGGCCCTGGCAGCCGAGCAGCGCGGCTTCTACCTGCGCACGCGCGCGAGCTCGTACAAGCGCTACCCCATCAAGGGCCTGGACATTGCCATACTTATTGTCAGCATTGCCCTCATCGTCCTCGGCTTCCTGTTCTAACCCATCGCCACCGGCAACCGATAAATTCAAAAGGCCCCGGCTCGCATCAAACGAGCCGAGGCCTTACTGTTTTCCCAGATAAAACCTACCAAAATAAACCTGTCCCTTTTTTGGCAGGTCGAGGGCTACAGGCGGTAGGGGGCGCCGCTGCGGATGATGGATTCGCGCACCAGGACGTCCATGGCGTCAAGGGTAATCTCGGGCATCTCTCGGTACTTTTTCAGCACCGAGAGCTCGGTGCAGGCCAGAATGACGCGGTCGCAGCCGCTGCGGGCGAACTCCCACATCACGCGGTCAAACTTGTCCATATCGGGCTCGCGTCCGGCCTTCACGTCATCATAAATCAGCGACATCACGTCGGCCTGGCGCTTCTCGCTGGGATAGACGACCTCGACGCCCGCGGCCTCGCACTCGCGCCCGTAGACGCCGGCACCCACGGTGCCGTCGGTGCCCATGATGCCGATCTTGCGCACCGGCTCGGACGGCATGCTCAGGTTGGGATCGAACTCGCACTCCCCCATCACCGCGCCCGCCAGG
>CABSMQ010000113.1:0-1932 GCA_902478965.1 uncultured Collinsella sp. | reverse complement strand
TCTCGGAAGGCACGTGCAGACCTTTCGTCATGGCCTCCTACCTTTCTTTCGGGCCCTTGTCAGGGCCGATTCGTTAGCGCCCCTCCGTGTGAGGCGTTATTGCTGACGACATATTTATATCCAAAATCAGCTCATACTTCCACCTTGCCCCCGAACGGTTTTTTATAGGGGGTGAACGGCATACACATATTCTTCACGCATGGCACACTTCATCTTAATAAAGCGTATTTACGTGCTTAAACGCGTTTTCAATCCTAAAATCAAATGGAACTTAACTTTGTTAAACCATCCTCAAACTGCATATTTCCACTAAAGCTATGAATAGAACTAGCGGTTCATACCGCGTCTCAACCATTTTCATTTTTATTCAGAAAAAAGTTTGTCCTATTCATTTCTGGTAAATAAATTACCGTTTACCAGACGCTTGATACCGTTCACCGGAAACTCAGTATAAGGCCCAGCGGATACCGGCTCGCTTTACGGCCCCATTTGTAACAACTTGACTTCTCGGTATAGAAAAACGGACCCGCTTCACTAGGGAAACGGGTCCGTTTTCGATTATCTTCGGCCAATTTAGATAACGCCCTCGAAGATCATCGGAATCCTAGCGATCAAACTCCGCCAGCGCCTCGCCCAAAAGCCTCAGGCCCTCGCGCAGAACGTCCTCGCTCGCGCAGTAGCCCAGGCGTGCGCCACAGGGAAGCTCAAAGCGGCTGCCGGGTACCAGCAGCACTCCCCTCTCGGACAGCAGGCGCTTGCAGAACTCCTCGTCGTCCTCGGGAATATCCAGCTGGATAAACGAGGTAGACACGCCCTGCGGGGCCGTCCAGGAAACGCGATGCTGCGTATCGATCCAAGCCTGCGCGATATCGCGGTTGCCAAACACGATCTTGCGATTGCGCTCGAGAATCTTATCCTTGTGCTCAAGCACATAGGTCGCCAGAGCATCGTTGAACACGCCGCCGCAGATCATGGTGTAATCGCGATAGGTACGGATGCGGTTGGACACCTCTTCGTCTGCCACGACCCAGCCCACACGGGCCGCAGGCGTCGAATAGGTCTTCGACAACGAGTTGGTGACAATGGCATTCTCGTACACGTCGGTCATCGACATAAAGGCCTCGGTGTTCTCAAGCGGCAGGTACACCTCGTCGCACAGCACATAGGCGCCAACCGAGCGGGCGATCTCGGCAATCTGACCGAGCATATCAGCATCGAGCACCGTACCGATGGGGTTCGATGCGTTGTTAATGCAGATGAGCTTGGTGGTGGGGCGAACCAGATGCTTGAGTTTCTCGATATCGGGCTTCCAGCCGAGTTCCTCGCGAAGCTCCCAATACTCGACCTCGGCGCCCAGCGTGCGCGGAATCTCGTAGAGCGGCGCGTAGGTGGGCCACTCGGCGATAACATGGTCGCCGGGCTCGACCACAGCCATGATGGCGTTGAGGTTAGCGCCCGTGCAGCCATTGGTCTGCAGAATGTGATCGGGATTGACCTCGCGACGATACAGCGTGGCAACCTCGGCCTTAAATTCCGGCGAGCCCTCGATCCAGCCGTAGTTCATCTTCTCGCGGTCCAGGCGCTCGTAGAACGTGGCGCCGTCCTGTTCATCGAGCGCGCGTAGCTCGCCCATGGTGAGCGACGAGATCGTCGACTGGGCGATGTCCCACGTGGCGCTCTTCTCCCAAACGTTGAGCCATTCCTCAACGCCAATCGTCTTGATGTCCATGGCCAAGCTCCTTACAAAAGCAGTCATCCAACCGTGTTGACGTTCCTCATACAAGATTGGGGCGGTGCGAAAACCCGCACCGCCCCAATGGGAGACATCTAATGGCAGCTAGATGTATGTATTATGACCTGTACGGGTCCTTGAAGACCTTAGAGGTCCTCGCGCCAGAAGGGCATGCTCATGCAGCGCGGGCCGCCGCGGCC
>CABSMQ010000112.1:0-1949 GCA_902478965.1 uncultured Collinsella sp. | reverse complement strand
TTTCTGCCTGTCTCGTGGGCTCGGAGATGTGTATAAGAGACAGGTGCAGATCGGCGTCTCGGACGAGGCTGCCGACCAGGCTAAACTCACGCTCGACCGCATGCTCGAGTACGCGGCGCGTTAGAACGATGTGACATGAGGGGCAGTCCCTTATGTCACATTCAAGGGAGAGGATTCCTGTGGAAACCAAGCAATACCCCGATATGGAGTGCGACGTCGTCATTGCCGGCTGCGGCGTGGCGGGTCTGTACGCGGCCCTCAATCTGCCGACGAGCACGCGCGTGATCATGCTCTCCAAGGGCGCGGTCGATGAGTGCGATTCGATGCTCGCGCAGGGCGGCATCTGCGTGCTGCCCGAAGGCTCGGACTACGATGCCTTCTTTGAGGACACCATGCACGCCGGCCACTACGAGAACCGCCGCGAGAGCGTCGACATCATGATTCGCTCGAGCCGCTCGGTCATCAACGACCTGCTAGCGATGGGCGTGGATTTTGAGCGCAAGGCCGACGGCAGCCTCAATTTTACCCGCGAGGGCGCGCACAGCCGTCCGCGCATTGCCTTCCATGCCGACATTACGGGCAAGGAGATCACGACCAAGCTGCTCCAGGCCGTTCGCAAGCTGGACAACGTGCAGATTTTGGAGCACGTGGCCATGACCGACATCCTGGCCGCCGAGCGCGATGGCGCCACGGTGTGCACCGGCGTCGTCGCCGTAGCCGTGGACGAGGACAACTCGGTTCGCCCCGCCGACGAGCTGGCAAATGCCGCTGAGGGCGTGCATGCCGGTAAGCCGTTTAAGATCCATGCCCGCCACACGCTGTGGGCGACGGGTGGCATTGGCGGCGTGTACGACCACTCGACCAACTACCCGCAGCTCACGGGCGACGCCTGCTACATCGCTCAGGAGCATGGCATTAAGATGGAGCACCTGGACTACGTGCAGATTCACCCCACGGGACTGTTCTCGCCGCAGCCGGGCCGCACCTTCCTGATCAGCGAGAGCTGCCGCGGCGAGGGCGCGATTTTGCTCAACGCCGCCGGCAAGCGCTTTACCGACGAGCTTCAGCCGCGCGATGTGGTCGCCGCCGCCATTCGCGAGCAGATGAAGCAGGACGGTACCGAGCACGAGTGGCTGAGCTTTGCCCCCGTCGAGCGCGACGTGGTGACTGGGCACTTTGCCAACATTCGCGCACGCTGCCTGGAGGACGGCCGCGACATCCTGGACGAGCCCATCCCCGTTACGCCCACGCAGCACTACTTTATGGGTGGCGTATGGGTCGATAAGGACGGCCGCACCTCGATGCCCGAGCTCTACGCAGCCGGTGAGACGGCCTGCAACGGCGTGCACGGCAAGAATCGCCTTGCATCAAACAGCCTGCTCGAGGCGCTGGTCTGGGGTCGTCGCGCTGCGTGGTATATGCGTACCGGCGAGTCGCTGGCCGTGGAGCAGGCGGGCGAGCCCGCGCTCGATGGCCGTCATCGCGCCCTGAGCGCCGACACCCTGGCAATCGATGATTTGGCCCGTGCCGCCGGCACGCAGGCCGTGGAGGAGTAGACCATGAATCCCATTACCATGAAGCTCGTCGTCGATGATCTGATTCTGCAGGCTCTGCGCGAGGACATTACCTTTGAGGACGTGAGCACGGCGAGCGTGTGCCCCACGGCGCGTCCCGCCACGGTGGAGCTTATCGCCAAGGCCGATGGCATCATCGCGGGCCTGGATGTGTTCGCCCGCACCTTTGAGCTGCTGGATTCGCAGAGCTCGGTGCTGCTCGACGTTGCCGATGGCGACGAGGTGCACGCCGGCGACCATGTGGGTCAGGTGCGCGGCGATGCGCGCGTGCTGCTTTCGGGCGAGCGTGTGGCGCTCAACTACCTGCAGCGCATGAGCGGCATCGCTACCTATACTGTCTCTTATACACATCTCCGAGCCCACGAGACAGGCAGA
>CABSMQ010000111.1:0-2241 GCA_902478965.1 uncultured Collinsella sp. | reverse complement strand
CTAGCTTCGTCGGCAGCGTCAGATGTGTATAAGAGACAGGATATGCCCCGAACGCCCAGCTCGCCCTGGTGGGTGGCAAGCCCTCCCCCACCGGTAACGGACGCGTTGTCGTCGCCTGCGCCGGCACGAGCGACCTGCCCGTCGCCGAAGAGGCGGCACTGACGGCCGAGTTCTACGGCAACGAGGTCGACCGCCTCTACGACGTGGGTGTCGCCGGCCTGCACCGCCTGCTCGCTCATGCCGAGGAACTTGCCCAGGCGCAGGTGGTCATCGCCATCGCCGGCATGGAAGGCGCCCTGGCGAGCGTTATCGGCGGTCTGGTGAGCTGTCCGGTCATTGCCGTTCCCACCAGCGTGGGCTACGGCGCGAGCTTTGGTGGCGTAGCCGCGCTGCTCGCCATGCTCAACTCCTGTGCCAGTGGCGTTTCGGTCGTCAATATCGACAACGGCTTTGGTGCCGCCTACCAGGCAAGTCTTATCAATCATCTGAGCGCCGGTACATCCCGCGCCCGTTAAGGAGCATTCCATGTCCAACCATCAGCATACGCTTATCATCGACGGCACCTCGGGCATCAGCGGCGATATGACCGTCGCGGCCCTGCTCGACCTGGGCGCCAGCGAGGAGCACCTGCGCGAACAGCTCGCCACGCTGCCGGTCGACGGCTTTTCGATCTCCGTGACGCGCGTAAACAAGCATGGCATCGACGCCTGCGATTTCGACGTTCAGCTGGCAGAAGAGCTCGAGAACCACGACCACGACATGGCATGGCTCTACGGCAACGAAACAGCTGCCGAGCACACGCACGAGCACGAGCACGAGCACCACCATCATGACCATGACGAGCATGAGCACTGCCATGAGCATGATCATGAGACCCACGGCCATGGCCACGAGGGTCACCATCACGCCCACCACCATCACCACCGTTCTTTGGCGGACGTCACCGCTATCATCGACGGCTCGCAGCTAAGCGATGGCACCAAGCGTCGTGCGCTCGCCATCTTTACCGCGCTCGCCGCCGCCGAGGCAAAGGCCCACGGCAAAACGCCCGAGACCGTCATGTTCCACGAGGTAGGCGCCGTCGATTCCATCGTCGACGTCTGCTCTGTCGCCATCTGCCTCGATGACCTAGGTATTGAGGACATCGTGGTCGAGTCGCTCTCCGAAGGCCACGGAACCATTCGCTGCGCCCACGGCCTTATGCCCATTCCCGTCCCCGCTGTCGTCAACCTGTGCCAGGCGGGCAATATCGCCCTCACGCCCGCACCGGTCGCTGGCGAGCTCGTGACGCCCACGGGCGCCGCCATCGTCACCGCGCTGCGCACGTCCGAGCACCTGCCGGCACGCTACCACATCGAGGCCGTCGGCTACGGCGCCGGCAAGCGCCCCTACGAGGGTTGCTCCGGCACGCTCCGTTGTCTACTCGTTGACGTGGATGCATAGCCATGGATGCCCGCAAAGAAAAAAGCCGCGCTGCCATCGTTGCAGCGTTCTCCGAGCTGCTACGCGAAGAGGATTACGGCAAGATTACCGTCGGCGACATCATCGCTCGTGCCCATGTTGGTCGGGCCACGTTCTACGGCCTCTTCAAGAGCAAAGACGACCTACTGTCCGAGCTCGTGAACGACATCTGCGCCCACGCCCTCGACGACGATGGTACGCCGCTCGACGACCCACTCGTGCAAGTCGAGCATATCCTCAACAACCTCTGGGAACGCCGTCAGGGCGTTCGAGCCCTCGTAGCCGGAGCCGGCTCGCGCGTCTTCGCCGACTGCTTACGCAAGACCATCATGTCACGAGCAGCCGAAACCGTGCCCGTCGACCCCTCAGGCCCCGCCGGCACCATGGACCGCAGTTTCCTACTACACCACATAGCCTCAAGCTTCGTAGGAATGGTCCAATGGTGGGCCTGGCACAACTTCCAAGCAAACAAAGCCGACGTAGCCAAAGACTACCTCTCAGCCATAAAGCCCCTCTTCACCTAAGTAAGAAGCTCATCCCAAATCATCGACCCAACCCAGGCCGCCACGCATCCCAAAGTGTCATTCACACTTCAACGCCCCCAACAGCAACAAGCCCCTCCCATCTATATTCAGATATATATGTTGGGCTGCTTGTTCGAAGGCAACTGGATTCCCGCAGGGTCCGGCATAGGTTAACTTTCCGCCGCATTCCGCACTGATATCTTCTGTATTGAAGACGTCGATGATGCACCCGTATACCATTGACGTCGACACCATC
>CABSMQ010000110.1:0-2366 GCA_902478965.1 uncultured Collinsella sp. | reverse complement strand
CTGGAAAAGACCCTGCGCTACTGCGAGGAACATGAGCAGATCACCAGCCTGGGCATTGTGCCGCTTGGTTTTACCAAGCATCAGAACCGCTTTAGCTGGTCATACAGCGACAAGCCCGAACTGGCGCGCGAGACCATTGCCATGATCCGTCCCTACCAGGACCGTGCCTTCGAGCGTTTTGGCCGCCACACCTTCCAGATGAGCGACGAGTTCTACCTGGACGCCGGCATCGATCCGCCCGAGGCGGACTTTTACGACGGCTATCCGCAGTACTACGACGGTATCGGCATGATCCGCTCATACCTAGACGAGACGGACGATGTGCTTGCCGCCGATGCCGAGCGACTGGCCCGCGTCCGCGAGGCCATCGCCACTCGCAGCCAGCACCTGCTGTGCCTCTCGGGCGCCAGCGCACGCGACACCGTGGCGCGCTTTGTGGAATCGCCGCAGGGGCTCGCCGGCACTGTCACGGCCATCAAGAACCGCTACTTTGGCGGCAACGTGGACGTGACCGGCCTCATCGTCGCTTGCGACATTCTGGAGCAGCTGCCGCAGGACCTCTCGGGGGTTATGCTCTTTGTGCCTAAGCTCATGTTCAACGCTGACGGCATGACGCTTGACGAGTATCATCGTGACGATTTACTCGCAAGCCTTACCAGTCGCGGCGCCGAGGTTCATGTGGTGTCGACCATGCCGCATGAGCTGCTCGATACCCTGGAGCACATCCTTGGCATTGTGCCTGCCGACTCTAACACTTCCACTGACCCTACCCATTAAAGGAGTGCAGATGAAACCTATCGTCGCCGTCGTCGGACGCCCCAACGTGGGCAAGTCCACGCTCGTTAACCGCCTGGCCCAGACCTCGGACGCCATCGTCCATGAGTCCCGCGGCGTCACGCGCGACCGCTCGTACCACACGGCCGATTGGAACGGCCGCGAGTTCACCATCGTCGACACGGGCGGCATCGAGCCGCTCAAGAGCGATGACGTGTTTGCCACGTCCATTCGCGACCAGGCCCTCGCCGCCGCCGAGGAAGCCGCCGTCATCCTGTTTGTGGTCGACGGCCGCACCGGCGTCACCGAGGAGGACGAGTCGGTCGCCCGCATGCTCAAGCGCTGCGACAAGCCGGTCTTTCTGCTGGTGAACAAGCTCGACAACCCCGATCGCGAGAACGACAGCATCTGGGAGTTCTATTCGCTCGGCATCGGTGAGCCCACGCCGCTCTCGGCCCTGCATGGTCATGGCACGGGCGACCTGCTCGACGATATCGTGGCCCTGCTTCCGGAGGAAGAGGACGAGGTCGCCGATGAGTTCCCCGACGCGCTGAACGTCGCCATCATCGGCCGCCCCAACGCCGGTAAGTCCTCGCTGTTCAACCGCATCCTGGGCGCCGACCGTTCCATCGTGTCCAACATTGCCGGCACCACGCGCGACGCCATCGACACCGTCGTGGAGCGCAACGGCAAGCACTACCGCATGGTCGACACCGCGGGCATTCGTAAGAAGAGCACCGTGTACGAAAACATCGAGTACTACTCGATGGTCCGCGGCCTGCGCGCCATCGACCGCGCCGACGTGGCGCTGCTCGTCGTCGACGCCTCCGTGGGCGTTACTGAGCAGGACCAGAAGGTCATGGGTCTTGCCATCGAGCGCGGCTGCGCCATCGTTGTGCTGCTCAACAAATGGGATCTGCTCGACGACGACCGTAAGCGCGAGGCCTGCATGGAGACCATCGACCGCCGTCTGGGCGTCATGGCTCCCTGGGCCCAGTACCTGCGCATCTCTGCCCTGACCGGCCGCAGCGTCGAGAAGATCTGGGCGATGGTCGACGCCGCCGAAAAGACGCGCTCGCAAAAGATCAGCACCTCGCGCCTCAACACGTTCCTCACCGACCTGCGCGAGTTCGGTCATACCGTGGTGGACGGCAAGCGCCGCCTGCGTATGCACTACGTGACTCAGACGGGCGTCAACCCGCCGACGTTCACGTTCTTCGTCAACCACAGCGATCTGGTCAACGACACCTACCAGCGCTATGTGGAGAACCGCATGCGCTCGAGCTTCGACTTTGCCGGCACGCCCATTCGACTCTTCTTTAGAAAGAAGGAGCAAAAGGATGCATAATCCGATTCTGCTGACCGCCGTCTGCGCCGTGGTCTCGTTCTTTATCGGAGCGATTCCGTTTGGCCTGATCTTGGGCCGCGTGTTCAACCACACGGACATTCGCAAGGCGGGCTCCGGCAACATCGGCACCACCAACGCGCTGCGCGTGGCCGGCCCCAAGGTGGCCGCGCTCACGCTGCTGCTCGACTGCCTTAAGGCTGTCTCTTATACACATCTGACGCTGCCGACGAAGCTAGAAGTGTAG
>CABSMQ010000109.1:0-2930 GCA_902478965.1 uncultured Collinsella sp. | reverse complement strand
GTTGCCGATGCCGACGGTGTCGATGTGGGAGTCGATGGCGATGATCTTGTCGCCCTCGCCCATAAAGCCCATGACGTTGCCCAGACCGTCGACCTTGACCTCGTCATAGCCAAGGCTCTCCATCTCGGCCTTGATGCAAGCGACAACCTCGCCCTCCTCGCAGGACTCAGAGGGGTGGGAGATCATAGCGCGCAGGAAGCGAGTCATGTCGGCGCGGTGAGACTCAGCAGCAGCCTTGATAGCGTCGAAATCGAGTTCTTTAGCCATTGTTCATAACCTTTCAAACGAAGGAATCTACCTGTGAGGTGGCGGAGCGATACCTATTTACTCCGCCCCAACGATTAGCAAGTGGGATATTCGCCTTCCCAAACAATGCGGCGATACTGGTCGGGATCCGTATCGCCCTCGGTGGAGAAGCAGAGCACGGAGCTCGTCTTGTCCAGGCCGATGAGCTCCTTGAGCTCGGCGTACTCGGGATCGAGCATGAGGGTCTCGGCCAGGCCGGTGGTCACCGCGCCGGACTCGCCGGAGATGACGCGCGGGTCGCCCTTCTCGGGAGCGCCCAGGGTGCGCATGCCGCGAGCGGTGACCCAGTCGGGGCAGGACACGAAGGCGGTGGCGTGGTTGCGCAGGATATCCCAGCCCAGGATGTTGGGCTCGCCGCAGCACAGGCCGGCCATGATGGAGGGCATGTCACCGTCCACGATGCGCGGATCGCCGTCGCCGGCGGCAGCGCCCTTGTACAGGCAGGCGGCAGGTGCGCACTCAACCACGACGAAGGTGGGCGGGTTATCGGGATACAGGTTGGTGAAATAGCCCACCACGGCGCCGGCGAGCGAACCCACGCCAGCCTGGACAAACACGTGCGTCGGGCGGTTGATGGCCATCTCGCGCAGCTGCTCGGCAGCCTCGGAAGCCATGGTGCCGTAACCCTCCATGATCCAGGACGGAATCTTCTCGTAGCCCTCCCAGGCGGTGTCCTGAACGATGACGCCGCGCTCGCAGGCATCGGCCTCGGCGGCGGCCATGCGTACGCACTCGTCGTAGTTGACCTCTTCGATGGTCACCGTGGCGCCCTCGGCCGCGATGTTATCGAAGCGGGGCTTGGTGGAACCCTTGGGCATGTGCACGACGGCCTTCTGGCCCAGCTTGTTGGCAGCCCATGCCACGCCGCGGCCATGGTTGCCGTCGGTGGCGGTAAAGAAGGTGGCCTGGCCAAAGTCCTTGGCAAGCTGATCGGAGGTCAGGTAATCGAAGGTGCAGTCGGCAACGTCCTTGCCGGTCTCGTCGGCAATGTAGTTGGCCATGGCAAACGAGCCGCCCAGGACCTTAAAGGCGTTGAGGCCAAAGCGATAGCTCTCGTCCTTAACGCACAGGTTGGACAGGCCCAGGCGCGCGGCCTGGCCGTCCAGGCGGGCAAGCGGAGTGACGGTGTACTGGGGGAACGACTGGTGGAAGGCACGGGCCTTCTTCACGTGGTCGAGACTCATGATTCCCAAGTGCTTGTCATCGCTCTTGGGCATCGTGTTGCTCGCCCACTGGATCTTATCGGCCATACGGTGAACTCCTTAAGTCCTCTCTTGCCGGCCCCCGCATACGCGTTTCAGCCCGATCCCATTCACACGGCTGAACTTTTATGTGGATGCCAAACAAAAAGTTTGTTAGTAATGTTCTATCACACTTTTTGATTGGCATACCTAACGAATTGTTTGTTGCCGTAATCGGTACTTTTTCGCCGCCGAACGGTCATGAATTGCCTTGTTGATGGATTTGTTTGCGGTCAAGTGTGGTTTATGGCAAAGTGTGCCCAAACTAATTTTTAGGAAGGCACCCATGACCCCCGCACAGATTGAGTTTTACAAGCGCCTAGCACACGGCCTAGCGCTCCAATTTGGCCCCAACTGCGAAGTCGTCGTCCACGATCTGGAGACCGAGGACGTGGACCACTCCATCGTAGTGATCGAAAACGGCCACGTCAGCGGGCGCAAACTGGGTGACGGCCCCAGCCATATTGTGTTTGAGTCCATGCACGAGGGCACCACCGACGTGCACGACCGCGAGCCATACCTCACCAAAACCACCGATGGCAAGCTGCTCAAGTCCTCTACCATCTTTATCCGCAACGACGAGGGCAAGCCCGTCGGCATTTTGGGCATTAACTTTGACATTACGCTCATGAAGGCTTTTGAGCGTTCGCTCGACGCCTTTACCGGCACCGGCGGCACGGGCTATACCGAGCCCGAGCCCATTACCAAGAACATCGGCGACCTGCTCGAGGACCTGCTGCACGAGTGCGAGCAGTTTGTGGGCAAGCCCGCGGCACTCATGACCAAAGACGAGCGTATTCGTGCCATTGGCTACCTCGACCGTCGCGGCGCCTTCCTCATTTCCAAGTCGAGCGAGCGCGCCTGCGAGTTCTTTGGCATCTCCAAGTACAGTTTTTATAGCTACCTCAATGAGGCCAAGGCGGCGGCCGGCGACAAGTAGGCGCTCGCCTGGATTGCCCCTCCCCTTTTGGGCGCGAGTTCTGGAAAGCACGAATCCAAGACCGAGCCGCTTGGGAAGTTCCATATAATCGATGTCATTAGTATTTCGAAAGGATGGAACAGAATGGCGTTGAGCAAGGCATCATGCACCGGTCGCGGATTGATTCCGGCAATTGGTGGACATGTGCACCGCATGTTCGATGAGGGTGAAGACGACCTGTTTTCGCTGAGCCTTGACGACGTGATGGATGATCGCCCGTGGACCGCCGACGAACTCATGAGCGGCGGGGCTCGCCCGTCAAGCCCCAATCCCGCACTTGCGCCTAAGTCCGCACCTGCGCCGACTCCTGCGCAGTCGCCTGTTTCGACGCCCGCGCCTACGCCCGCACCCACTTCGGCGCCTGTCTCTTATACACATCTCCGAGCCCACGAGACAGGCAGAAA
>CABSMQ010000108.1:0-3110 GCA_902478965.1 uncultured Collinsella sp. | reverse complement strand
TTCTGCCTGTCTCGTGGGCTCGGAGATGTGTATAAGAGACAGGCTCCATGGTTAGGCCGGAAGCGGGCAGCCAGGTGTCCAGCGTCATGCCGCGGGCAGCGAGGTTGGACAGGAAGTTCTGGCCAAGCTCCTCAAAGACGGACTGCTCGTAGTCAGCATCCATCTCGTCGAGCTGCAGGCGCTCGGCGAGAGCGGAGACGCAACGGTTCTCCTTCTCGGCCGGCAGGCGGGAAGCCTTGTCCTGCTCGATCTCGATCTTGATGGCGTCGCGCATGGCGTCGATGCTGTCAAAGCCAAAGTCGGACTTGACGAGCTCATCGGTGAGCTCGGGGGTGTTGCGGACCTTGATGCCCTTGACGGTGACCTCGACGGTGTGGGTCTCGGCCTCCTCGCCCTCCTCGACCTCGTCGGTCCAGGTGACGGTCTTGACGTCGTCAACGTTAGCGCCGATCAGGGCCTCGTTGAACTCCTTGGGGTTGCTGTCGCTACCGGCGATGAGCATGCGGCCCTCGGCGGCGAAGTTGTCAGCGTTCTCAACGGCCTTGAGATCGACGGTGACGTAGTCCTCGGCCTCGACGGCGCGACCCTCGACGTCCTCGAAGGTGGCACGGTAGTTGAGGAGCATCTCGACCTGGTTGTTAATCTCGGACTCGGTGACCTCCGCAGGAGGCATCTCGATCTCGACGGCGTCGAAGGAGGAGAGCTCAGCAGCAGGACGCAGTGAGAACTCGACGGTGTAGGTGTAGTCCTCGTGATCCTTGGCGAGGTCGAGCTCCTTGTAGTCACCGTTCTTGGTGGGGACGATGTCCAGCTCGTTGAGGACGGCGGGCTCGTTGGCGGCGATCAGGTCGTTGGTGGCCTGAGCGAGGGTAGCCTCGGCGCCAAGAGCGGAGTCGATGACCGGACGGGGGGCCTTGCCGGCACGGAAGCCCGGGAAGCGGTACTTCTTGGCGGTGTCCTTGTAAGCCTTCTTGATCGCGGCGTCGACGTCGGCGGCCGGGATGGTGACCGTAGCGGTGAGCTTGGCGTCCTTGACGTCAGAAGCGGTGATGTTCAACACGTTCCTCCTCATACTGCCCAGCTTATCTGAGGTGCTGGTACCTTTATGCAACAAAGAGTCGCGACGGCCGAAGCCGACGCAGATGCGTTGGTGCGGGCGAAAGGACTCGAACCTTCACGGGAATCCCACCAGAACCTAAATCTGGCGCGTCTACCAATTCCGCCACGCCCGCATGAGCGCACAGACTAGGAATGATAGCAGATACGAACGGCAAGCGCACGCACACCTTTTACAAGCTCACGACCTCACCACGAGTGCAAAAGGCGGGACGAGTTACCCCGCCCCGCCAATTACGACTTGTTCGCTAACCTGCTACTCCCCCAGCAGGGCCTTCTCGGGCGTGATCGGAAGCGAGCGAACCTGGTGGCCGGTGGCGTGTGCCACGGCCGAGGCCACGGCGGCGAGCGGCGTGTTGATGACGACCTCGCCGATCGACTTGGCGCCAAACGGGCCCGTCGGCTCGTAGCTCGGCTCAAAGGCCACGCGAATACTGCCGATATCCAGGCGCGTGGGCAGCTTGTAGCTCATAAAGTTGCCGGTGCGCAGGCGGCCGCGCTCATCGTGCTCGACGATTTCGTAGAGCGCATGGCCGATGCCCTGGGCAATGCCGCCCTCAGCCTGGACGCGCGCGAGCGCCTCGTTGATAACGGTGCCGCAATCGACAGCCGCCGCGTAGTCCACAACGGTCACCTTGCCGGTTGCCTTGTCGACCTCGACCTCGGCGATGCCGGCCATAAACGGCGGAGGCGAAACGGGCAGACAGGCAGAGGCATGCGAGGTGAGCGCGTCACCGCCCGCGATGTTCTTGACGCACAGGTTGGCAAAGTCGCGCAGCGTGAGGTAGCGGTTCTGCTCGCGCGCGGCACGCTCGTCGGACAGGCGCACATACTGACCATCAAAGACCACATCGGCGGCGTCCACGTCCCACATCTGGGCGGCCTTAGTGCAGATCTTCTCACGCAGCTCGGTCGCGGCGTTCTTGGCGGCAAGGCCCGTCACGTACGTACCCGAGCTCGCGTACGAGCCGGCATCGAACGGCGACACGTCGGTGTCCACGCCGCGTACCACGATCATTGAACTCTCCACGCCCAGCTCCTCGGCGGCAATCTGCGCCAGGATCGTGTCGACGCCCATGCCGTTATCGGTGGCGCCGGTGCCAATGGTAATGAAGCCGTCCTCTTCAAGGCGCATGTCGATGCCGGCGATATCCACATTGGAGATACCCGAGCCCTGCATGGTGAGCGCACAGCCCAGGGCGCGCACGCGGTCGCCCAGGTCCACGGCCAGCGGCTTGTCGCGCCAGCCGATCATGTCCATCGCGCGCAGCAGGCAGCGGTCGAGCGCGCAGGCGTTAAGCTTCTCGTTGTAGTACTGCGGCATGATCTCGCCCTCGCGCACGATGTTCTTAAGGCGCAGGTCGGCGGGGTCCATGTGCAGCATGTCGGCGAGCTCGTTGACGGCGCTCTCCACGGCAAACTGGCCCTGGGTGGCACCGTAGCCGCGATACGCGCCGCCGCGGTTGGTGTTGGTGTAGACGGCGTCCCAGCTAAAGCGGCTCGCCTTCACATGGTTGTAGATGGGCAGGCTCTTGTGGCCCGAAAGGCCGATCGTCGTGGTAGCGTGCTCGCCGTACGCGCCGGCGTTGGACAGCGTGTGCAGGTCGATGGCCGTGATGGTGCCGTCGTTCATGGCGCCCAGCTTAACGGTCATCTGCATCTGGTGGCGCGAGTTGCCCGCGGTGATGGTCTCCTCGCGGGTGTAGCAGCAGTAGCTCGGACGGCCGGTCTTCTGCGTCACAAACGCAACGAAGATCTCGCAGCAGCCCGTCTGCTTAGAGCCAAAGCCGCCACCGATGCGCGGCTTAATGACCTGCACCTGCGACTGCGGGATATCGAGCGACTGCGCGACCATGCGGCGCACGTGGAAGGGCACCTGCGTGGAGGTGGTCACCGAGATACGCCCGAACGCGTCGGTCGTCGCGAAGGCGCGGAAGGTTTCCATGGGCGCGGTCTGCGTGGCCTGGCTGGTGTAGGTGCTGTCTCTTATACAC
>CABSMQ010000107.1:0-3158 GCA_902478965.1 uncultured Collinsella sp. | reverse complement strand
TGGCAATGCCGTACTGGGGGAGGGCGATATCCGCCTTCGGGGCCACCTTAGGTGAATTCTGCGCTGCTGCCGCCGCCGACGCGCCCGCGATGCGCCCAAACACGATGCCGTTGGCGCTCGATAGACCGCCGATGCGATCGGCGCCGTGCATGCCGCCTGTCGTCTCGCCGCAGGCATAGAGGCCCTCAACGCCCGTGTACGCGGTCTTGTCGATTTTGATGCCACCGTTGGCAGCGTGGGCATACATCGCCACACGCATCTCGTCGGTCGGCGCGATGCCGTGCTCGTCTTGTAGCCAGGTAGCAAAGGTCTGCACAAACTCGGGGACGTCCTCGCGGGGGAAGTCGTATTGGAGTGCCAGGCCTTCGGCACCCGCTTGATCGATGGCAAGATCGATGGCGCGGGAAGCCAGGCGCGATGTGAAAGGGCCATATCCTGAGCGTTGCTCAAGTAGATCGTCCAGCTTTTCATTGGTAATATCGACCGGTTGGTCAAACATGACGTAGCGCCAGGTCTTCTCGTTAAAGACCAGGTTGCGCTTAGGCTCAATGAAGCCGGGCATCATCTGCATGAACTCTATATTAGTGAGCGTTGCGCCGTGTGCCAGCGCGATGGCCTGCGAGGAGCTGAGCACGTCGGCTGAAGTGAGGCTTCGCTCGAACAGGCCACCCGTGCCGCCTGCAGCGATGATGGTGGCCTTGGCTGCCATAGGTACGAGATGCTTGTTTGTGCGGTCGTAAAGCGTGGTGCCGACAATCTTTCCGGGCGTGTCCTCAATAAGGTCGATAAGCTCGTGGCGGGGAAGCAGGCGAATGCCGAGAGACTCGATCTGGGCCGCACACGCGTCCTCAAGGGGCTTGCGAGTGAGGCCGCGCCATTTGCGTGTCTTATGGTCAAAGCAGGGGATAAATTGCTTTTGCTGGGCGCTCTCGGCACTTTGCGGACGTTGGAGTTCAACACCCAGCTCCCGTTCGAGCCATGTAATTGCCTGGGGAATGCCGTGGACGAACGTCTGGACGAGCTCGGGGTCGGCAACGCCGCCGCCGACGGTCTGGATGGTATCGATGAGGTCCTGTTCGTCGTCTTCGTCGACGGGGCCAATAAGACCAAGGCCCCAGGTGCCCGGGAAGAAGCTCGATCCGCTCATGGTCTTGCCGGCGCTTGCGATGGCAACGGTCGCGCCCGCGCGTGCCGCTTCGATGGCGGCGCAAAGGCCCGCAATGCCAGATCCAATTACCAGTACATCAGTCGATTCCATCTGATTCCTTTCTCGTCCGGCGCATTGTCGCATGGGTGATCGACTAATGCGATGCAAAGGCCGCGCTATTCGGTAAAGGGCGAATATGGCAGGTGGACGTCATACGCATTCGCTGGCTTCGTCTCCGGACATCTCGTATTTCGCTGCAACTGATATATCGGACCTCTATTTTGGAGTAGATAATTTGGGACGGGGCTCTTTTAGCTACCCTGCGCCTCGGGTCGATCCGCTCGCCACGAAATGGGCCTATCTACTACGTTTGAGCGGTCACCCCCAACCATATCGAGAACCACAAAATTAAAACCGCAGGTAGACGGCTTATTGATTTTCAAAAAACCCGGCTATGGTCGGCCCATGCGGGTTAAACGTAGTAGATGGGCCGTTTTCGTGGCGCAATCCAAAGCGATTGGCTGTTTTGGAATAAAAAAGAGCCGCTACCCGGGTGGATAGCGGCTCCAAAGCTCAACTATATGAGCATCGCGCAAGCGCGATTAGGCCTTGAGGGCCTCCTCGACGGCGACAGCGCAGGCAACGGTGGCACCGACCATGGGGTTGTTGCCCATGCCGATGAGACCCATCATGTCGACGTGCGCAGGCACGGAGGAAGAACCGGCGAACTGGGCGTCGGAGTGCATACGGCCCATGGTGTCGGTCATGCCGTAAGAGGCAGGGCCGGCGCCCATGTTGTCCGGGTGCAGGGTACGGCCAGTGCCGCCACCAGAAGCGACGGAGAAGTACTTCTTGCCAGCCTCGAGGCGCTCCTTCTTGTAGGTGCCAGCGACGGGGTGCTGGAAGCGCGTGGGGTTGGTGGAGTTACCGGTGATCGAGATGTCGACGTTCTCGTGCCACATGATGGCAACGCCCTCGCGGACGTCGTCGGCGCCGTAGCAGTTGACGGCGGCGCGGGGACCATCGGAGTAGGGGATGGTCTCGACGACCTTGAGCTCGCCCGTGAAGTAGTCGAACTGGGTCTTCACGTAGGTGAAGCCGTTGATGCGGGCGATGATCTGAGCAGCGTCCTTGCCCAGACCGTTGAGGATGACGCGCAGCGGCTTCTTGCGAGCCTTGTTGGCGTTCAGAGCCAGGCCGATAGCACCCTCAGCGGCAGCGAAGGACTCGTGACCTGCCAGGAAGGCGAAGCACTCGGTGTCGTCGGAGAGCAGCATAGCGCCCAGGTTGCCGTGGCCCAGACCGACCTTGCGGTCCTCGGCGACGGAGCCGGGAACGGTGAAGGCCTGGATGCCCTCGCCGATGATGGCGGCAGCCTCAGAAGCGGACTTGGCGCCACGCTTGACAGCGAGAGCGCAACCGAGGGTGTAGGCCCACTCGGCGTTCTGGAAGGCGATGGACTGGGTGTTGTTGACGATCTCACGCGGGTTGAAGCCCTTGTCGGTGCAGATCTGCAGAGCTTCCTCGAGGGAGGCGATGCCGTTGTCGGCGAGGCACTTGTTGATCTTGTCAGCGCGGCGCTCGTAACCTTCGAACGTAACAGTCATAGTTATTTCCCTCCCTTTCTACTCGTGAACCGGGAACACGCTGGCGACGGAGTGAGTCTCCTCGTCGGTGCGCGGGTCGATGTACTTGGCAGCGTTCTCCCACTGACCATAGTGGCCCATAGCGCCAGCGATGGCCTCCTCGGGGGTCTTGCCGGCCTTGACGGCGTCGGTGAACTTGCCGAGGTTCAGGAACTCGAATGCGATGATCTCGTTCTTGTCGTTGAGAGCCATGCGGGTGACGTAGCCCTGAGCGAGCTCGAGGTAACGAGCGCCCTTGGCCTTGGTGCCGAACATGGTGCCGACCTGAGAGCGAAGGCCCTTGCCGAGGTCGTCGAGGGAGGCGCCCACGGGCAGGCCTGTCTCTTATACACATCTGACGCTGCCGACGAAGCTAGAAGTGTAGA
>CABSMQ010000106.1:0-3221 GCA_902478965.1 uncultured Collinsella sp. | reverse complement strand
TCAAGTTCCTCGTGCAGGGCACGCTCTACCCCGACGTCGTCGAATCCGGCGGCGGTGACGGCGCGGCCAACATCAAGTCCCACCACAACGTCGGAGGGCTCCCCAAGGACATCAAGTTCCAGCTCATCGAACCGCTGCGCACCCTCTTCAAGGACGAGGTGCGCGCCATCGGCACCGAGCTCGGCCTGCCCGACGAGATCGTCTGGCGCCAGCCCTTCCCCGGCCCGGGCCTGGGCATCCGCATCATCGGCGAAATCACCAAGGAACGCCTCGACCTGCTGCGCGAGGCCGACGCCATCGCCCGCGAAGAACTCTCCCGCGCCGGCCTCGACCGCGACATCTGGCAGTGCCCGGTCGTGCTACTCGCCGACGTTCACTCGGTGGGCGTCCAAGGCGACGAGCGCACCTACGGCTCCCCCATCGTCCTGCGCCCGGTCAGCTCGGAGGACGCCATGACCGCCGACTGGTCGCGCGTGCCCTACGACGTGCTCGCCACCATCTCCACCCGCATCACCAACGAGTGCCGCCAGATCAACCGCGTGGTACTGGATTGCACTAGCAAACCCCCAGCAACCATCGAGTGGGAATAGTAGATAGCCCTTTGCGAGGGAGGTCGGAAACAGCCTCCCTCTTTTTTTTATTTACATGCCATGGGTGTCTGCGGACTGTGGTGTATATGGTATATACAAGCCAGCTACGCAATCTCTCAAGCTGTTTAGCTGGGATAATTGTTTACTGGTACGTTTTAAAGTGCTTTCAATTACCGAAGCAACGCCATCAATTCATTTCAAATTAATGCTGACCGGCAGATTGCTTTTGCTCGCAAGGGATCGCTCAGGTTGGTACTCAAATTGTACTCACGACGTTTTGAGTATCGATTGGCTGGTGTTCATAGACGTCGGAAATGAGTACTGACTTCGGGGGTTTCGTTATCGCATATTGCATTTAAACCCAAATAGAGGCGCTCTTCATTAGGCATAATGCAAATGAGGAGCGCCTCTGGGTTATTGCTTGCTGTTGGTGCAACGCCGTCCAATGCGTGTCTTGGGTGGATGCCCGCCAAGCAAGCTAGGCTCGTC
Source organism: uncultured Collinsella sp. (assembly GCA_902478965.1). Classification (GTDB taxonomy): domain Bacteria; phylum Actinomycetota; class Coriobacteriia; order Coriobacteriales; family Coriobacteriaceae; genus Collinsella. The sequence goes on along the minus strand of CABSMQ010000106.1, from coordinate 2,142 downwards.
GTAAGCGGAGGCGACGTGGGCGCGGGTTCGTGGCCGTGCACGAGCTGTTGGTTTTACGGGTTCTTGGCGCTTGCGCCGGTGGATGGCATGAGCGCGTTGTGGCGCACGGCGCGAATGTAACACGCGTTCAACTCGCGTTCGGCGCTGAAGGAGGCCACAGCCGTCACTTCGCGGGAGTTGTCGTTGAGCGGTGTTATCGCTTCGGGCACGTTCCGTAGCCTCAAGGTACTTATGAGCGGAAATGGGGCCAAATGAAGCTCGGGCATCAGCTTCGCGACGACGGGGATGGACGCCGTGGGGACGTCGGGGCATCTGAAGACAAGACAGTTGGTTGGATATGCCGAAAAGACGAACGAGCTGAATGGGAGAGTGCTACAATAGCCTAAACGGGAGTCATTAGTGAAAGTGTGGATACCATGAGACACGTATTCAAGGGCAAAAAGCTCGGCTGGGGCGATGATAAGACCGAGGGCGTTTGGTTCGATGCTGACCACTACACCAAAGAAGAGGCTGAGGCGGAGTTCAAGCCTTATCAAGGGGTTACTCAGAGAGGTTATGACTACACTGGGTACGAGTATGATGGGGAACGCTATCACCATTACACCTACCTTGGCGAATTCGAGGATGATGATATGCCTACCAGTGATGCCGACCTTTGGAATCGAAAATAGGCATTTTCCTTCCATATAGCCATCGGTGGCCCCGGCGCTTTGCTGTTGATTGCTTTTCGTTCTCCCCTATTAAAGAACAGTGTGGAGCAACGAGAAGCGCACTTCCTTTGTGTTGTGGCTTGATGGCCTTGTGGCAGTTCCAGCATGTTTGAGGCATATTGGTGAGCCGGTACATGGCGTCGCGGCTGATGCGCAGCATCGCGCACGCCTCGTCGGCGCCGAATATCGCGTTGGTCGATGCGATGAGCCTCACCTGGCTCCTGCTAATGCTCTTGGTCATGGTCGTCCTCGAGCTCCTTTCGTCTCGAGGCTCCCTCGCGTGCCCGGCCGCGGGCGGCTCCCGGGGCGGTCGCCGTCGTCATTTCCTGCCGCCCCTCGACTCGATGTAGGCGTCCACCGACGCCCTCGAAACCAGGAGCTTCCTTCCGAGCCTGTACGAGTCGATCTCTCCCGGCCAGATGAGGTCGTATGCCTTACTCCGGCTCGCCCCCATGTACTCCTGCATCTCGATCACCGTCATCCACTCGTCGCGGCCCCGGTTGCCCTCGGGCGCGGCGCATTTCGTAGCGTGCGCCATGGTTGCCTCCAATCTTTCCGCGCGATACGTCTGCGCGGTCCTGTGTGCGTTTACGTCTGCGCGACGATTGAACCGCCTGACGGCGATTGACACGCCCGACAGGAGCGGAGATGGGTCGAGGTGGGTCGAGCTGGTCGGGCCTTCACGAAACGGCCATGAGCCGTACGCCTTAGCTGGCAGCTAAGTCCCCGAAAAGCAAAAGGCGCCCGTGCGGGCGCCTGCCTAGGATCGAAGTTCGTTCAGTTGTGTTCGGAATGCTCGTCTTCCGCGGTGCTGTCGTCCGGGGTCCGGCATCTGTCGTTCGTCTCTTCTTTCGTGTTTGATGTTGCGTGTTCTGCGAGCGACCTTTCGAGGGCCTGCCGGCCCGTTGCCCCAGATGCACCCGGGTAAATGGTATCCATCCGTTGGACACGGCCTGCTGCGGTTGTAATTTCGGACGAGCGAAAGCAGACGAACGGCGCGAGAGGTTAGCGCGGCCTGCGGCTGGCCATGCGGTTTGGGCCGCGGAAAGGCTCTTCTCGCCATACCCGGAGCATCAATGGAAACAGGCGCATCGGGCGTTCAATCTACCTGTATAATGGCGGCATGTTGTTCGGGAAGGAGTTCTTCTTATGGAGCAGGCACTATCTGCCCTGGGCGGTGCTGTCCAGGGCGTTCACCCCTTCGTTATCTATCTTGCGGGCATTAATGCCCTCACGTTCATTCTCTTCGCGATCGACTACGCGATAGCCCGTTACAACCAGGACGAGGATACCGGCCTCATGGACGGCAGGATCTTGACCCTGTTCGCCGTAGCGGGCGGCGCCCTGGGGATGCTCCTTGCCCTTATGATCTTCACCAGGAACCACATGAACTGTCTCTTATACACATCTCCGAGCCCACGAGACAGGCAGA
>CABSMQ010000105.1:0-3235 GCA_902478965.1 uncultured Collinsella sp. | reverse complement strand
GGGGCGTAAGTAGGCGAGGGACGGGAGCGGGGTGGCTTGTGCGATGGGTGCGGCTCGGCTGCGCTTGGCCAGCGGCACCTGGGCGCATCCTCGGCAGCTTGCCCTAGAGCTCGTGGTGGCGCTGCTCTTCTTTGCGCTCCTCGGCCGCTTGTTCCTCCTGCTTAAAAGCGGGGTCGTCGGGGGTTACCAACTCGTCTTCGTGTGTGCGCTTGTTGTAATGGTGACGTAGCACAGGTTCAAACAGGTGCAGGTGCTTGGCGAAGGCCGCCGAGCCAATGGCGAGCACGGTAAAGATGAGCACGCGCATGGGGACATCGACCTGATTGATGGCGGCGGCGCCGGCCGAAAGCATGATGCACCAGGCGTAGATGAGCAGTACGGCCTGCTTTTGGTTGTAGCCCTCTTGAATGAGGCGGTGGTGGATGTGGCCCTTGTCGGCCTGTCCAATGCTAATGTGGGCGCGCTTGCGGCGCACGATGGCGCTAAACGTGTCGATGATGGGCACGCCGGCTACGATGAGCGGGATGATGAGCGAGGTGAGCGCGGCGGTGCGGCTCACGTTGAGCAGCGAGATGGAACCCAGCGCAAAGCCCAGAAGTAGCGACCCCGAGTCACCCAAGAAGATGCTCGCGGGGTTGAAGTTATAGTGCAAGAAGGCGAGGCACGAGCCAAAGAGCGCGATGGAGAGCGCGGCGGCGTCGATGCGGCCCGAGAGCACGGCGACCGAAAACATGGTGAACGACGCGATGCCGCAGATGCCTGTGGCCAGGCCGTCGAGGCCGTCGATAAGGTTGATGATGTTGGTGAACGCCACCAGGTAGATCACGGTGATGGGGTAGGCGAGCCAGCCGAGCATGATCTCGCCGGGGGCAAACGGGTTGACGATGACGCCGATGCGCAGGCCGCCCACGCAGGCGATGAGCGCGGCGAGGACCTGACCGGCGAGCTTTTGCTTGGGCTTGAGCTGGTAGATGTCGTCGATCGCGCCGGTCGCAAAGATGACGGTAAAAGAAAGCGCCAGTATGGGGTAGCTGATGTGCAGACGGGGGTGGGGCACCAATACGGGCGGCCAGCCCAGGTACCAGGTGCCTAGGATCTGCACGATGCAGGCGACGACGAGGCCCAAAAAGACCGCCGTGCCGCCCATGCGCGGGATGGGCTTAGTGTTGATGCGGCGCTTGGAAGGATAGTCGACGGCGTCGAGCTTGATTGCCAAGCGCTTGACCAGGGGCACCGCAAGGAAGGTCGTGATAAAAGCCGCGACTGCCACGCAAAGGTACGGTATGAAGCTCGTGGAGGAAGCCATGAATCGATAAACCGCCAAGCGTCGAAGGAAAAGGTCAAAGGATGCCATGCCGCAAAGGGTATAGCTGACCCATGATACTCGACTAAGGGGGGTGTAAGGAATTGCACGGGGCGAGAATCACGTGCTTACCAGATATTGGGGTGATAGTGGGGCTCTGTCTGGTGCCTTTTGGGGATCTTGGTGGGATTTGCAATGGCGATTTTCGGCAAAAGAAAACCACCCCCCACGTTACGAAAATGAACCCACCTAAAACAGGTGGGTGCCCTCATCGACTGTTCCAGCGTCCTTAACAACGAAGGATACCTGTACTAGGTACGACTGTGTGGGCTCCCTAAATAAACGCGACGGTTCACCCAGTTGCTCCGCGGGGGGCGGAATACCTACATCATAAAGCGGCACTTTGTGGATTCTAGTCTTGACATTACAAAAATCGTGTCGGACGATTACGGCGCCTTGGGCTCGAGCCGTCTGTGCGGCTGGTCCTTTTGCGTTTGAGCTGCTGAATCGTTGTTTTGGAGCATGTTTTTATGCCGACGTCGTTGACCGAACTTTTTTCGCCCGCCTGCCATTTGTGTCCGCGCCGTTGCGGTGCGGCGCGCGATGAGGGCGCGCACGGCGTGTGCGGTGCTAATGACACGCTCAAGGTGGCCCGCGCGGCGCTTCATATGTGGGAGGAGCCGCCTATCTCGGGCGAGGCCGGTTCGGGCACGATCTTCTTTAGCGGCTGCTCGCTCAAATGCGTCTATTGCCAGAACCACGAGATCTCGACGGGAAATTTTGGGCTTGAGATTTCGCCCGAGCGTCTGGTCGAGATTATGTTGGAACTTCAGGACCAGGGCGCCAACAATATTAATTTGGTGACGGCGACGCACTACGCGCATCTGCTGCCGGCTGCGATTGCCGCGGCACGGGCGCGCGGGCTGGTCATCCCCATCGTCTACAACACAAGCGGATATGAGCGCGCGAGTGCCGTGGCGGCGCTCGGCGATCTGGTCGACGTGTGGCTTACCGACTTTAAATATGCCGATGCAGGGCTTGCACAGTCGCTCTCTCATATTCAGGACTATCCGCGTGTGGCCGTGTCGGGCCTGGCCCAGATGGCGCGCGAGATCGAGCGCCGCGGGGGAGAGCTGGTGGACGAGGACGGGCTCATGAAGCGCGGCATGATCGTGCGTCACCTGGTGCTGCCGGGACATGCAGACGATTCGTGTCGAGTGCTGGACCTGGTGTGGCAGACGGTGGGCGATGTGCCGATCTCGGTCATGAACCAGTACACGCCCAATGCGCTCATGCGCGAGCAAGGCGGCGAGTTGGCACGCGCCGTGACGCGCGAGGAGTACGAGCAGGTGCTCGACCATGCCGATGACCTGGGCTTTACGACGATGTTCTGGCAAGAAGGTGGCGCGGTAGACGAGAGCTTTACCCCGGCCTTCGACACCACCGGCGTCCTCACCAGCGCAAAGTAGTGCGTTCGCCGATGATTTTTCTGGGATGGGGATTAAAAAATCATCGAGTGGAATGCTTGCTCGAAAGGTAGTCAAAATGGCCCCGTCCCAAAAAGACTGGTTATTGGGCGTTGACAGTTGGCGAGCCGTAGGTAAAATATCGACTTGTCCTGGGGACGTAGCTCAGTTGGGAGAGCGCTGCCGTCGCATGGCAGAGGCCGAGGGTTCGACTCCCTTCGTCTCCACCCTTGGATTTGATAAGCCGCTGACATTGTGTCGGCGGCTTTTTTTAAAAGAAAGGGCTATACCATGGCCGAGCTTGAGTCCCAACCACTGTCTGCCGAGGAGCGCGCCGAGTTGGAGGAGCTCCGCGCCGAGAAGGCTCGTCGCGAGGCCCAGGAAGAGGCCCGTCGCGAGCGCGAGGAGCTGGCTGCCCCTGTCTCTTATACACATCTGACGCTGCCGACGAAGCTAGAAGTGTAGA
>CABSMQ010000104.1:0-3763 GCA_902478965.1 uncultured Collinsella sp. | reverse complement strand
AGGCGCGGAAGGTTTCCATGGGCGCGGTCTGCGTGGCCTGGCTGGTGTAGGTGCGCTCAAAGACGATGTCACTCTGGGCGAATGCCTCGTCGAGGTTGCCAAAATCGCTGGTACCGCTGCACACCAGGTTGCGGGGCACGTCGCCGCCCTGCGGGAACATAAAGGTCACGTCGCCCTCGGGGTGAACCACGATGTCGTTATCGAGTGCCTTGGTAAAGTCGAGCAGCGGCTCAAGCACCTCATAGTCGACCTTAATGAGTTTGAGCGCCTTGTCGGCAGCCTCCTCAGTCTCGGCGGCGACGATCGCCACCTCCTCGTTTTGGTAACGGACGAGGTTCTCGAGAATCAGGCGGTCGTAGGGACTCGGCTGCGGATAGCTCTGGCCGGCGATGGTAAAGCGGCGCTTGGGCACGTCCTCGTAGGTGTAGACGCCCACGACGCCGGGCACCTTCAGGGCGCGCGACGTATCGATGGAGCGGATCTTGGCGCGGGCATAGGGGCTGCGCTTGAGCTTAACGATCAGGGCGCCGGCGGGCACCATGTCGCCCGTGTAGACGGGACGACCCTCGAGCAGCGCCTTCGAGTCCTTCTTGGGCTGCTTGTGGGTGATCTGCTTGTAGGAGACGCCGTCGCAGCTGGTGTCGTTGACGGGCAGCTCGGGCATCTCGAAGCCCACCTGCACGCCAGACTCGTTGAGGAAGCGGACGATGGCGCGCAGCTGGCTCTCATAGCCGCTGCAGCGGCAGAGGTTGCCGGCGAGCTGGCGCGAGAGCTCCTCGCGCGTGGCGACGAGGCTCGGGTCCTCCTTGGCGGCACGGGCGAGCGCCAGCACGTTCATGATGAGGCCGGGAGCGCAAAAACCACACTGCTCGGCGCCTTCGGCAGCCATTGCGCGGGCGAGCGCCTCAGACTCGGCCTTGAGGCCCTCGAGCGTAGTGATGGAGCGGCCCTCGACGCGCGCGGCGGGAACCGAGCAGCTCAGCACCGGGTCGCCGTCGAGCCACACTGTGCACAGGCCGCAGTTGGTGGTCTCGCAGGCACAGCGCACCGACGCGCAGCCCTGCTCGCGCAGCAGCGCAAAGAGCATGGTGTCGGGGGCAATCTGAACCTTGACCTTACGGCCGTTGAGCGTAAAGGAAAGATCGATGAGTTTGGCAGCCATTAGCGCACCTCGCTAGAATCGACGCCGGGCACGCGGCGGCAGGAATACTCGTCCGTGGCAAACTTGGGGACCTGCACGGTCTCGAGCTCGCGGGCAAGCGCGGCAGAAAGCTCGATGCCGGCGGCGCGGCGCACGGCTTGGATGGCGAGCGGGGCCGAGATGCGGAGACGGTAGTCGGCCGAGCCCCAAAGGTTGGTGCCGTAGCTCAGCGCGCGCACGGATGCGGCCAGGGCGCGAAGCTCGTCCTCGGAAGGCTGCTCGTTCACCAGACCGCATGCCTCGCCCTGCAGCAGGGTTGCGCGCAGCGGACGGGCACCCACGGTGACATGCCAGCTGTTGTTCCACCAGGCAGCGGTGACGTTTAAGGAGGGGAAGTCGGTCGCGGCCTTGCGCACGGCCTCATAGCTTGCGCGGTAATCGTGCTTAACGACCACCACGTGCTCGATAACGTCGCGCACGTAGCCCATATCGACGAACTCGGCGAGCGGCACGCGGCCGGCGCCCGTCAGCTCAACATAGGAATCGAGCGCGAGGAAGGCGGAGAGCACGTCCGAGAAGCCAAAGCGGCCATAAATGCTGCCGCCCACCGTGGCGGTATTGCGCAGCTGCACGCCCACGATATCGTGGACGGCAAACTCAAAGACGTTGTTGACAAGCGCGTTGAGCTCGGCATGGCGCTCGAGCTGGCGCAGGGTGCACATGGCGCCGATGCGAAGCTCGGTCTCGGTCTCCTCGATCTGATCGAGTCCGCAGGCCGAAAGGTCAATCGCCGTCGCCACGCGACGCGAACCCAGGCGCATCCAGATGCCGCCGCCCACAATCTTGTTGTTGCGGTTCTTCTGTAAGAGCTCATAGGCTTCGGCCGCGTTTCCAACACGGACGTAGGTACCGAACTTGAGCACGTTCTCCCCCATCTCTTCACTTGTCCAGTACTTTTAAGTGTACCAAACGAGGGGCCGCACACCGTTTTAGGACAAAATCCACCCACCCATCCATAACTTGCGGTGATATACGGACTGATTAGCCGTTCTGGGACGCTAAACAGTCCGTATATCACCGCAAGTTATGAGGAGTCCTCCGGGATAGAAAAGGCTCCCAGCCGGAATGGCTGGGAGCCTCATCGCATGCTATGTCGAGCGAAGATTTAGCAGACGCCCTGGGCGAGCATGGCGTCGGCGACCTTCAGGAAGCCGGCGATGTTGGCGCCCATGACAAAGTTGCCCTCCTGGCCGTACTCCTTGGCGGTGTCGTCCACGTTGTGGAACATGCCGCGCATGAGCTGCTCGAGCTTGCCGTCGACCTCCTCGAAGGTCCAGGACAGGTGCTCGGCGTTCTGGCTCATCTCCAGGCCGGACACGAGCACGCCACCGGCGTTGGCAGCCTTACCGGGCATAAAGGCGACGCCGTTCTCCTGGAAGTAAGTCGTGGCCTCGATGGTCGTGGGCATGTTCGCGCCCTCGCCGACCACCTTGCAGCCGTTGGCGACGAGTGCCTGGGCGTCCTCGAGCAGCAGCGTGTTCTCGCGAGCGCAGGGCAGCGCGATATCGCAGGGAAGCTGCCACACGCCGCGGCCGTCGCCCTCGTGCCACACGGCGTTGGGCTTCTCGTCAACGTACATGGCGAGCGTAACGCCCTTGTCGTGGCCAGAGCGCTTCTTGTTGTAGATATGCTCGAGCACGGTGTAGTCGATGCCGTCGGGATACTCGACCCAGCCGTGGGTATCGGAGCAGGCGAGCACCTTGCCGCCGAGCTGAGTGACCTTCTGGACCGCGTAGATAGCGACGTTGCCGGAGCCGTGAACGACGACGTTCTTGCCCTCGAAGGAGTCACCGCGGCTCTTGAGGTACTCGTCCACAAAGTAGGCCAGACCGTAACCGGTGGCCTCGGTACGGGCGAGCGAGCCGCCAAAGGAGAGGCCCTTGCCGGTAAGGACGCCGGTCCACTCGTTGGTCAGGCGCTTGTACTGACCGAACAGGTAGGCAACCTCGCGGCCGCCAACGCCCAGGTCGCCGGCGGGAACGTCGGTGTTGGGGCCGATGTGGCGATAGAGCTCGGTCATGAAGGACTGGCAGAAGTGCATGATCTCGTTGTTGGACTTGCCCTTGGGGTCAAAGTCGGAGCCGCCCTTGCCGCCGCCCATGGGAAGGGTGGTCAGGCTGTTCTTGAGGATTTGCTCCAGGCCCAGGAACTTGAGCATACCCAGGGTGACCGTCGGGTTAAAGCGCAGGCCGCCCTTGTAGGGTCCAATGGCAGAGTTGAACTCGACGCGGTAGCCGCGGTTGACCTGAACCTTGCCCTGGTCGTCGACCCAGGGGACACGGAACATAACGATGCGCTCGGGCTCGACGAGGCGCTCAAGCAGGGCGGCCTCCTCGTACTCGGGATGGGCGTCGAGAGCCGGCTGGATGGTGCCGAGGATCTCGGTCGCGGCCTGGATGAACTCAGGCTGCTCGGGATAGCGGGCCTTGAGCTCGTCGAGAACTTTCTGCGTGTAGCTCATGCTTCCTCCAATGATGGGAAACGAAAAATGTTGGTCGCGGCACCCTATGCGCCGCGAGCTTTATCGTGTATGGATAATATCTGTCTCTTATACACATCTGA
>CABSMQ010000103.1:0-3918 GCA_902478965.1 uncultured Collinsella sp. | reverse complement strand
AGAGCCAGGGCTACGCCGGCGGCCTCACAACGGTGAAGACCTACATCGCCGCGCACCGGGACCTCGTGCCCGCGAAGAGGCGGCAGGCGGCCCCGCAGGGCTGCCGCGGCCAGCGCTTCAGGACGGCGCCCGGAGAGGCCTACCAGATGGACTGGGGCTTCGTCGCGGTCGAGCGCCCCGGCGGGGAGCGGGCGCGGATCGCCTGCTTCGCCATGGTCTGCCACCATTGCGGGGGCGCCCACGTCGAGTTCTTCCCGAACGCGCGCCAGGAGAACCTCCTCATCGGGATGCTGCACGCGTTCTCGGCGCTGGGCGTGCCCGCGACCGTGCTCACCGACAACATGAAGAGCGTGGTCGTCCGCCGCGATGCCGACGGCCGGCCCGTCTGGCAGGCCGACTACGCCGAGTTCATGGGCGTCGTCGGCTTCCGCACCAGGCTGTGCAGGCCGCGCCACCCCTATACGAAGGGCAAGGTGGAGAGGCTCGTCCGCTTCGTGAAGGGGAACTTCCTCGCGGGAAGGTCCTTCACCGACCTTGACGCCCTCAACCGGGAGGCCGCCCTCTGGTGCGCCGAGCAGGGAGGCCGCTGGCGGCGCGCGGCGGCATGCGTCCCGATGCGCGAGCACGAGGCGGCGTGCTCGGCGAACACCAGGCCGCTCGAGGTCACGGCCGAGGTCGAGCGGTACCTGTGCCCGCGCCGGAAGATCTCCTTCGACGGCTTCGTGAGCTTCGAGGGGCACCGCTACGGCGTGCCCTACCGGTACGTCCGCCGCGAGTGCAGGGTGAACCGGGAGGGGCGCGTGGTGCACATATACAGCGACGACCTCTCCCGCGAGCTCGTCGCCCACGCCGTCGGCACCGGCGCCGACAGCTGGTGCGAGGGGCAGTGGGAGACATCGCCGGCGCAGCCCGAGGAGCTGCCGACCCAGCCGGTCGGGACCGTGGTCGAGCAAATCGCCCCGCCCAGGACGAAACCCGGTTTCGAGAGGTTCGACTTCGGGAGGGCCGAATGATGGCGGGCGCGGGGGCGAGCCCCTACGAGCTCGCGAGCGACGCCGCGTCGAGGCTCGGGATCGCCGTCGGGGCGGAGGAGCTCGCGACCCTCGCCTCGGACCTCGACCTCGGCGACGGGGAGATGGCCGCCGTGGCCGCCACCTTCTCCTACCTTGCGGAGAAGAGGAGGCTCGCCTCCATCGAGACGCTGCTGAGGCTGAGCAGGCTGCCCAGGCGCGAGCCCAAGACCTTCGAGGGCTTCGACTTCTCCAGGATCCAGGGCCGGGACGCGGGCGCGCTGGGCAAGCTCCCGTCGCTGGCCGACCTCTACGCGCACCGCAACGTCGCCTTTGTCGGGCCCGGCGGCATAGGGAAGACGCACCTCGCGCAGGCCTACGGGCGCGAGTGCTGCATGCGGGGGCTCAAGACCTACTACATAAAGGCGACCGAGCTCAGGGACAGGTTCCAGAAGGCCGTCCAGCGGGGAAACACCTCGCGGGTCGTCTCCTCGCTCGTCAAGCCGTCGTGCCTCATCGTGGACGAGGTGGGGAGATGCGTCTACGACAGGCCGTGCACCGACCTGTTCTTCGATGTCGTCGACAGGCGCTACGAGAAGGAGGGGCCGAACGCGATGGTCCTCACGAGCAACATCGCCCCGAGCGGGTGGGATGAGTTCTTCACGGGCGACGACACGCTCCTCTGCGCCCTCGACAGGCTGTTCGACAAGGCGTCGGTGTTCGTGATGCGGGGCCCGAGCTACCGCGGCAGGGAGCTCGACACCTACTCGGTGGAGGCCGTCCCCCAGGCGGTGAAGGTGAGGGGGATCCAGCCCGAGGGGATGTAGGGAAGCGATAGGAAAGTCATAGATGCGGGCGTGTTGGCTAAAATGGGTCGGCCGGGATTGGTCAATCTCGGCCGACTATATTTGGCTAAATTATTCCGGCGCTAACAGCGTCTCCCGAACACGCCCATTCCCTTGCAAGATCAAGGCTCTCTGTGCAATAGAATCCCTGTCCATAGTCGTTATGGACTTTCCCCAGGCCAAACTGGGGAACCTCAATAATCTTCTGAGATCCATGCCATAGTACCATGTGAGCCTCCTAATTGGTATCGCTCTAACGATAGCTTAACATACTATCGCTAGAGCGATACTCGTTTACGAAAAACAATCGTCGACTCTATTCCAGGCTCCACTGCAGGCTCGATATCGTATGAAAAAGAGACGCCTCCAACCAGAACGATCGAAAGCGTCTTCTCGGCGAGCATTTTTTAGATTGCGTTGGTCGTGCTCTGCGACCAAGATCTTCTCGGTAGGCCTTCTTTTGATTTCGTTGGTCGCGCCTTACGGCCAAACTCTAAAACAAGCATATAAATGAAGGAGAAGCGATGCAAGCCGTGCCTAGAAACCTCGCAACCATGCTCGTTAGCTCAAGTTCCGTTTACGTCGCTTCATATAGTCGCACCTCATCCTGCTCGAGGTTTTTGCGGAAGGCTGGGCGCATGAGCTCTGGTGGGTTGGTGATTATGTCAATCTTTCGCCCAAGTTCCATCTCGAGCTCAAGCGAAAGTTCATATAGCGTGCCGAACGTCATCGTGTCGTCGCAGACTAGACGCAAGTCGATATCGCTTTCGGGTGTTTGCTCGCCACGAGCGAAGGATCCAAATAGATATGCCTCATGAACGTCGTGGCGAGGTAACACGCGAGAGCCGACAGCGGATATGTCGACAAGCGTGATCATGGTTCAATTGCGGTTTAGCAATAGAATGTCAGGGAATCATCACCAAAGGTTTCGCGCCACTTGTCACAAATGTATCGATGGTTCATGGTGATTAGTTTTGAAAGATCCCTGAGATCCTTAGCCGGAATCTTGCTCTCGTTGTTCGCAAGTGTGCATCCGCCATTTTTAGTGAGCCAAAACTTAGTCGAGTTAGCAGCCGCCCTCTTTACCCCTACATGGATGTGAACGGGTTCTCCGTTTTCCGCGATCCAAAAGAACAGAACATACTGTCCAAAAACAAGAATTCGAGGCATTATGCCACCGCCGGTCCAGCTTTTTGCCGTTCTGCAAGCTCGAAGATAAACGGAGCGTTTGATCTAACGAACTCGGTCAAAAAATCCAGTTCGTCAGTAGAAAATCCTTCGACGTTAAACCATTTGACCGCAGGTAGAAAGCATTCTGCATGGTCAAAACCAAAATCAACCGGGCGCTCGACGGCTACGCGAACGGTCCCGTCGTCTCGTGTTTCTGAGTAGGCAAACTGAGTGCCGTCATCTAGCTGAACATAGCTCCAAAGCATTGCTGCCTCCTTAGTGTTTATATCCAAGTATAAACAGCCGCTTAGATGCAACGTGATGCGAATTGAATTATTCCCATAAGACCTGAACTGCTGATTATTTGTATTACTGAGATTTGAACCACCTCACACTTCAGTGTCTTTTTGGCATGGAAAACCGTCATTGTGCGAAAGTCGGACTTTATGTCAAGGATCGTCTTCAGATTCAAGCGCTCGCATGCTTAACTACTTGCAGGCGCTTGAATCCTATAGATTACCCAAATGCTGCTCAACAGCCTCCATGCCAACCTCCGCATATTTTAGGAGGCCTTGTATATCGTTGTAGTTCTTGGGCAATCGATCTTTTTCAATGCCAGTAATTTTTGCAAATAATTCGATTGTCAGATCGAGTGCGAAGTCGATTAGTTTTTGAATTTCGCCGTAAGTTAAAGGAAGTCGCCTAACAAGCTCATCATATTTCAGTGCTTCCATGTCGCTATGGGCGAAAACCTTATTTCGCTGATCGCGAAGCATGTCAGTTAGTTTACGGAGACTGTTGAGTCGTTTTTTCCATAAATTGGAAAGGTCATGAGTGGTTATACACACAGTAACCATTCTGTAATGATTTCCGAACAGCTTTTCATCTGAGCG
>CABSMQ010000102.1:0-3941 GCA_902478965.1 uncultured Collinsella sp. | reverse complement strand
TTCTGCCTGTCTCGTGGGCTCGGAGATGTGTATAAGAGACAGCACCAAGTGGGACCTGGCCAACACAGCCGTAAACGGCCTGCCCTATACCGGCGCCCTGCCCCTGATCGTCACCTCGTTTGCGGTCATGGTGCTCTCCACGCTCATCGCGCTGCCCATCGCCATCGGCTCTGCTATCTTTGCGGTCGAGATTAGCCCTAAGTTTGGTTCCAAGGTCTTTCAGCCGCTTATTGAGCTTTTGACCGGCATTCCCTCGGTCGTCTTTGGCCTGATCGGCTTTCACGTGGTCGTCCGTCTTATGAAGAGCGTTTTCCACGTGAGCACGGGTCTGGGTATCTTGCCCGGCGCCATCGTGCTGGCTGTCATGATTCTGCCGACCATGACCACGCTTTCGGTCGATGGCCTGCGCGCCGTGCCCGAGAGCTACCGTCAGGGCTCGCTCGCGCTGGGCTACACCCGCTGGCAGACCATCTGGCACGTGGTGCTCAAGTCCACCATGCCGTCGCTCATGACCGCGGTCATCCTTGGCATGACCCGCGCCTTTGGCGAGACGCTCGCCGTGCGCATGGTCATCGGCGGTATCGAGGCCATGCCGACGTCGCTGCTATCGCCGGCGTCCACCATCACCACCACGCTCACCACGTCCATGGCGGTCTATGCCGAGGGTTCGGCCCAGGACGACGTTCTGTGGGCGCTCGGTCTGCTGCTGATGGGCATGAGCCTCATCTTCATCCTGATCATCCATCTTATCGGCCGCAAGGGGGCGAAGGCTCGTGGCTAGCACGCGCATCCATATCGACGAGGCGAGACTCGGGCGCGTCCAAAAGCAGGACCGCATCGCCACGGGCGTGCTGACGGCGATCGTCGCCACCGTCATGCTCGTCGTCGTCTCCATGGTGGCCTATATCCTGTTTGAGGGCATCTCGACGCTGTTCCAGCCGGGATTTCTCACGCAGCCCGCGCGCGCCAACGGAACCCAGGGCGGCGTGCTCTACCAGCTGTTCGACTCGTTCTACCTGTTGCTGATCACTCTGGTCATCTCGGTACCCATCAGCCTGGGCGGAGCGGTCTTCCTGGTTGAGTACGCGCCGAACGGCCCTATCCGCGACATCGCTTCCACCGCCATCGAGACGCTGTCCTCGCTGCCTTCGATCGTCGTCGGCATGTTCGGCTTTCTGGTGTTCTCGGTGCAGCTGGGCTGGAAGTACTCCATCATCTCCGGCGCCGTCGCGCTCACCGTGTTCAACATCCCCATCCTGGTGCGCGTGATTCAGCAGGCGCTCGAGGACGTGCCGCAGGCCCAGCGCGATGCGTGCCTGGCCATGGGCCTCACCCGTTGGGAGGCCACGCTGCATATCCTAATCCCCGAGGCCATGCCCGCCATCGTGACCGGCACCGTGCTTTCGGCCGGCCGTGTGTTTGGCGAGGCCGCGGCACTGCTCTTTACCTCGGGCATGAGCTCGCCGGTTCGCCTGAACTTCTTGAGCTTTAACCTGTCGAGCCCCACCTGCGCCTGGAACGTGTTCCGCTCCGGTGAGTCGCTCGCTGTGCACATCTACAAGATTTACGGCGAGGGCAGCCCCGAGGCTCAGCAGATCGTCTGGGGCACCGCGGCGCTGCTGATGATCTGCGTGCTGCTGTTTAATGTAGTCGCCCGTATCGTGGGCAAGCAACTGGCAAGGAAGATGACGGCCGAATGAGCGAGATGAAAGCAACGCCCGCAACCGAAGCGGCATCGTCCGACACCCAGGACTTCCTGTCGAGCGTGGGGGAGAGCGAGAAGCGCGTGCGCGTGAGCGGCAAGGCCGTGAGCGACGAGGTCGTGCTCTCCACCAAGGACGTCAACGTGTACTATGGCGACCACCATGCACTGCACAATACGTCGCTCGACTTCCACAAGGGCGAGATCACGGCGCTCATCGGGCCTTCGGGCTGCGGTAAGTCGACTTTCTTGCGCAGCCTCAACCTTATGAATCGCGAGATTCGCGGCTGCCGCGTGGAGGGCGAGATCAACTACCGCGGGCGCAACGTGAACACCAAGACCGAAAACACCTACGAGCTGCGTCGCTCCATTGGCATGGTGTTCCAGCAGCCCAACCCGTTCCGCAAGTCCATTCGCGACAACATCACGTTTGCGCTCAAGCGCCATGGCATCACCGACCGC
The DNA here is from genome assembly GCA_902478965.1 of uncultured Collinsella sp. GTDB lineage: Bacteria > Actinomycetota > Coriobacteriia > Coriobacteriales > Coriobacteriaceae > Collinsella. Next base: position 1,777 of record CABSMQ010000102.1, on the reverse strand, counting down.
GACGAGCTCGACCGCATGGTCGAGGAGAGCTTGCGCGGCGCGGTGCTGTGGGACGAGGTCAAGGACAAGCTCGACAAGAGCGCCTACGCGCTTTCGGGCGGCCAGCAGCAGCGCCTGTGCATCGCGCGCACGCTGGCGCTCAACCCCGACGTGATCTTGTTCGACGAGCCCTGCTCGGCGCTCGACCCCATCTCGACGTTGGCGATCGAGGACCTTATGTCGTCGATTGTGGCCGAGCGCGCCATCGTCATCGTGACGCACAACATGGAGCAGGCGTCGCGCGTGTCCAACCGCACGGCGTTCTTCTACATGGGCGATATGGTCGAGTACGACGAGACCGACGAGATTTTCCAACGGCCCAAGGATAAGCGGCTGAATGATTACCTCACCGGCATGTTCTCCTAGTCCGGGACATGCTTGAGGCCCGCGGCGGCCACGGTTGCCGCGGGACTGATTGGAGAGGCGGGTCATCTCTTGTGGGAGATGGCCCGCCTTTTTGTTCTGCGACCGAAACGACCGCCACAAAGGGGACAGGCGCCTTCGTGGTGGTTTGGGGTGGGGCTCGCTGCTATCATGGACAACGTTGAATTTCTACGAAGGAGCAGGGCATATGGCGATTCTTTTGGGATGCGATTCCGTCAGCCTAGAGTTTCCCACCAAGCATATTTTCGATAGCGTTACGCTCGGCGTGGGCGAGGGCGACCGTATTGGTATTGTCGGTAAAAACGGCGACGGTAAGTCGACGCTGCTGAGCGTGCTCGCCGGCACGTTGGAGCCCGACGACGGCCGCGTGACGCACCGCCGCGACACGACGATCGGATTGCTCGGCCAAAAGGACAACCTGGTCGATACCGACACCGTGCATCATGCCGTCGTGGGCGACACGCCCGAGTATGAGTGGGCGTCGAGTCCGCGTACGCGCCAGATTCTGGCTGGCCTTATTAGCGATGTGCCCTGGGAGGGCACGGTGGGCGAGCTTTCGGGCGGCCAGCGCCGTCGCGTGGACCTCGCGCGCCTGCTGATCGGCGACTATGACGTGCTCATGCTCGACGAGCCCACCAATCACCTGGACATGCGCACCATCAACTGGCTCGCGCGTCACTTAAAGGCCCGCTGGCAGCGCGGCCAGGGCGCGATGCTCGTGGTCACGCACGACCGCTGGTTCTTGGACGAGGTCTGCACCAGTATGTGGGAGGTCCATGACGGCCAGGTCGATCCCTTCGAGGGCGGCTACTCCGCATATATCCTGCAGCGCGTGGAGCGCGACCGCATGGCCGCCGTTACCGAGGAGCGCCGTCGCAACATGGCGCGCAAGGAGCTCGCGTGGCTGAGCCGCGGTGCCCAGGCTCGTTCCACCAAGCCCAAGTTTCGCGTGGATGCCGCTCGTGAGCTGATCGCCGACGTGCCGCCCGTGCGTGACGAGCTGGAGCTCAAGCGCCTCGCCGTGAGCCGCCTAGGCAAGCAGGTTATCGATGTGGTCGACGTGGACGCCGGCTATGCGGATGCCGATGGCGCGCCCAAGCAGGTACTCTCCGACGTGACCTGGCTCATTGGTGCGGGCGACCGCTATGGTCTTTTGGGCGAGAATGGCGCTGGCAAGTCGACGCTGCTCGACGTGATCCAGGGCAAAATTGCGCCCACGCGCGGCCGCGTGAAGATTGGCCAGACAGTGCGCTTTGGCGTGCTGTCGCAGCAGCTCGAGGAGCTCGAGCCCTACATGGGCGACACGATCCGCGAGGTGCTCAGCCACTATAAGAAGTACTGTCTCTTATACACA
>CABSMQ010000101.1:0-4081 GCA_902478965.1 uncultured Collinsella sp. | reverse complement strand
CGAGGTAGCCCTCCTGGTCGAAGTGCATGATCTCGATCTTCTCGGTCTCCTTCATGTGTGTCCTCCCATCACATGTGCGCAATTCTATACATCGCGCTTCTTGCTGATACCAATTATAGCCATACGATTGCTTGTTATTTAATACCAATCCAAACTCACGGAGATTTGCGGCGAACGGTCGGTTTCCTCGCCCGAGTGGTATTACAACGCCAATAGTTGTCTATTTCGAGCGCTACTGCCAACGGGCTCCCCACAACTCGCCAGCTATAAAAGCGTTGCGCCAGACCCGCCCAAGCGTTTCCGGCGCAACCGCGCAGTTTAGTTATTCGGCTTCCATCTCCGCTGTCACACGGCGATACATCTCGATAACCTGAGTCGTCGCCTTGGACGGATCCTGATAGTAGCGGCCGTCACACGTCTCGGCCGAGACATAGCCCGTATAGCCGTGGCGCATGAGTGCCTCGAGGTCGGCACGCATATCACGCTCGCCGTCGCCCCAGGCAAGATGCGTCGTGCCGCCGCCCACATCGACAAAGTGGGTGTGAACGATCTTGTCGCCCAAAACCTCAAAGTAGCCGTCGATTGTGTCGCCGGCAACTTCCATGGCGCCAAAGTCGATACATGCCTTCAGGTTGGGGCGATCGACCGCCTCGAGGATGCGCGCGACATCCTGTGCCGTATTGACCAGCACGGACTCCGACGGCTGCAGTGCCTCGAGCGCGACGCGAATACCGCGTGTGTCAGCGTAGTCGCACACCGAGCGCAGCATGGCGACGCTGCGGGACCAGGCGTCCTCAGCTGGCTCGTCCAGATAGGCCCAACCACTCGTCACCAGAATCTGCGGCACGCCCAACTCAACGGCAACGTCGATCACATTCTTAAAGTACGAGAGGATGCGTTTTTGGCCCGCCTCACCGCGCACCGCGACGTTCCACGGCTTGGGGTTGTTCTGCTCGGGGCACACGCACACGATCTTGATACCGTATTGGGCGGCAAGATCGCGAATCTTATCCACCGAATCGTGCTCATGGCAATCCACATACAGGTGCATCGAGCCGGTCCACAGCTCGATATTGCGATAGCCGGCCTCACCTGCAGCCTTAAAAAACGTCTCGATGCTGTAGTAACGATGGTTGATGTTCATGAGCGAAAGCTCGGGTACGACCATAGCCCTCCCCTTTCGTACGGAGTTTAAAAAAACAGGGGGCCGCCGCAGATGCGACAAGCCCCCCAAAGATCGACGCAACCGTTAGACGCGATGGAAGCGCGATTCGAACATATTAGGCAAGCACGCCAAAGTAAGCGCCGATGATGCCCACGACCATGGTGCAGAGGATCAGGACCATCGGGTTGATCTTCTTGGAGAGCAGCCAGTAGTAGAGCCAGAAGGCGGCCATACCGAGCATACCGGGCATGATGCCGTCCAGGATGTCCTGGAGAGTCTGGGCGGAGTCGCCCTGACCGATGGCGATGGGCAACGAAGCCCAGAACATGTCCTTGCTCATGGCGCCGACGACCATAACGCCGACAATGCCGACGCAGGCCATGATCTTTTGCATCAGGCCGGTCTTCTGAGCCTCGTCGAGGAAGCCAATGCCTAGCTCATAACCCTTGATAGCGCCAAAGATACGAATCAGGAACGCCGGGATGTTGTAGACGAGCAGGAAGGCGATGGGGCCAAAGACGTTGCCGGCCTGGCACAGGCTGATGCCCACGGCAGCGGCGACGACGCGCAGGGTGGACAGGAAGAAGGAGTCACCCAGGCCGGAAAGCGGACCCATGAGGGCGGCCTTGATGTCGTTGACGCTCTCGGGCTCAACCTCGCCACGAGCGACCTTTTCTTCCATGGCCATCGCGATGCCACCCACGAAGGGAGCGAGCTGCGGGGTGATGTTGAAGAATGCGCTGTGACGGTGCAGGGCCTCGGCGTAATCATCGGGGCGGCCGGCATAGATCTTCTTGAGCATGTTGGCGACCATCAGGCAGAAGGCAATGTTCATCTGCTTGTAGTAGGTCCAGGAGAATTCCATGCCCAGGGCGCCGGTGTTCACGGCGCTCTTAATGAGGTCGGAGCGAGTAATCTGGTTCTCGGAATTAGAAGTCATCGTCCTCATCCCCTTCCACAGAAAGCTGGGACTGGGCGCCACCAAGGCCCAGCAGGTCGTACTTGTCGATGCCGATGATGATTGCGATCAGGGCGACGCCGAGGACGGGCACGTTGGCATAGGAGCACAGCAGGAAGCCCAGGAAGTAGAACGGCACGAGCTGCTTGGTAAGCACCAGACGGCCGAGCATGGCGAAACCCATGGCAGGCAGGATGTTGGCTGCGACGCCAAAGCCATCGAGGACGAACGTCGGGATGAAGTCGAGCAGGCCCTGAACAGCGTCGGCACCCAGATAGAAGGAGACCGAGCACAGGATAAAGGCCAGGACGACAATCACGAGACCGATAATCCAGTGCATAGCGTAGATACCCTTGAGGTTACCCTTGCTGGCAAAGACGTCGGCACGGTCGACCAGAAGGGGCATACCGGCGTTGACGACGTTCTTAATGGCCAGGCACAGAGTGGCGATGGGCATCGCGAGCGCGATAGCGGCCTCGGTGCTCTGACCCAGCTGAATAGCGAAGGCGCAGGCGAGCACACCGCCAATACACTCATCGGGCGGCACGTAAGCGCCGATGGAGATAGAACCCATGAAGAGCAGCTCGAGGCTCGCACCGATGGCGAGGCCGGACTGCAGGTCCCCGAGGACTATGCCGACGAGCGGGCACAGAACGATCGGGCGGAACGCATAGAGCGTACCGAGCTGATAATCGAGCTTACCGAAGGCAGCGATAAGTCCGATGAGGATCGCTTGAACAAGCATTGTTCCTCCCTTTGATCCCTCTTGGATCCGCGCGGCGATTCCCGACTTGTCAGCGCGCCCTTTTCCATGCCGACAATCGCCCAGACAGATCCAGCTTGTACCGGTGTGCTGTTAACACCTAAACCGGTGCAAATGATTTGATACCAATTATATAGTCATGCGAAAACTATTTAATACCAATCGCTCAACGGGCGTGTACTCCCGGTGAACGGTAGATGGGGGGTAACGGGTAAAGCGTTTATCCGGTACGCCCACGAATAGGGGCGGCGCCGTGCGCGCCGCCCGTGGTTCCCAATTAGAGGGCGCTTAGGGCATCGACCTTGGGGTCGTCGGCCAGAGCGCGAATCTCGACCTCGACACCGCGGCCGACGAGCTCGCGAATGTCCTCTTCCTCGGCAGCAGTCACAAAGATCTGGCGGGAGATCTTACGGGCATCGGGACGCTGCTCGTCCTTGGACTTGGTGTTGCCCAGGTTGATGGAGGTGATCTGCGGGCAGCCGTCGACAAGCTGCTTGGCCTCGGCGATGCTGGCGACGCAGATGATCATCTTGTACTTATCGGTAACACCGGAGTTGATGGCCTCGATGGCGTGCTCCATGTCCTTGATGACGAGCTTGACGTTGGCCGGCTTTCCCATCTTGAGCGTAGTCTTCCAGACGGGATCGTTGGCAACCTTGTCGCCAACGCAGAAGATGCAGTCGGAGCCCAAGCCCTGGACCCAAGAGACGGCCACCTGGCCATGAAGCAGACGATGGTCGACGCGAAGCAGTTGAATCATGATTGACCCCCAAAGGTCTCATGCCGGAAACCCGGCCCCATTAATAGCAGGCGGTGACTAGAACTCTTCCTCGTCATCCGCATCGGTCAGCAGGTCGTTGACAAACTTGACGCGCGTGTCGTCAGCCGCGAGGATCTCGCGGATAACCTGATCGGCGGGAGCCTCCTGGTCCGAAAAGAGCAGCTGGATCAGCAGCGGCAGATTCATGTTGGCAACCAGGTAGGTGTTGGGGCGCGTCTGGACGATCTTGGTGAACTCGTTGTTGACGCTGCCGCCAAACAGGTCGGTGCACACGATTACGTCGTCGGCGGGGTCGAAGGTCGCCAGGAGCTTGGCGGCCTCCTCGGCGACGTCGGTGCGGCCGTCGACAAACATCGACAGGTCGTGGACGTTATCGCGCGCGCCCGAGAGCAGCTCGGTGCTCTCTTTGATGCC
>CABSMQ010000100.1:0-4162 GCA_902478965.1 uncultured Collinsella sp. | reverse complement strand
CTTCTAGCTTCGTCGGCAGCGTCAGATGTGTATAAGAGACAGATCGAGGACAGCGAGTTCTTGCACGACGACATCTTTAACGTCGACATTCCCACGACGTGCCACGGCGTGCCCGATGGCATCCTGGTGCCGCGCCAATACTGGCAGAGCACCGCGCGCTATGACGAGGCCGCGCACAACCTGGCGGTGATGTTCGAGGAGAACTTCGAGAAGAAGTACTCGCACCTGCCCGAGTCCGTCAAAGCCGCCGGTCCGCACGCTCAAGTACACGCCGACGCCCGTCATCGCGGCCGCGGCCTGCTGGGACTCCGCCACTAGCTTCGCCGTGAGTCCATATCCACCACAAAGGGGACAGGCACCTTTGTGGTGGTTTTGCTCGCGTGGATGACTCGGGTTACAATACGCCTGACATATCGTCCCCTTCTCCGGATGGGGACAGCGCAAGCGTTCTTGTGACGGCACCGTAGGACTTTGAAGGTGGCCGTTGTAAGGGCGCTTTTTGTTTAGGCGCCCTCACTCGGGCGCGCACAATGAAGGGAGAGCGTATGAAGAGCTTTATTGCCGAGGATTCATTCTGGGAGCTGTTTCCGCAGGCAGCGGTCGGTGTTGTGGTCGTGGAGGGCATGAAGCCCACGGCTCAGATTCCTCAAGAGGACGTGGATGCGATTGCGGCGTTGCTCGACCGCGCCAATATCGATGCGGAGCGTCATCTGACCAGCGACACTATCAGCGAGAACGCACCGGTCAAGGCATGGCGCGAGGCCTATCGTTTGTTCAAGACCAAGAAAGGCGCGCGCTGCTCGATCGAGAACTTGCTCAAACGCGTGCTCAAAGGCAAGCCGGTGGGCCACATTACGCCCGCGGTGGATATTTACAACACGGTGTCGCTGACCTACGCGCTGCCCGTGGGGGGCGAGGATCTGCATGCGATCGAGGGAGACCTTCGCTTGAAGGTGACCGACGGTGGCGATGCGTTCTTGCCGCTTGGCGAGGAGGCGGACGATCCGACGCTGCCCGGCGAGCTCGCCTACATCGACGATGCGGGCGCTGTGTGCCGCTGCTGGAACTGGCGCGACGGCGTTCGCACGGCGCTGTCCGATAATTCGGCCGACGCGTTTTTGGCGATTGAATGTGTTGAGCCCGAACGGATGGGGGATTGCCAGGCCGCGATCGATCGCTTAGCCGAGCTGCTCGAGCGCTATCTGGGAGCGACGGTTGTCGTTAAGACGCTTGTGACCCGCGACAATCCTTGCGTGGAGCTGTAGCGAAGTCTGCGGATCAAACTCGACGGTCAAAACCACCACAATGGTGCTTGTCCCCTTTGTGGTGGTTTTTATGTTGATGAGTTAACAAATGAGGCGTGCAGGGCTGGCGGCCGCTGGGTACGGTTAAGATGTTTACCCGTTAGCATTATGCAAGCGAAAGGCGGTCGTCTCCCATGCAACAGAACGACGAGACACGTTTCGAGGACTTTGTCGGACTGATCAGCGGGCTCTACAAGGAGATTCAGCGCATTAAGACATCCGAGGGCGCAAGGCTGGGCCTCAAGGGCTCCGACGTTATGTGCCTGTACTATCTTGAGCGCAGCAAGGACGGCCTGACTGGCGCCGACCTGGCTCGCATGGCAGGCGTGACCCGCGCCGCCGTCTCGCGTACGCTCGCGCATCTGGAGGAGGGTGGCTACGTCGAGGTCGATGATTCGGGCGATGCCGCCGTTAAGTATCGTGCTCCGGTGCGCCTGACCGCTCTGGGCGGCGAGAGCATGAGCGAGGCGGACCGCATCATTCGCGAGGTGCTCGATACCACCGGTAAGGCTATGGGTGTGGAGCAGCGCGAGCAGATGTATGCGTCGCTGCGCACGATTCTCAACACCCTGCGCGAGATGTAGAGCCGCCAAGGCTTTTGCTTCCAATTAGCAACTGCATAGTCCTGTTTGAGCGCGTATACCGTGCCGGGGCCTTGCTGTCAAAATTCCCTGCGCGGGACCTGCGCAAGAAAGGATTCGCTATGTCCGTCCGCATTATTACCGATTCCGCAAGCGATATGTCGCCGGTCGAGCACCCAGCACTGGCCGTTTTGCCGCTGTCCGTCACCTTTGGCACCGATGTGTACATGGATGGCATCGATATCGATCACCAGCGCTTTTACGAGATGCTCGTGGAGCGCGATGAGCTGCCCAAGACCGGCCAGGTCAACCCGTACGCGTTTTCGCAGGCGATTGCCAAGGTTCGTGAAGCCGGCGATGAGGCTGTGATTATTACCGTGGGCGCCAAGCTATCAGGCACCAATCAGAGTGCCCGTACCGCACTTGCCGAGGCGCCGGGCGGCGACGTTTACGTGGTGGATAGCAATAACGTCACTCTGGGCGAGCGTGTCATGGTCGAGTATGCCCTGCGCCTGGTGGATGAGGGCCGTAGTGCAGCTCAGATCGCGGCGGCCGTCGAGGCCGTGCGCGACCGTGTGGTCGTCATCGGCCTGCTCGAGACGCTGGAGTACCTGGTGCGCGGCGGACGTCTGTCTGCTGCGGCCGGCGCCGTGGGCACGCTGCTCAACGTAAAGCCCGTGGTGGCTGTCGAGGACGGTCTGATCGTGCAGCTGGGTAAGGCGCGCGGTTCCAAGAACGGCCGCAATCTGCTGAACCAAAAGGTCGAAAAAGCGGGCGGCATCGACTTTTCCATGCCGCTGGCGCTCGGCTATACGGGCCTTTCGGATGCGGTGCTCAAGAAGTATATCGAGGACAGCGCGGCACTGTGGGCTGGTCATACCGAGGGCGAACTGCCCGTTCACACCATTGGCGCCACCATCGGCACCCACGTAGGCCCTGGCGCCGTAGCCGTAGCCTTCTTCCAGCCCGCCAACTAACCGACCTGCCATAAACCACCACAAAGGTGCCTGTCCCCTTTGCGGTGGTTTATGCTTTTCAGGGTGGAAGGGAGCGAGCAATGGCGTCTGAGGGCTTTTTCGAACGGGTGTACGAGGTGGTCGAGCAGATCCCCGAGGGGATGGTCGCCACGTATGGTCAGGTGGCGCTGCTTGCCGGTCGTCCACGAAGTGCGCGGTACGTGGGGTATGCGCTGCACAGCAACCCACGCCCTGGCCAAATTCCCTGTCATCGCGTGGTATTTGCCGACGGCCGCATTTGCGAGGGCTTTGCCTTTGGCGGGGCCGATACTCAACGCGAGCTCTTAATGGGGGAGGGTGTGGCGTTTAAGGACGACATGCACGTCGACCTGGCCGTCTGTCGTTGGCCTGCCGGACTCTAACAGCTCTGCCGTGGCCAGAACCACCACAAAGGTGCCTGTCCCCTTTGTGGTGGTTTTCTGTTGCAGGTTTACCGGGGCTAACTTATGGAGAAGCTATGGCGGCGAATATTGATGCTGCAAAGTAAACCACGGTGAACTATATTGTATTCAGCAACGGAGCAGGCAATAGGCGATGAAAAGCCTGCCCTGTTGAGTTTGATTCGCATTCCTCCCCTCTGTGCGATTCAACGGTGTACTTCGGGAACAGGCCCGCCGGCAACTGACTGCCGGCGGGCCTGTTCCTGTTTGTCGGGGGAGTGCGATGGACGGAGCCGAAGCGGTCCGCTCCAAAAAAGGCGGACGCCGTAGCGCCCGCCCTATAGCAATCGAAAGCTCAAGTCAGCAGATCGGCCTAGTACACCATGCCCATGGCGTCCTGAACCTCGGCCAGGGTCTGATCGGCGATCTCGTTGGCGCGACGGTTGCCCTCGTGCAGGACGTCCTTCACATAGTCCAGATCGTTCTCGTAGCGCTGGCGACGCTCGCGGATCGGTGCGAAGTACTCGTTGACGGCCTCGGTCACGTACTTCTTGAGCTGGCCGGAGCCGCCCATACCGATCTCCTCGGCAATCTCGACCTCGGAACGGCCGGTGCAGATGGCGGCCGTCGAAAGCAGGCCGGACACGCCGGGGCGGTTCTCGGGATCGAACGTGATCATGCGCACGGAGTCGGTCTGGCTCTTCTTGATGCGCTTGGCCGTCTCCTCGGCGGTCATCGAGATGTTGATGGCGTTGCCGTAGCTCTTGCTCATCTTGCGACCGTCCAGGCCGGGCAGCAGCGGGGTTTCGGACAGCAGCGCGTCGACCTCGGGGAACACCTTGCCGTAGCGGCTGTCTCTTATACACATCTCCGAGCCCACG
>CABSMQ010000099.1:0-4431 GCA_902478965.1 uncultured Collinsella sp. | reverse complement strand
AGATTTCTGCCTGTCTCGTGGGCTCGGAGATGTGTATAAGAGACAGGACCAAGGAACGCTGCATGACCGCAGAGGTCATGGAGTCGTTGTCGCCGGCGCAAAACGTCGTCAAGATCGTGCTCGACGAGCTCACCGAGATGCTCGGTTCCACCGAGAGCAAGCTCGTCTTTAGCAACCGCATTCCCAATGTCATCATGCTCGTGGGCCTGCAGGGTTCCGGTAAGACTACGGCGGCCGTTAAGCTGGCCTACCAGCTCAAGAAGCAGGGCCGCTCGCCTCTGCTCGCCGCGTGCGACGTCTACCGTCCCGCCGCTGCCGACCAGCTGGCCACGCTTGGCGGAGAGATCGGCGTTCCGGTCTTTCGCGGTGACGGCGCGCACCCGGTCGATATCGCCAAGGGCGCCATCCAGGAGGCCGTCGACCACCTGCGCGACGTGGTCATCGTCGATACCGCCGGTCGTCTGCAGATCGACGAGCAGATGATGCAGGAGGCCGTGGACATCAAGAAGGCCGTCAAGCCCGATCAGGTGCTGATGGTCGTCGATGCCATGACCGGCCAGGATATCGTCAACGTCGTCTCGACCTTCGCCGAGCGCACCGACTTTGACGGCGTGATCATCTCCAAGCTCGACGGCGATGCTCGTGGCGGCGGAGCGCTTTCTGTGCGCCAGGTGACCGGTAAGCCCATCAAGTTCGTGAGCATGGGCGAGAAACCCGATTCGCTTGAGCCGTTTTATCCCGATCGTATGGCCAAGCGAATCTTGGGCATGGGCGACGTTGTCGGCATTATTGAGAAAGCCCAGGAGGCGGCCGACGCAGAGCAGCTTGAGGCTGCCGAGCGCATGCTGCGCGAGGGCTTTACCATGAACGACATGCTCGACCAGATGAAAGCCGTCAAGAAGATGGGCGGCATGAAGGGCATCTTGGGCATGCTTCCCGGCGGCCAGCGCGCGCTCAACCAGATGGGTGGCAACCTGGACGAGGGCATCTTCGATAAGAACGAGGCCATCATCATGTCGATGACCAAGGAGGAGCGCCTGCGTCCCTCCATCATCAACGGCCAGCGCCGCGCCCGTATCGCCAAGGGCGCCGGCGTGACTCCCACCGAGGTCAATAGCCTTATGAAGCAGTGGGGCGAGATGAACAAGATGATGGGCCGCATGCGCTCGATGGCCAATCAGGCACAGGCCGGTGGCAAGAAGGGCAAGAAGGGTAAGAAGGGCAAAAAGATGCGCATGCCCAATATTCCCGGTCTGGATGCCATGGGCCTGGGCGGCATGGGCGGCCTGGGAATGGGCGGTCCTAAGTCCGATATGGACCTGCTGCGTCAGATGGAAGCGCAGATGCGCAATAAGAAATAGTGCTGTAATTCCAGCTTGATTTGGCAAAGGCCACTCGGTAGCTACAGGGTGGCCTTTGTTGTTGGCATTGATTGTTGGGTTGCGTTCAGTGTCGCGCCCCGAGTTCGCGGTACCGTGCCGTTAGTGGCAGCCGCAGTCCTCGTGGCCCTCGTGCTCGTGATGGCCGTGGCAACCACAGGATTCGCCGTGCTCATAGGCGTGCTCGTGGTCATGGCCGTGGCAGCTGCACGTGGCCTCGCCGTTCTGTGCGAGCGTGCCGGAGATAAGTGCCTCGACGCAAGCGTCGCAGTTGCCTTGGGCACCTGCATATACCGTGATGCCGGCTTGAGCAAGCGCGTTGATAGCGCCGCCGCCGATACCGCCGCAGATGAGCGTGTCGACGCCACCGTTGGCGAGCAGGCCCGCCAGGGCGCCGTGACCGGTGCCGCCGGTGCCTACGACCTGCTCGTTGAGCACCTTGCCATCCTGGATGTCGTAGATCTTGAACTGCTCGCTGCGACCAAAGTGCATAAAGATGTTGCCGTTGTCGTACGTCGTTGCCACCCTCATGGTGCCGACCTCCTTTGCTGGCCATGCGGCCGTTGTCGTGGTGATGGGGGAGTATGCGATATTGCCGCCCTCGATGATGAGCGCCCGACCATTTACCAGCGCGTTTGCCACCTTGCGATGCGCTCGGCTGCAAATAGCCGCCACCGTGGCACGCGCGATGCCCATCTGCTGTGCGACTGCCTCTTGGTTAAGGCCTTCCAGGTCGCACAGGCGCAGCACCTCGAGTTCGTCGATCGTCATGTCGATGGCGTCTCCACTGGCTAGGCCGTCGGGGGTAAAGCCGCGGTATTCGGGGATGATCCCAACGCGGCGCAATTTTTCGTGTCTTCCTGCCATACACTCTCCAAATCTGACATATGTCAACAATAGAATAGCGAACGTGCGGATTTGCGCAAGTAATTCCTGGCATATGTCAGAAAATGAGGGGTTATGTTTGGGCTGTGGGGCCGCGTGCGCCTGGGCTACAATAAAAATCGCTTATAGACGACTGACAGGAGGGTCAATGAGCAAGGCTGATCAACAGTTTGTAGCCATGTGCCGCGACATTCTGGACCATGGCACCACCACCGAGGGCCAAAAGGTCCGTCCGGTGTGGGAGGACGGCACCCCTGCCTATACCATTAAAAACTTTGGCGTTACGGCGCGCTACGACCTGCGCGAGGAGTTCCCTGCGCTCACCCTGCGCCGCACGGCGCTTAAGTCTGCGATGGACGAGATTTTGTGGATCTATCAAAAGAAGTCCAATAACGTCCATGACCTCAACAGCCATATTTGGGATGAGTGGGCCGACGAGACTGGTTCCATCGGCAAGGCCTACGGGTACCAGATTGGCCAGAAGAGCCATTATGCCGAGGGCGATTTCGACCAGATGGACCGAGTGCTGTACGATCTTAAGCACACACCGTACAGTCGCCGCATCATGACCAACACGTATGTGTTTAGCGACCTGTCCGAGATGCACCTGTATCCGTGCGCGTACAGCGTGACCTATAACGTCACGCAGCGCCCGCAGGACGATAAGCCCACACTCAACATGATTCTCAATCAGCGCAGCCAGGACATTTTGGCCGCGAACAACTGGAACGTGTGCCAGTATGCCATTTTGCTGATGATGGTCGCGCAGTCCGTCGATATGATTCCCGGCGAGCTGCTGCACGTGATCGCCGACGCCCATATCTACGACCGTCATGTCGATATCGTCCGCGAGCTTATCGAGCGTCCGCAGTTTGCGGCTCCCAAGGTAACGCTCAACCCCGATGTGCATGATTTCTATGCGTTTACGACCGATGATCTGATCGTTGAGGGCTATGAGCACGGCCCGCAGGTTAAGAACATCCCCATTGCGGTGTAGGTGACGCGCATGACGTGTAAGCTTTCTGCTATTGTCGCCGTGTGCGATGACTGGGGCATTGGTTGCGAGGGCGACATGGTCGTGTCCAATCGCGCCGATATGCGCCATTTTGTGGCGTGTACCAAGGGGTGCCCGGTCATTATGGGACGCAAGACCCTGCTGAGTTTTCCCGGCGGGCGTCCGCTCAAGAACCGCCGCAATATCGTGCTTACCCGCGACGAGAGCTTTGCCCCCGAGGGCGTCGACGTGGTGCATAGTATCGACGAGGCGCTCGCCGCGGTTTCCGATGAGCCCGTTGCCTGGGTGATTGGTGGCGGCGAGGTGTATCGGCAGTTTTTGCCGTATTGCGCCGAGGCCGAGGTCACGCACAACCATTGCACCCATGCCGTGGACACGTACTTTCCCGACTTGGACGCCGATCCCGCGTGGGAGATTGCGCGGCGTGGCGGTGTTGTCACGATTGTCTCGGGCGAGGGCGACGAGGGTGTCGATTATGAGTTCGTGACGTATCGTCGCGTTGAGGCGTAAATCGCCTGGCGTGAACGGTATTATCGGGTTGATTGAATGTATGGGGCGGCGCTTAGCGTCGCCTCGTTTGGTATAGATGTGCTGTAAAGAAGGGTGCGGGCAGGCTGCTATGACTGATGCCGTTGAGGTTCTGCGAATTGATTCGCTCGAGGACGAGCGGCTCGATGCCTACGTGCGACTGACCGAGCGTGAACTGCGCTGCGTGCTAGAGCCGCAAAAGGGCATCTTTATCGCCGAGAGTGCCAAGGTTATCGAGCGCGCGGTTCGCGCCGGATATGAGCCGGTGAGCTTTCTTTTGGGCGAACGCTGGCTCGACCAGATGATGCCGCTGTTTGAGCGCCTGGTTGTGCGCGAGGGCGCAGGTCCGGTTCCTGTGTTCGTGGCTTCCATGGAACTCATGGAGCAGCTGACGGGCTTTAACGTGACGCGCGGCGCGCTCGCGGCGTTCCGTCGCCCGCGTCAGATTCCGGTTGATGAGTTCTTGGGCGGCGTCGTCGAGGCGGCGGGTGAGCGACCGGTGCGCGTATGCGTGCTCGAGGGTATTGTCGACCACACGAACGTGGGCGCGATTTTCCGCTCGGCCGCCGCACTCAATGTCGACGGCATTCTGGTGAGCCCTACGTCTGTCTCTTATACACATCT
>CABSMQ010000098.1:0-4804 GCA_902478965.1 uncultured Collinsella sp. | reverse complement strand
GCTTCGTCGGCAGCGTCAGATGTGTATAAGAGACAGCGGAGCTGACGGCCGAGGACCTCGATGTCGACCGCACTTTGCGCCCCCAGCGCCTGGACGACTACTGCGGCCAGGAGCACATCAAGCAGAGCCTGCGCGTGTTGATCGAAGCGGCGCAGAGCCGTGGCGAGACGCTCGACCACGTGATTTTCTCGGGTCCTCCGGGTCTGGGCAAGACCACGCTGGCCACCGTTATCGCCAACGAGCTGGGCGCTCAGATCAAGACCACGAGTGGCCCTGCCATCGCGCGCACGGGCGACCTGGCGGCCATCCTTACTAACTTGCAGCCGGGTGATGTGCTGTTTATCGACGAGATCCACCGCCTCAACCGTTCGGTCGAGGAGGTCCTGTACCCCGCGATGGAGGACTTTGCCCTCGATATCGTGATTGGCAAGGGTCCGGCGGCGCGCTCGATTCGCCTGGATATTCCCAAGTTTACGCTGGTAGCGGCAACGACCCGCTCAGGCATGTTGACCGGCCCGTTGCGCGACCGCTTTGGCATTTCGTATCGCCTGGATTACTACACGGTCGAGGAGCTCGCGCAGATTGTGACGCGCTCGGCGACTATCCTGGGCGTGACGATCGACCATCCCAGTGCACTCGAGATCGGCTCGCGTTCGCGCGGCACGCCACGTCTTGCCAACCGCTTGCTCAAGCGCGTGCGCGACTATGCGCAGGTGCGCGGCAACGGCCCCATCGAGCTCGATATCTGTCGCCAGGCGCTCGAGTTCTTCGAGATCGACGAGCTCGGTCTGGACTGGATGGATATTCGTATCTTGGAGACGCTTGCCAAGACGTTCTCCGGTCGTGCCGTGGGACTTACGACCCTTGCCAGCGCGGTGGGCGAGGACCCGGGCACGCTCGAGGATGTCTATGAGCCCTATTTGCTGCAGTGCGGGTTGATGATTCGTACGCCGCAGGGCCGTCAGGCAACCCTTCGCACCTTTGAGCACCTGGGGATTGAACCTACCGTTTAGGGCGCTTTGTTTTGGCGGGCTGTTGGGCTATCGCTGGGCATCGGGTAAACATATCGCCGTTCATCGGTTATGGGTGTTTTACTGTTGCGCGCCCGTGCTATGCTGAATTGGTCTTTTTCTCATTCGGTAACGAAAGGACCGCCCATGCCTACTGACATCGAAATCGCACGTTCTGTCACGCCGCTGCCTATTACCGAGGTGGCCAAGAACGCCGGCGTCGACGTTAAGCACCTTATTCCGTACGGCTTCGACAAGGCTAAGGTCGACTATTCACTGCTCAACGAGCCGACTGATCACCAGGCCAAGCTCGTTCTCGTGACCGCTATCAACCCAACGCCTGCGGGCGAGGGCAAGACCACCACGACCATCGGTCTGGCCGATGGCTTGCGTCGCCGCGGTGTCAAGAGTGCCGTGGCCCTGCGCGAGCCTTCGCTCGGCCCTGTCTTTGGCGTTAAGGGCGGTGCTGCCGGTGGCGGCTGGGCTCAGGTGATCCCCATGGAGGATATCAACCTGCACTTTACCGGCGACTTCCACGCTATCGGTGCTGCCAACAACCTGCTGGCCGCCATGCTTGATAACCACATCCAGCAGGGCAATCAGCTCGGTATTGACGTTAAGCGCATCACTTGGAAGCGCGTCGTCGATATGAACGACCGTCAGCTGCGCCACGTCATCGACGGCATTGGCGGTAAGGCCCAGGGCGTGCCGCGCGAGGACGGCTTTGATATCACCGTCGCCTCCGAGGTCATGGCAATCCTGTGCCTGTCTACGAGCATCAGCGACCTCAAGGAACGCTTGGGTGAGATCGTCGTCGGCTACAGCTTTGCCGGCGAGCCTGTCCGTGCCCGCGACCTTAAGGCCCAGGGTGCCATGGCCGCGTTGCTTAAGGACGCGCTCAAGCCCAATCTGGTGCAAACGCTCGAGGGCACGCCCGCATTTGTCCACGGCGGTCCCTTCGCCAACATTGCCCACGGCTGCAACTCTATCATGGCCACGCGTATGGCGATGCGCTTTGGCGATGTTGCCATTACCGAGGCCGGCTTTGGTGCCGATCTGGGTGCCGAGAAGTTCCTCGACATTAAGTGCCGCATGACGGGCGTTCGCCCCAGCGCCGTCGTGGTCGTCGCGACCGCTCGTGCGCTGAAGTACAACGGTGGCGTCGCCAAGGCCGACCTCAACGGGGAGAACCTCGAGGCACTCAAGGCTGGCATGCCCAACCTGCTGCGTCACGTCGACAACATCCAGAACGTTTATGGTTTGCCCTGCGTGGTCGCCATCAACCGTTTCCCGACGGACACCGAGGCCGAGCTTGCGCTCATCGAGTCCGAGTGCCAGAAGCTCGGCGTTAACGTTAAGCTTTCCGAGGTCTGGGCCAAGGGCGGCGAGGGCGCACTCGAGCTTGCCGATGAGGTCATGCGTCTGATTGAGCAGCCGAGCGAGCTCAAGTTTGCCTATGAGGACGGCGTCGATGTGGCCGACGCCCTCGAGGCTGTTGCCACCAAGGTTTACCGCGCCGACGGCGTTGACTTTACGCCGGCCGCCAAGCGTCAGCTTGCCGAGCTGCGCGAGAACGGCTTTGGCAACCTGCCGGTATGCGTGGCCAAGACGCAGTACAGCTTTAGCGACAACGCCAAGGCCCTGGGCGCTCCCGAGAACTTCCGCATCACGGTGCGCGAGCTCAAGGTTTCCGCCGGCGCCCACTTTGTGGTCGCGCTGACCGGCAGTGTTCTGACCATGCCGGGCCTGCCCAAGGTCCCCGCGGCCGAGAATATCGACGTCGACAACGACGGCAACATCACCGGCCTGTTCTAAGCCTGCTGCTCATAGCCGCTTGCCCGCCCCGCCGTGCCCACAAGGCCCGGCGGGGCTTTTTGATCCTTAGGACCGCGCATGTCTTGTAGATACCGACGGACTCTGCCCATCATAGGCTTTTGCGCGGGTAGAATGCATGGATAACTTGAGGCTCACGCGCGACGGAAAGGAATCGTTGCATGGATCAGGACAAGACAACCGTGATGGGCGGCTACGGTTCCGCGCAGGCTGGCGATAGCGCCGATGCGACCCGCGTTGTTCCCAACCCCGGTTATACCGACCCCGCCGCGACGCAGCCTTCGGCCGAGCCCACCCGGGTTATGGGCTATGGCGACACGGCGCAGGATTCTTACGCTGCATCTTCGCAAGGCCCCTATGGCAACGCAGCTCCGGACTCGTTTGATTACGTGCCGCAGAATTCTTATGCCGCCTCGACGCCGAATCCCTATGATGACCTGCCGCAGAATCCCATTCCGCAGCCTCAGCAGACGACGTATATGCCTCGCACGGCGCAGCCTCGCTACGAGTCGCGCGAGCCGTATCGCGAGTACCCCAAGTCGATTCCGCAATATGGCGAGGACGAGGAGAAGAAGCCGTCGCGTTCGTCGAGCGTGATCAAGAAGATCCTCATCGTGCTGGCGATCTTCTTTGCGCTGTCGGTTGTGTTTGCCATCGTGTCGGGCATGCTCAACAAGCGAGGGAGTTCAACGGCCGATACCGCTGCCGAACAAACCGAGTCCGCCTCGTCTAGCACCGTCGATCTGAGCGATATTCCGGGGCAGTACTGGTCCAACGCCAAGAAGCTCCTCAAGTCGCGCGGCGCCGATCTTTCGAATGCCGTGGTCCTGACTGATGATGGCTCAACGCCCGTCGTCGATGCCAACTGGGTCGTGACGTCTGCCTACTATAACGACAGCGGCAACCTCGAAATTCAGCTCACGCACAAGAACAGCTCGGGCAACTCGTCCGACGGACAAAGCGGTACCGACAGCTCGAGCTCCAATACGCTGGAGGACTTGAGCAACAAGGCACAGGAGTTGGGAGACAAGGCGCAAGAGCTGGGCGACACGGCACAAAACCTGGGCGATACCGCGCAGAACTTGGGCGGCTTGGCGACGGATGCCTGGAACGCCCTGCAAAACGGCATCTCGGGCGCGCAGGGAAACTAGCTGTTAAGCAGGCTACAGCTGCTCGGCCGGACGGTCGGGCGAGCTAAAGCCCGAGTCAAACGTAACGACGCATGAGGCATCGGGTCGGCGCTCGTGCACGATGCGCGTGACGAGCTCCAGCAGCTCCTCGTCGGATATGTCAAAGCCGTCGGGACGCACCAGGTCAAACGAAACGAACCCGTCGTGCTCGTGCAGGTCGTGGATGGAGAGCGCGGGATCGATCTGCATGACGCCGCGCTTGACCCAGCCGCGCAAGTCATCGCCGGTTGTCGCGATGGGGTCGCAGTGCAGCGTGATACCAATGCCCATCTGGCGCTTGATGTCGTGCTCGATGGTGTCCAGAATCTCGTGGTGCTCAAACGCGTCGCCCTCGCCGGGCATCTCCACGTGGGCGCTGGCAAACTGACGACCGGGGCCGTAGTCGTGCACCATGAGGTCGTGTGTGCCCAAGACCTGCGGATAGGACATGATCTTGTCGCGGATTGCCTGGACGAGCTTGGGGTCGGGCGCTTGCCCCAGCAACGGGCTGATGGCGTCGCGCACCAGGCCCAGACCGCTGATGCAGATGAAGATGCCCACACCCAGGCCTGCCCAGCCGTCGAGATCAAAGCCGGTCGTCTGCGAAATAAGCGCCGCCACCAAGACCGAGCCCGAGGTGATGACGTCGTTTTTGGAGTCCTGCGCCGTGGCGATGAGCGTTTCGGAGTCGATGCGGTTACCCAGTGCGCGGTTGAACGCGGCCATCCAGAATTTGACGAGCATGGACCTGTCTCTTATACACATCTGACGCTGCCGACGAAGCTAGAAGTG
>CABSMQ010000097.1:0-4932 GCA_902478965.1 uncultured Collinsella sp. | reverse complement strand
CTGCGGTGGCGGGGGGAACAGCCGAAACGGCTACCGCGAGAGGTCGCTCGCCACCTGCGTCGGCACGCTGACGCTGCGCATCCCCAAGCTGCGCTCCGGCAGCTTCTTCCCCGAGGACGTGCTCGAGCGCTACCAGCGCGTCGACCGCGCCCTCGTGGCCGCCGTGGCCGAGATGTACGCCACGGGCACCAGCACCCGCAAGGTGCAGAGGGTGGCCGAGAAGATGGGCGTCTCCAGACTCTCGAAGGACCAGGTGAGCGCCATCGCCTCGAGCCTGGACGCAGACATCGAGGACCTGTGCGCAAGGCCGCTCGGCGGCTCGCCGGTGCCCTACGTCTGGCTCGACGCGACCTACGTCAAGTGCCGCCGCGAGGGGCGCGTCGCCTCCACCGCCGTGGTCACCGCCATCGGCTGCGATGCGGGCGGCTGGAGGCGCGTCCTGGGCGTCGACGTGGTCGACACCGAGTCCTACGACTCGTGGCTCGCCTTCCTGCGGGCTATCCGCTCGCGCGGGGCGGCGGGCGTGCGGCTCGTCGTCTCGGACGCCCACCCGGGGCTCGTCCGGGCGCTCGGCGAGGTCTTCCAGGGCGCCGCGTGGCAGCGCTGCGCGGTCCACCTCATGCGCG
This sequence comes from uncultured Collinsella sp., assembly GCA_902478965.1. Classification (GTDB taxonomy): domain Bacteria; phylum Actinomycetota; class Coriobacteriia; order Coriobacteriales; family Coriobacteriaceae; genus Collinsella. The sequence goes on along the minus strand of CABSMQ010000097.1, from coordinate 4,306 downwards.
ACTGCATGCGCGAGGCCGGCTCCTGGCAGCTCAGGCGCCGCGTGGGCAGGATCGTGTCGCAGGTGTTCCGCGGGCGCGACGCCGCCACCGTGACGGCCATGTACCACGCGGCGTGCGACATGCTGGAGGGGTGCTGCCCCAGGGCGGCGGCGGTGCTGGAGGAGGCCGAGCCCGACGCGCTGGCCTACCTCGACTTCCCGCCGACCCACTGGAAGCGCCTGCGCACCAACAACGTGCAGGAGAGGACCAACCGGGAGATAAAGCGCAGGTCGCGCGTCGTGCAGGTGTTCCCCTCCACGGGCTCGCTGGTGCGGCTCGCGGGCGCGGTCATGTGCGAGCAGGACGAGATATGGCAGGAGTCCAGGTACTTCTCGGAGGTGAGGATGAACGAGCTCTACGATGACGGTCGCACTCGGGGAATCGACGGTCCCGTCGATTGGGCGCGGCTTGAGGCGGAGGCCAGGAAGATGCTCGAGTCCGGCCTCGAGCTTGCGGACAGGGTCGAGGCGGCATAGGATATCAACCGTATTCCAGATTCTAGGACGCCGGGCCGACTCGCTTCGGATGGGGCTCTACACCAACTTTCTCGACACTACCTCCGACTCGCCCGCGACCCGCGAATAGCGATTGTCAAACAGATGTCCCGTTCTCCCCGTTTTCCCATTGAAATACTTAGCATATGCCGTCAGCGCGCACTGCATTGCCTTTGAAAGGTTGTCAAATGGGTCATCAATCATCAAATGGAAGTGGTTGTCCATAAGGCACCAAGCTAACACAGACACGTCATGGCGCGCAAACCTGTCCGAGATATCCGATAAGAAACGATAACGGTCGGAGTCATCTTCAAAAATAATCTGTTTAGAGTTGCCACGGTCAAAGACGTGGTAATAGCCGGTGATCGAAACGGGGCGGGCGCATCGGGGCATAATCTCTCCTTTCAAAACTGTTCAGGCAACACCTAAAAGGAGAGAAGCAACGCGAAATGCTGAGCCTGCAACCTATTTATATCCAATAAGCGGCAATAACAGGCCCAGAACGGCAAAATGGCAAATCGATGTCTGTCCCCAATGAGTGGAAGCACTCATGTAAGTCTGTCCCCAATGAGCGGGGCGATGCATTGGGCATAGTTTTAGTTGAAACGGTTCATTTGATTGAAGCGTTTTAGTTTGTCTTTTACGGGAATCTGACCGTTCACCGAATTATTTCTTGCTATCATGCATCTTGTAGGGTAAATCTCCGATCGCAAGGAGACACAAATGGTGAAAAAGTCACCGGAAAACACTACTCCCGCAATTGTGGACAACGTAGAGGCGCTTGAGGCTAAGCTCGCTCAGATGCGAGAGGCCCAGGCGCTTTTTGCTACGTACACGCAGGAGCAGGTCGACAAGATCTTCTATGAGGCCGCCATGGCCGCCAACAAGGCTCGTATCCCGTTGGCGAAAATGGCCATCGAGGAGACCGGCCGCGGCGTTCTTGAGGACAAGGTCATCAAGAACCACTACGCCGCAGAGTACATCTACAACGCTTACAAGAACACCAAGACCTGTGGTGTCCTGGAGCGCGACGAGGCTTACGGCATCACCAAGATCGCCGAGCCCATCGGCATCGTGGGCGCCGTCATCCCGACGACCAACCCCACCTCCACCGCGATCTTCAAGACGCTGATCTGCCTGAAGACCCGCAACGCCATCATCATCTCCCCGCACCCGGCAGCCGCCAAGTGCACCATCGCCGCCGCCAAGCTCGTGCTTGACGCCGCCGTCAAGGCCGGCGCCCCCGAGGGCATCATCGGCTGGGTCGATGTCCCCTCCATCGAGCTGACCAACATGGTCATGCGCGACGTCGACATCATCCTCGCCACCGGTGGCCCGGGCATGGTCAAGGCCGCTTACTCCTCGGGCAAGCCCGCCCTGGGCGTTGGCGCCGGTAACACCCCGGTCGTCATCGACGACACCGCCGACGTGCTGCTCGCCGTCAACTCCATCATCCACTCCAAGACCTTCGACAACGGCATGATCTGCGCTTCCGAGCAGTCCGTGACCGTCATCGACAGCATCTATGACCAGGTTAAGGCCGAGTTCCAGAAGCGCGGCTGCTACTTCGTCAAGCAGGGTGCCGAGATGGAGGCCCTGCGTGCTGCCATGTTCAAGAACGGCGCTCTCGATCACCGCATCCCCGGCATGGCCGCTGCCAAGATCGCCGAGCTCGCCGGCATCGAGGTTCCCGCCAAGACCAAGATCCTGATCGCCGAGGTCACCTCCACCGACCCCGCCAAGGAGGAGTTCTCCCACGAGAAGCTCTCCCCGGTCCTGGCCATGTACCACGCCAAGGACTTCCAGGAGGCCGTCGACAAGGCCGAGCACCTGGTGCTCGCCGGTGGCCCGGGCCACACCGCCTCTCTGTACGTGCACCCCGCTCAGGCCGAGAAGATCAGCCTGTTCGAGCACGTCATGAAGGCCTGCCGTATCGTCATCAACACCCCGTCCTCGCACGGCGGCATCGGTGACCTGTACAACTTTGGCATGAAGCCGTCTCTGACCCTGGGCTGCGGCTCCTGGGGCGGCAACTCCGTCTCCGAGAACGTTGGGGTGAAGCACTTGATCAACGTTAAGACTGTGGCCGAGCGCCGTGAGAACATGCTGTGGTTCCGCGCTCCCGAGAAGGTCTACTTCAAGAAGGGTTCCACGCCCGTCGCCCTCGACGAGCTGGGCAACGTCATGGGCAAGAAGCGCGCCTTCATCGTCACCGACCAGTTCCTCTTCAAGAATGGCAACACCCGCGCCATCGAGGCCAAGCTCGACGAGATGGGCATCGCCCACGACTGCTTCTACGACGTCGAGCCCGATCCGTCGCTGCAGTGCGCACGTCGCGGCGCCAAGCAGATGGCTCTCTTTGAGCCGGACGTCATCATCGCCGTCGGCGGTGGCTCCGCTATGGACGCCGGCAAGATCATGTGGATGATGTACGAGCACCCCGAGTGCAAGTTTGAGGACATGGCCATGGACTTCATGGACATCCGCAAGCGTATCTTCACCTTCCCCGAGATGGGCAAGAAGGCCTACTTCGTCGCCGTCCCGACCTCTTCGGGTACCGGCTCCGAGTGCACGCCGTTCGCCATCATCACCGACAAGGAGACCGGCATCAAGTGGCCGCTCGCCGACTACGCGCTGCTCCCCAACATGGCTATCGTCGACGCCGACAACTGCATGACCGCCCCGCGCGGCCTGACCGCTGCCTCCGGCATCGACGTCATGACCCACGCCATCGAGTCCTACGTCTCCATCATGGCTTCCGACTACACCAAGGGCCTCTCCGAGCGCGCTGCCAAGCTCGTCTTCGAGAACCTGCCCTCCAGCTTCACGAACGGCGCCAAGGACCCGCACGCCCGCGAGGAGATGCACAACGCCTCCTGCATGGCCGGTATGGCCTTCGCCAACGCCTTCCTGGGCCTCAACCACTCCATGGCCCACAAGCTCGGCGCTTTCCATCACCTGCCCCACGGCCTCGCAAACGCTGTCATCCTGACCCGCGTCATGCGCTACAACGCCGCCGAGGCTCCCGTCAAGATGGGTACCTTCTCCCAGTATCCTTACCCCAACGCGCTGCACAACTACGCCGAGATGGCCAAGTACTGCGGCATCGAGGGCAAGGACGACAAGGAGGTCTTCGAGAACTTCATCACGAAGCTCGAAGAGCTCAAGGACTTCATCGGCGTCAAGAAGACCATCGCCGACTACGGTGTTGACGAGCAGTACTTCCTCGACACCCTCGACGAAATGACCGAGCAGGCTTTCAACGACCAGTGCACCGGCGCCAACCCGCGCTACCCGCTCATGAGCGAGATCAAGGAGCTCTACCTGGACGCCTACTACGGCCGCGAGCCCCAGGATTACGCCGTCTGCTAGTTTTAGCACGGTTTTTAACGGCGGGGGTGCACGGGTGTTTCACACACCCCCGCCGTCGCTTCTATCGCATCGTTGAAAGGATGCAACCATGCTGCTACCCGATTCCAAGACCGAGCTCGTCCGCCGTGGCAACAAGGTCGTTTACGACCTGGGCGACAAGATTGTCAAGGTCTTTAACGAGACCAAGCCTGTCTCCGACGTGTTCAACGAGGCTTTGAATCTTGCCCGCATCAATGAGTGCGGCATCCGCAGCCCCAAGGCGCTCGAGGTTTCCCAGCTCGAGAACGCCAACGGCTGGGCGCTCGTGACCGAGAAGGTCCCGGGTACTACCCTTGCCGAGAAGATGACTGCCGAGCCCCAGCGCCTGTCTCTTATACACATCTCCGAGCCCACGAGACAGG
>CABSMQ010000096.1:0-4996 GCA_902478965.1 uncultured Collinsella sp. | reverse complement strand
TCGGAGATGTGTATAAGAGACAGCAAGACGATCGATCGCGTTGCCGATGGCGCCGCCCGCAACCATGGCCATGCCCACGACCTCTAGGCGAGCGAGCTGAGACGCGCGAACCAGGTACACGGCAATGGCGACGATAACTGCAAGCGCCAGCACGGCGAAAGCAACGCCATGCCCCTCGCCCATACTAAAGGCGGCTCCGATATTGCGGACAAACAGAAAATCGATCACGCCGGGGATAACGGTCATATGCAGGGCATCGCCCACGGCACGAACCGCAAGCTTGGTCAGCTGGTCAACAAGAAGCACAACGAGCGCCACCCCACCAGCAACACCCAACCGCCAACGCAAAGGCGGCGTCATATCCGCACCACGACCCAAAGAAATCCCCTACCCTCAAGAACAATCGAATTCCGTTTAACGCAGTAGATAATCATACATTGACGCAAGCAAGAAGCGACAAATCTCCCAAGAACGGAAACACCGCAGGTAGAGCATAAATGAGCGAGCAGGTCGCATTTGAGACAAGGTGACGTGAAATGAAAGGGCGCTGACCTTTCGGTCGCGCCCTTGAAATTGAACGTCAGATTGTCCAAATGCGGCCCGCGCAGCGTCGGTAGGTTACGGCGTTCTACGAACGCCGTAACCTACAAAGCGTCGGCGCAGCGCTTGCAGATATGCGCGTGGCCGTTGTACTCGCCGACGGTGGTGCGATAGTTCCAGCAACGGTCGCAGCACTCGCCCTCGGCAGCCTCAATAGCAACGGAAAGCTCGTCGCCCTGGGTCAGCTCAACATCGGAGACGATGTAGAACTCGGCCAGGTCGACGGCTTTGTCACCGGTCAGCAGCGCGTACATCTCGGCGGGAACGACCGCCTTGACGCGGACCTGCTGGCTCTTGGTGAAGGTGCCAGCGGAACGGGCATCCTCAAGGGCCTTGGTCACGGCGCTACGGAGCTCGAGCGAAGCCTCGAGCACGCCCTCAAACTCATTGGCCTCGTCGACCGTGATAGGCGATTTGTACCAATCGAGCAGCGCGGCGTACTTCTGGTGATCGACGCAGCCGGCGGGCGCATAGGCCATGGCCTCGTCGACCGTGTAGGACAGGATCGGCTGCAGGTCGCGCATGAGCATCGAGAAGAGCTCGGCCAGCACGGTTTGGGCGCTGCGGCGCTCGAGAGAGCCGGGCTTCTCGCAGTACAGACGGTCCTTCAGGGCGTCGAGATACACGTTGGAGAGCTCGGTAACCACAAAGTCGTAAAGCGCACGGTAGGCGCGCGGGAACTCGTAGCTGGCGTAGGCATCGTCGACCTCGGCCTGGACCTGGGTCAGGCGGGCAACCATGAGCTTGTCGAGCGGCAGCAGGTCGGCAAAGGCGACGCCGTCGGTCTCGGGCTCAAACTGACCCTCGAGCTCGGAGAGCAGGAAGCGCAGCGTGTTGCGGAAACGACGGTAGGCATCGGACGTACGAGCGAGAATCTCGTGGTCGATGGAAACGTCGGAACTGGTGTCGACGGAGGCAACCCACAGGCGGATGATGTCGGCGCCCATCTCGTCGCAGACCTTGTTGGGGTCGATGACGTTGCCGAGCGACTTGGACATCTTGCGGCCCTGGCCGTCGAGCGTGAAGCCCTGCGAGACGACTGCCTTGTACGGAGCGTGACCGTTGGCACCCACCGAGGTCAGCAGCGAGCTCTGGAACCAACCGCGGTGCTGGTCGGAGCCCTCGAGATACACGTCAGCCGGGTACTCAAGCTCGGGGCGATACTCGCATACGGCCTTCCAAGACACGCCGGAGTCCCACCACACGTCGAGGATGTCCTTATCGGCCTTGAGGTGATGGCCGCCGCACTTGGGGCAGACGCAGGCCTCGCCCAGGTAGCTCTCGGGAGCGTCGGTGAACCAGGCGTCGGAGCCCTTCTCATGGAAGAGCTTGATGACGGCGTCGAGCGTGGCATCGTTCATGACCTTCTCGCCGCAGTCGGCGCAGGTGTAGCTGGGGATAGGCACGCCCCAGTTGCGCTGACGGCTGATGCACCAGTCGGGACGCTGCTCGACCATGGCACCGATGCGGTTGGCCGCGTGGGCCGGATACCACTTGACGTTCTCGCGGACCTCTTTGCCAGCCTGCTCGCGCAAACCGGTCTTGTCCATCGAGACAAACCACTGGTCAGTAGCACGGAAGAGCACCGGGTGCTTGCAGCGCCAGCAGTGCGGATAGCTGTGCGTGATCTTCTTCTCGAGGACCAGGGTGCCGCGCTCGCGCAGGAACTCGATGATATGCGGGTTGGCCTCATCGGTATCCATACCGCTGAAGGGACCACCGGTGCCAAACTCCTCGCCGGTGTAGAACTTGCCGTCGTCATCGACCGGCATGCAGATGTCGGTGATGCCCTCCTTGAGGCAGGCAAAGTAGTCGTCGACGCCGTGGCCGGGCGAGTTGTGGACGATACCGGTACCGTCGTCGACACCGACGTAATCGGCCAGCAGTGCCACGCCCTCAACACCGTCAAAGATCGGCTGTTTGTAGTGGATGTGGTGGAAGGTCTCGGCGGGAACCACATAGGGCTTGCCGTCGATCATAACCGGGGTGTACTCCCAGCCAAACTCCTCGCAGCACTTGGGAGCCAGGTCCTCGAGCATGACCTCGGCACGGCCATCGTGCTCAACGGCGACATAGGCGGCGCCGGGCTTAAGGGAAACGGCCTGGTCAGAGGGGATGGTCCACGGCGTGGTCGTCCAGATGATAAAGTCGACCGGGCCGTCGAAGTTCTCGAGGCCGGCGGGCTTGGAGGTCATCTCAAAGCGCACGAAGATGGAGGGGCTCGTCTCGTCGGAGTACTCGATCTCAGCCTCGGCCAGCGCGGTGTGGCAGTGCTTGCACCAGTGAACCGGCTTGTGACCGCGATAGATCATGCCCTTGTCGAACATGGCCTTGAAAACCTCGATGTCGGCGGCGTCATGCTGGTGATAGAGCGTCAGATAGGGGTTGTCCCAATCGCCGAGCACGCCCAGGCGACGGAAGCCGGCCTTCTGCAGCTCGATGTTCTCGACAGCGAACTTGTTGCAAAGCTCGCGGATCTTAGCCGTGGAGGTCTGGTTGAACTTCTCGGTGCCGAGCTTCTCCTCGACCTTATGCTCGATCGGCTGACCATGGCAGTCCCAACCGGGGACATAGGGAACCTCATAGCCCTGCATCATCCAGTAACGGTTGATCATGTCCTTGGAGATCTTGTTCATGGCGTGGCCGATGTGGATCGGGCCGTTGGCGTACGGAGGGCCGTCGTGCAGCACGAACTTCTTGTGACCCTCGTTCTTCTTCAGAACCTGCTCGTAGACCTTGTTGTCCTGCCAGTCCTTGAGTCGCTTGGGCTCGGACTTGGAAAGACCGGCACGCATGGGAAAACCGGTCTTGGGCAGATTCATCGTCTGCTTGTACTCGTTTGCCACGGTACCCCTTTCATGTCGTGGGCGCGCACGCCCGTTGGGCACCAAAAAAGCGCCCGTCCCTACAAGCTGGGACGAAGCGCCACAAAACGGACTGTACGCCCGCAAAAGCTCTTCGTTTAACCACCCAGCTTAGATGCCCTCGCCCGCGTATTCGCGCGCTCGCATCCGTTACTCGGCTGGCCTGTATCGACGACCATCTCGGCGATATCTACTAAGACGAGCCTGTGCGACGCGTCCGTTGGGACCGCAGCTCCGGGGTGATTTTCATCGGTCGCATGCACGGGTTCTCAGCGCTCCCCGCTCTCTGTAACATGCGGACGGCCGACTACTCGTCCCCATCAACGCTTATGCGGAGTATGCTAGCACGTTCCGCGCCGGCGAAAAACCCTCAACACTGGTTTTATACGTTCGAAATTTCTCGCGGCTGTGGACCTTCTCTAGGAGCAAAATACCTGAAAGCACTTTATCGAAAGAAAGAAGGTTGCCATGCGCACGATTGGAATGAGTGATTATACCGTTGGCGAGGATTGCTTTACCGAGCTGCCCGCCGCACTGGCCGAGTACGGAGCGACCAAGGTCGCCATCATTGGCGGCAAGCGAGCCCTGGCTGCGGCGCTGCCGGGCATCATGGCGGCACTTGAAGATACCGATGTCGAGGTCCTGGAGACGCGCGTCTACGGTACCAACAGTACGCGTGCCAATATCGCCAAGGTCGTAAACTCCCCCGCCTGCCAGGAAGCCGACGTGCTCATTGCTTGCGGCGGCGGCAAGGCGCTCGATACCGTCAAGACGGCGGCCATCGAGCTCAAGAAGATCGTCTTTACCGTGCCGACGATCTGCTCCAACTGCTCCGCCGCGACCGCCATTGCCGTTGTCTACAACGACGACGGCTCGCTCGAGGGCTATTCGTACCCCAACCGCCCCGCGCACATCTTCATCAACCCCAAGATCATCGCCGAAGCTCCGGCGGAATACTTCTGGGCCGGCGTGGGCGATGCCCTGTCTAAGCAGCCTGAGGTCGAATACGCCACGAGCGCCGGTAATTTGGAGCACACCGCCGGTCTTGGCCTGGCACTCGCCCACACCTGCTCCGAGCCGCTGTTTACCTATGGCGTCCAGGGGCTTGAGGACGTGCACCAGGACCTGTCGAGCGAAGCCGTCAAGCAGATCGCGCTCGACATCGTGGTCAACACGGGCTATGTCTCGAACCTGACCAACCAAAACGATTACTACTACAACTCGAGCGTGGCGCACGCATTCTACAATGCGACGTGCAGCATTCCGCGCGAGGGAACCTATCTGCACGGGGAGGTCGTGAGCTTGGGCGTGCTCGTCCTGTTTGCCTATACGGGCGATACCGAGAACCTTGAGCGCTACGCCGCCTTTAACAAGCAGATGGGCCTGCCCGTGACGCTTGAGCAGGTCGGGCTTTCCGAGGCCGATATCCCTGCCCTGTGCGAGTACGCGCACGCCACCAACGAGTGGAAGCAGGGCAACCCCGAGCCCTTCACCGACTGTCTCTTATACACATCTCCGAGCCCACGAGACAG
>CABSMQ010000095.1:0-5097 GCA_902478965.1 uncultured Collinsella sp. | reverse complement strand
CGAGATTTCTGCCTGTCTCGTGGGCTCGGAGATGTGTATAAGAGACAGGCCCACCACCGCGACGACAAGTGGCGAAAAATGGGACGGGCCCCAGATTGCCCATGCGCGCGCAAAAGCACGCCGCAGCAATCTGGGGCCCGTCCCCAAATACCTATAAATATGCAGGCCAGCGATGTGTTAACGATGCGCCAGCGGATGCGCCGCCAGATAGACCTCGGTCAGTTGCGTGCGGTCGACATGCGTGTAGACCTGCGTGGTCGAAATATCGGCATGGCCCAAAATCTCCTGCAGCACACGCAGGTCGGCACCGCCCGCGAGCATGTGGGTGGCAAAGGAGTGGCGCAAGGTATGGGGATGGAGCCCCACCAGCCCCACCTGACGCCCATACCGCTCGCATATCGCATGCACGGCCTGGCGCGACAGACGGCGGCCGTTCTTATTTAAAAAGACCGCCGAGGTCTCGGTTCCGCGGGCATGGGCCGCCAAGCGAGAACGCCCCTCAGTTACATAGAGCGTCAGAGCTCGCGCCGCGCTTCCCACCAGCGGTGACAGGCGTTCCTTTGAGCCCTTACCGCGAACGAGCACAAAGCCATCGTCGATATGGATATCGCCCACATCGAGCCCCACCAACTCGCTCACACGTAAACCGCATCCGTAGAGCACTTCCAAGATGGCATGGTCGCGCAAGCCCATCTCGCCCTCGGGGAAGTCTTGATCGAGCAGCGCCGAGACATCCTCCACCGATAGATACTCCGGCAAACGCTCAGCCTTTTTAGGCAGGCGCAACGCCGCCGTTGGATTTTGGGCCACAGCCCCATCGCGCACCAAAAAGGCATGCAGGCCCTTCACGGCCGCAAGCGCACGCTCCACCGAGGCATCGGAATAGCCCCCATCGCGACGGTCGGCAACAAAGCCCTCCACGACCTGACGGGTCACCTCTTCAAAAGACACAATACCCGCCCGCTCCAGATAGGCGCAGTACGTCGTCAGGTCACGACGATAGGCCGCAATCGTGTTGCGCGCCAAACCCCGCTCGACCGCGAGGTAATCGAGATACTCCCCCGCCGCCACGGCGAGCGACGAGGGAGTAGCTTCGGTATGTTCCTTATTCGCCGGCACCCTTAGTCCGTAGCGAGGTTCATGGGCGTCACCTGCAGACGGTCGACACCCTCGTGCTGGCCGATCGAAGCGCGCACGAACTCGCGGAACAGCGGCTGCGGGTTGGTCGGGCGGCTCTTGAACTCGGGATGAGCCTGGGTTGCCACATACCACGGATGCACGTCGCGCGGCAGCTCGACCATCTCGACCAGGCGCTCGTCGGGCGACAGACCCGAGATAACCAGACCAGCGCCCTCGAGCTGGTCACGGAAGGCGTTGTTGAACTCAAAGCGGTGACGGTGACGCTCGTAGACGAGCTCCTCGCCATATGCCTCGCGAGCAAGGGTATCGGCGGCGAGCTTGCACGGATAGGCGCCCAGGCGCATGGTGCCGCCCTTCTCGGTCACGTCCTCCTGCGAGCTCATCAGATCGATGACGCTAAACGGGCCGTCCGGATCGAACTCGGAGGAGCTGGCGCCGGCAAGGCCGACGACGTTGCGGGCGAACTCGCACACGGCCACCTGCATACCCAGGCAAATGCCCAGATACGGAATCTTGTGCTCACGGGCAAACTCGGCCGCGAGGATCTTGCCCTCCAGGGCGCGCTTGCCAAAGCCGCCGGGGACCAGGATGCCCGAGGCGTCGCCCAAAACCTCGGAGACATTCTGCTCGTCGAGGCTCTCGCCGTCGACCAGCTGGACGTCCACATGGCGATCGTAGAAGACGCCCGCATGGTGCAGGGCCTCGATAACCGACAGGTACGCATCGGGCAGCTGCGTGTACTTACCCACGACGGCGATCTTCACCTTGTCGGCGTGATGGTTGGCGTGATTCTGTTTGCGCAGGAACTCGTTCCACTCGCTCATGTCGCGCTCACGCGGATCCAGACCCAGGCGTTCGCAAATGCGCAGGTCAAAGTCCTGCTCGGCAAGCAGCTGCGGAACATCGTAAATGCTCGCGCAGTCCTCGTTGGTAAAGACGCAATCGGTGTCGACGTCGCAGAAGCTTGCGATCTTTCCGCGGATAGCGTCATCGATATGGTGGTCGGAGCGCAGCACGATGATATCGGGCTGGATGCCAAAGCTGCGGAGCTCCTTGACGGAATGCTGCGTGGGCTTGGTCTTGACCTCGTGGGCGGCGGCGATATAGGGAACGAGCGACACGTGGATGTAGCAGACGTTCTCGGGGCCGGCCTCCTTGCGGTACTGGCGGATGGCCTCGACAAACGGCTGCGACTCGATGTCGCCGATCGTGCCGCCCAGCTCGGTGATGACTACATCGGAGCCGGTCTGCTCCTCGATGCGGCGGAACTTGTCCTTAATGGCATTGGTGACGTGAGGAATCACCTGCACGGTACCGCCCAAAAAGTCGCCGCGACGCTCGCGGGCGATCAAGCTCTTATAGATGGCGCCGGTCGTAAAGTTGGAATCGCGGGTCAGGTTCTCATCAATAAAGCGCTCGTAATGACCCAGGTCCAGGTCGGACTCGTAACCATCCTCGGTAACGAAGACCTCACCATGCTGGAAGGGGCTCATGGTACCGGGGTCGACGTTCAGATACGGATCGGCCTTCTGCATCGTTACTTTGTAGCCACGCGACTTGAGCAGACGGCCCAGCGAGGCCGCGGTGATACCCTTGCCCAAGGACGAAACCACGCCACCGGTTACGAACACATGCTTGGTCATATTGAGTTACCTGCGCTTCCCGTAGAAGTTGTTTATCCACATCTTACGGGTCTTCATTGTAATACTCGCGCCGCGGACCGTTCGCAATTTTTCTCGCGTGCGATTGCATTTCTCAATCTTGAAACAAAACGCCGCCCGGTTTCCCAGGCGGCGTCGCTGTGGCAAGGGTTACATGCTGCTATCGATCAGCAACCTCGTCCTCAAGCATTTCTTGAACGAGCATGCCGGTACGGACGCCCTCAAGATACCACTCGCCACGTTCGGTGAGGCAAATGCCATTTGCAAGCTGACCGCCGTCGTCGCTATAACGCGAGACGACATCAATCATGCCTTCGGAATCCAAGCGATCGATTGCGGCGCGGACACGATACGGCGAAACCCCCACGCGCTCGGCAAGCGTTTTGCGCGAGAAACCATACGGCCCGCCATTGTCTTCGGTTTGCTGGTCGATCTCCATCAACACCAGCACCTCGACACGCTTCATATCGTTGACACTCGCACGACCCTTGCCCGCCATAGCAGCCTCCTCAAACCGAGCACGAGCATCTAACGCGCCGTGCGCGACCGACACACCTCACGATGGCAGGTAATATCCATCATGCGGCATCCCGCTAAGGATGAAACAGTTACGGTTATTGTATACCGCTCAAATTGTTTCTAGGCAGGTAAACAGCTATTTTTCGCCGAAATAGGCGCTTTATTGATCAAAAAGCCGTACCGGGCGCTAACCCGATACGGCCAAAATGCAATGCAATTACCGCGGTGCTTCAAACTTAGCGATGGAAGAAACCGCGGCGCTCAAACTTGGGCTCGCAGCACACGTTGATACCCAGTTTGCGCAGTACCGTCTCGTCCGTCGGCGAGATGATCACGCTAAAGAAGGCATCGCAACCGCGCAGCTGCTCCAGGCCCGAAAGGACGCGAGCGGCCGTCTCACTCGTGGCCGAGGTGATCGACAGCGCCATAAGCGTCTCGTCGGTGTGGAGGCGCGGGTTTTTGCTTCCCAGGAAATGCGTCTTGAGCTTGCTGATGGGCTCGATCGCCTCATCGCTAATGACCTCGAGCTCAAGGTCGACGCCCGAGACATGCTTGAGGGCGTTCATAATGAGCGAACTTGCGGCGCCCAGGCGCGTGGAGGTCTTACCGGTCACCACGGAGCCATCGGGCATGACCATGGCACCCACGGGACCACCCGTCAGCTGCTCCCTGGTGAGGGCCGCCGAGCGCGCCGGTGAGTAGTTCTTATCGATGCCGGCTTTCTTCATAATAATCTTGAGACGGTCGACTTGCTCATCGCCCACGCCGGTACGGCGCACATTTTCGACCGCGGTAAAGTAGCGGCGGACGATCTCCATCTTGGAAGCGTCGCGGCAGGCATCGTCATCGGTGATGGCAAAGCCGACCATATTGACGCCCATGTCCGTAGGGCTCTGGTAGGGGCTCTTGCCCAAGATCTTTTCCATCAGGGCACGGACTACCGGGAAGGCCTCGACGTCGCGGTTGTAGTTGACCGTGGTCTTGTTGTAGGCCTCAAGGTGGAACGAATCGATGATATTGGCGTCGTCGAGGTCAGCCGTGGCGGCCTCGTAGGCAATATTGACCGGATGCGTCAGAGGAAGATTCCAGACCGGGAAGGTCTCGAACTTGGCATAGCCGGCGGCGGTACCGTGCTTATGCTCGTGATACAGCTGCGAGAGGCAAGTGGCGAGCTTGCCCGAGCCGGGGCCGGGTGCCGTCACGACAACGAGTGGACGCGTGGTCTCGACAAACTCGTTCTTGCCGTAGCCTTCGTCAGAAACGATCAGATCGACATCGTGCGGATACCCCTCGATGGGATAGTGCAGCTTGGCGGGAATGCCGAGCGCGTTCAGGCGATTGCGGAACACATCGGCGGCGGGCTGGCCGGCGTACTGGGTGATGACCACGGCCGCGACGGCAAAGCCGTTGCCGCGGAACAGGTCAACCAGGCGCAGCACATCCTCGTCATAGGTAATGCCAAGGTCACCACGAGCCTTGTTTTTCTCGATGTGGTTCGCGTTGATCGCGATGATAACCTCGACATCGTCGGCGATGCTCTTGAGCATGCGGAACTTGCTGTCCGGTTCAAAACCCGGCAGCACGCGGCTCGCATGATAGTCATCGAACAGCTTACCGCCAAACTCCAAATAGAGCTTGCCACCAAACTGCGAGATGCGCTCCTTAATGTGAGCAGCCTGCAGCTCGATATACTTCGCGTTGTCGAAACCCTGGCGCATGTATGGCTCCCTGTCTCTTATACACATCTCCGAGCCCACGAGACAGGCAGAAATCTCGT
>CABSMQ010000094.1:0-5155 GCA_902478965.1 uncultured Collinsella sp. | reverse complement strand
CTGCCTGTCTCGTGGGCTCGGAGATGTGTATAAGAGACAGACCCCGAGCCCTTCACCGACGAAAAGTTCGCCGCCGCCATCAAGGCCGCAAACGCCTACGGCCACACGCTCTAGGCCTAGCCCAAAACCACCACAAGGGAGCAGCACCTTTGTGGTGGTTTTTTATTGCTCCAGCATGCTGGGGTCGAACTCGCTAGCCGGGATCACGCGATAACCGTGGCGGAGCAGTAAATCAACGAAGACGCCGTTGCCCGCCGTAAGGGTGCCGCTGAATGTTCCGTCGTAGATGCGACCCGCGCCGCACGAGGGACTACGGTCCTGCAGGATGCACGCGGCGATCTCTTCCGGCCCGCCCGCCTGCTCGCACATATCGAGCGCTCGTTGGGCACCCAGGCGAAATTCGCGATCGACCGAGATGCCCTCGCAGGTACGAACCTCTCCGTTCACAATCTCGGACGGCTTGCGCGGCGTGGGCAGGCCCCCAAAGACCTCAGGGCACACCAAGAGGACCTCGGTCCCTGTACGCTCGCAGGCCTCGACCAACTCGCGATGGTAGTTGTCGAGCCCGTTATACTTGCAGCTCTCGCCCATCAAGCAGGCGCTCACCACGATCTTCATTTCAATCCCTCTCAAGCAAAACGCCCCATTTGAGAAAGCTGCTCAAATGGGGCGTCGGCGTTTACTGGCTCGGCCGCGGCTTTACTGCTGCTTGGGCATCAGCGGATTCTCACGCGTGAGAAGGTTCATGAACTCCTCGCCCGTGATGGTCTCCTTCTTGTACAGATAACGAGCCAGCTCATGGAGCTTGAACTTGTTCTCCTTGAGGATCTGCAGAGCGCGATCGTGCGCGTCCTCGATCAGCTTAGCGACAATCGCGTCCACACGCTCGGCCGTACCGGGGGCGCAGGTGAGCGACGTGTCCTGATTGAGATACGCGTTCTGCACGGTACCGAGCGCCATCATGCCAAACTCGTCGGACATACCAAAGCGCGTCACCATGTTGCGGGCGAGCTTGGTGGCCTGTTCGATATCGTTGGCGGCACCGGTCGTCATCTCGCCAAAGATGAGTTCCTCGGCCGCACGGCCACCGCAGTAGACGGCAAGCTTGTCCAGGACCTCCTGGCGCGTGGTCAGGAAGCGCTCATCCTCCTCGACCTGCATGGTGTAGCCAAGAGCGCCGCTCGTGCGCGGCACGATGGTGATCTTGGTAACCGGCGCGGAACCCTTTTGGCGGGCAGCGACGATGGCATGGCCGATCTCGTGGTAGGAAACGACCTGCTTCTCGTGGTCGGAAAGCACCGTGGACTTACGCTGTTGGCCGGCAATGACAACCTCCACCGACTCCTCGAAATCGTCCTGGGTTGCACGCTTGCGACCCTCGCGAACGGCGCGCAGGGCGCCCTCGTTGATGATATTGGCCAGGTCGGCGCCCGAGGCACCGGGCGTGGCGCGGGCAATCGCGGTCAGATCGATTGGCGGCTGGGTCTTCACGCTCTTAGCGTGGAGCTCGAGGATGTTCTTACGGCCGGTCAGATCGGGCAACTCGACGGGGATGCGGCGGTCAAAACGACCGGGGCGCAGCAGCGCCGGATCGAGACTGTCGGGGCGGTTGGTGGCAGCGAGGACGACGATACCCTTGTGGTTGTCGAAGCCGTCCATCTCGGTCAACAGCTGATTGAGCGTCTGCTCGCGCTCGTCGTTGCCGCTAAAGCCGCCGCCATCGCGCTTCTTACCGATGGTATCGATCTCATCGATAAAGACGATACACGGGGCCTTTTCCTTGGCCTGCTTAAACAGGTCACGAACCTTAGCAGCGCCGCGGCCGACGAACATCTCGACGAACTCAGAGCCCGAAATGCTAAAGAACGGAACACCTGCCTCGCCGGCAACAGCCTTGGCAAGCAGGGTCTTACCGGTACCCGGAGGACCGACAAGAAGAGCACCGCGCGGCAGCTTGGCGCCAATCTCCTCGTAGCGCTGCGGTTTCTCCAGAAAGTCGACGACCTCCTTGAGAGACTCCTTGGCCTCTTCCTGGCCGGCGACATCCTTAAAGGTAACGCCCACGTCCTTGGAGGCGATCACGCGCGCGCCGGACTTGCCCAGTCCACCGCCGCCAAAGCCACCGCCGCCAAAGTTCATCGAAGGACCGTCATCACCCATGGCCTTCTTCATGCGGCGGTTGAGCCACCAGCCGATCAGGAAGAAAATCGCCATGGGAAGGATGAGCGTAAGCAGGTAGTAGGTCATCAAACCCGAGTTTTTATCGGGAACGACCGACTCCAGCGAAGCGCCAGACTCAAGCACGCGATCGGTAAAGCCCGCATCGTTCGGCACACCGGTCGTCTTATAGGCGATGTTCTCGTCCTCGCCCTTCTTGGTGTAATAAATCGAGTAATCGTCCGTGTTGTACTCGACCTTGTCGACACTCTTCTTATCGAGCGCTTTGACAAACGTCGAGTAATCGGTCTTCGTAATCTGCTGCGTGTGACCGATGTTGGGGAACAGAACGGTCGAGAGCACGAGGTAGACGACGAAGGCGATGAGCACGTAGAGGATCATATTCCGTCTACGCTTGTTGTCATCCATCTCCATCTGCTTGAACTCCATCTACTGGGGTTAATAATGCTTTCTAGAATACCCAACCCGGACGGCGATAAACCGACGCCGGGCACGAAAAGACAGAGATGGCATCACTGGAAGTCGGCAAGGTTCAAATCTATACGGGCGACGGCAAGGGCAAGACGACGGCTGCGCTGGGGCTCGCGCTGCGTGCCACGGGCTATGGACTTAACGTGCTCATGCTTCAGTTTGCCAAGAAGCTGCACTGCGCCGAACATGACGCAGCACCTCGATTGGGGCTACGCATCGTACAAGCCGACCGCGACACGCCCGAAGCCTGTACCGCACAGATCATGGAGCTGGCGCGCGAGCAGATTAGCCAGGTCAACGTGCTCATTCTGGACGAAATCGGCGAAGCGATGCGCCGCGGCTTTGTGACGCGTGAGAATGTGGAGGGGCTAATCGCGCTGAAGCCCGCCACCACGGAGCTCGTGCTCACCGGCCGCGGGCTGCTGCCGTTGACCGACCTTGCGGACTTAGTCACCGAAATGCGCCCCCTCAAACACTACTTCGACGAAGGCCTCCTAGCCCGCCAAGGCATCGAATACTAAATGACCCGAAAGGGACGGAAGAAAACGGATCATCGACATCACGACGGAGAGCAATGATCCGTTTTCTTCCGACCCTAAGGGATCATTGGGCGGTGGCGCGGCCGAGCCAGTTGCCGCTGTGGTGGTAGATGGTGAACATCGTGGCTGTGATGAGCCAGGTTACAGGGTAAACCAGCAGCAGGTGCTCAAGTGACGGATCGAACGGCATAATCGCAAACACCCAAATCACCCTGAGCACGACGGTGCCAAAAATCGTGAGCAGCATGGGCTGCAAGCTCACGCCGGCGCCGCGGATAGAGCCCGACGCGTTCTCGATAATCGAGAAGATCGCGTAGAACGGCGCGATAAAATGAAGAATCGTCGTGGTGTACGCCGAAATCGAAGCGTCGTCGACAAACAGACGCGACAGAGGACCCGAGAACACCAGCAGCACGGCAGACAGGCCACCAATGAGCATAAACGACAGCACAAGCGACGTATGGTAGCCCTTGCGCATGCGCTCGTAGTTGCGCGCGCCAAAGTTCTGTGCCGAGAACGTGGTGATCGACACGCCAAGCGCCTCGGTAACCATCCAGACAATGCCATCCAAGCGGCCCGAAAGACCCCACGCGGTGGTGACATCGGCACCAAACGAGTTGACCGACACCTGAATCAAAACGTTGGAAATCGAATACGCAGCAGACTGAAAGCCAAGCGGCAGACCACACGAAATCATGCTCTTACAAATGCCAGGATCAATGCCGAGCTTGGACAGTGAAAGCCGCCACGCACCCGGTGCGTGCATCATGCGAATCACGATCATCGTGGCGTTGGAGCAAATGGTCAGCGCCACCGCGATGCCGCAGCCCAGAGCCTCCATATGAAGCACGGCAACGAAGATGACATCCAGCACCGCATTAACAAGGCAGCCGGAAGCGATGATCACAGCAGGCCCGCGCGTGTCGCCCACGGCGCGCAGAAGTGCCGTTCCCATATTGAGCAGCAGTGCCGCAACCATGGCGGCAAAATAGCAACGAGCATAGGCCACGCCCTCGGCCAATAGTTCATGCGGCGTGTTCATAAGTACCAGCATGGGCTCAACGAACACTATGCCAAGAATCGAGAAAACGATACCGCCCACCAGCGCGAGGGTCATGGCCGTATGTACCGAACGACTCAGTCGCTCATCATCGTGCTGGCCAAAATACTGACCGGTAATGACCGCGCAGCCGGCGCCGACGCCAACGCAAAAGCCAATGCAGAGCTCGGTGAGCACCATCGTGGCTTGAATGCCACCCAGCGCGAGCTTGCCGCCAAACTGGCCGACGATATACGTACCGATAAGCGTGTAAGCCTGTTGAAAAAACGAACTAAAGAAGATGGGGACGCACAGCGACAGCAGCTGTTGCCAAATGACACCCTGCGTTACATCGATAGCCGTAGATTTCTTAGCCACACGCCCTCCCCGCCAACGTATGTTAAACAACAAAACGGCAATTTAAGACCAAAGCCAATACCAGCTTAGCACCGACTAGCGTCGACCGAAACACCCCGAATCAGAGCCAGGTGCGAAATATCTGCCTAGTGATACAGCCCCGGCTGGTAGTGGTATTCATTGCTCACGTGCGGGCACAGCTGCCAAAAGGCGACGGCACTCGCCGCGGCCACATTGAGCGAATCGACCCCATGCGCCATCGGAATGCGCACGGCTCGGTCGCAGCCGGCAATGGTCTTGGCGCCCAAGCCGGCGCCCTCGGTACCCATAAAGATCGCCAGGCGATCAATCTCCTGCAGCGTGGGATCGTCCAGTGACACCGAATCGTCCGTCAGCGCCATCGCGGCGCACGAAAAACCGGCATGATGCAGCGCCGCCAACCCGTCATGCGGCCACACGCGCGCCTCACTGCCAATACGCGTCCACGGCACCTGAAACACGGTTCCCATGCTCACGCGGGCCGAGCGACGGTACAGCGGCTGTCTCTTATACACATCTGACGCTGCCGACG
>CABSMQ010000093.1:0-5253 GCA_902478965.1 uncultured Collinsella sp. | reverse complement strand
CTCGGAGATGTGTATAAGAGACAGGTGCAAGGGGTAGCTAATATGGGAAGGGTTTTTTGACTACTTTTGCCCTTCTGCCCGCAAATTGATTTCTCTGGGACGGGATTAAATAATCATTTGGCTGCCCGCCGGCTAAGTGAGTAGACTTTTTTGGAAATGCCGAGCACCCAACATATTTGCCTCAATAAAACCGCAGGTCACAGACTTGTGCTCTGTCGGTGTGGTCGGGGATTCGGTAAAAATCTACTCACTTAGTTTTACGTGTCCGCAACGAGACTCCAGCCGGGGTGATTCCACCGCAAATTAGCTTCTCCCATCGACGCAATTAGGCGCCGTACGGATTCCGGTCCCTCTCTATGCGTTGGCGGATGTGGGCGTACTCGATAATCAACAGTACCAGCAGTAGGGCCATAATGGCCAGGTAGCTCACGACGGCGCCCATCAGGCCGAGCAGATTGATCAGAATCACCGGGAGCACCACGCTCACGGCAAAGCAGATCAGGTAGATCTTGGTGACGTCTCCAGCGTGGCGCAGCACCGTGATGATGGCGTAGATAAAGTCGATGGCCGCGGTGATGCCGCCGGCGACGACCATCAGCAGCGCCAGCGTACGGTAGCGTTCAAAGCTGAGACCGTATATAAAGCTCATGAGGGGAATACCGGGACCTGCCATAAATGCGGCGCACACGCCGGTGATGACCACGATCAGCGCCATAACGGCAACAATAATCAGGTCAAAGCGACGACGCTTGCGAGGATTAGCCCAAATGCTCGACAAGCGCAGGAGCTGCGGTTTATAGACAAATCCAATGCTCAACAGAATAGCCTGAGCTGGAAAAAACAGGGCATTAAAGTACAACTGGTATTTGTAGGCCAGTGTTCCTTCCATCACAAACTTGGGCATGCTCTCGATAAGATTGAACAGGAATAGCGCGCCAAAGAGTGGGGCGCACTGGACAAACAGGTGGCCGACCTCGCGCAGGCTTACGCGGCGCGATTTTTCGGTCTCGAGCAGGGCGAGCGGCGCGGTGACCAGCACGAGCGAGGCGATCGCGGCGATGCCCATGGCAATGGCCGCGATGGGCATGCTACGCGTGAAGAACAGCGCCACGCTGAAGACCGCGATGACGCCGACGGAGCGTAGCGTTTGACTCATTCCAGCCAAGTAGAGCTTGTCGGCCTGCTGCAGGCGGCCTTCGTACACGTCGGCGACGCCGTCGATGACCTTATACAGGTAGACGCCCAGGCCGATCGTCGCCATCTGCGTGTCATAGCCGCGGGCGCTGCTGTACATGAGGCCGCAGCCTAGGGCGAGCGCTCCGCAAAGCCAGCGGTTGAGCTGGTAGGAGGCAAAGGACGTCTTTTCGTCGATGTCCGAGACCTGGAAATTGCGCACGCCGTAGTTGCACGCGATCATGATGAGCGTGCCGGTGACAAAGGCGATGGAGAACTTGCCGGCTTCTTCGGCGCCCACGAGCTGCGTAGACACGATGGTGAGCAACGGAAACGCCAGACCCCACACGGCGGTGCCGAGGGTGTTCCAAAGATAGTCGCGGCTGGTGGCGTGCTCTTCGTATTCAGCCTCTTGCGTGGAGAACCCGCCGCCGTAGACGGCACCGAGCAGACGGTTCCACCAAGCGTTGACCATGCGGCGGACGGGGCCGGGCTTGCGATCGCGTTCGCGCCGGCGACGTGTGGCTTGGCTGCTATCGGGCCCGCCGGCGTTGCGCTGACTCAGCTCTTGGATGCGTGCGAGTTCCTCGGCAGTGTGCGAGGCAGGGAAGAGGCCGTTCTCGATGCGGCCGCCCTGGGCCTTCGCGGCGCCGTCTCTCGATGCAGCGGGGTTGGAGACGCCGTTGCGGCGGGCGATGGCGCGGCGAATGCTATCGAGGGGCGTGATGCTCAAAGCGGAGTCCTTTCTATTGCTGCGCTTTAGTATAGACGCGACGGTGTTCGTTCGTGTTTTTGAACGGATTGTTCAATAATTTCGGCGGGCGGCTGTAATTTGTCGGTAAACGTGCGGTATCCTGTTGAAGTTTTGTGACACCCCCGATGCCGCCCACGCGGTACCAAGGAGCTTCTACCTATGGACGTCGCCGCATTCATACTGGCTCTTGTGCCGATTATTTGGCTGGTCGTGATGCTGCTTTGCTTTAAATGGCCAGCTTGGAAGTCCGCTATCGGATCGTTTGTCCTTTCGTGCTTGCTTGCCTTCGCATGGTGGCACCTGCCGGCAGCGCAGATCGCGACCGCCTCGCTCGAAGGTTTTTTGATGGCTCTGTGGCCCATCGTCCTGGTGATCATCGCCGCGGTGTTCACGTATAACCTGTGCGTTCGTACGGGCGCCATGGACGTGATCGGCAGCATGATCACCTCCATCAGCAGCGACCGCCGTCTGCTGGCGCTGCTCGTGGCTTGGTGCTTCGGTGGCTTTATGGAGGGCATGGCCGGCTTCGGTACCGCTGTCGCCATTCCCGCCGGCATGCTCGCGGGCCTGGGCTTTGAGGCCGTGCCTGCCGTGCTCATCTGCCTGCTGGCCAACGGCGTGCCCACGCCCTACGGCTCCATCGGCATCCCCACGGTGTCCGTTGCCGACCTGGTGGGTTTGGATTCCCTTCACCTAGCGACCGTTCAGCTGGTGCAGCTCGCACCGTTCTTTGTGGTGATGCCGCTATTTATTGTGCTGGTTGCGGGCCGTGTTGCCGATGACCAGGGCAATGCCGCGAGTGTGGGCGAGCGTCTGCACGGTGTTGCCGGCGTGGCGTTGCTCTCCGGCGTGTCGTTTGTCGGCGCGGCTCTGGTCGTTGCCATGTTTGTGGGCCCCGAGCTGGCCGTGGTCGTAGGATCCATCGTTTCGCTCGCGCTGACAGCTGCGCTTGCCATGCGTGCCGAGAAGTCGGGGCATTTGGACGCACGCTTCCATATGAATATCGAGGCCGGCGAACAGCTCACCGTTAAATCGGCGCTTTCGGCCTGGTCGTGCTTCATTCTGATTTTTGTACTGCTGCTGGGTACGTCCAACCTGGTGCCCGCCGTGCATGCCGCGCTTGCGCCCTTTGCAAGCCACGTGCAGGTGTATTGCGGCGAGAACCCCGGTACGCTTACGTTTTCGTGGATTAACACGCCGGGTGTTTGGATCTTCCTGGCCGCGTTTGTCGGCGGTGCCATTCAGGGTGCTTCGCCACGCATGATGGGCGAGGTGCTGGCCGCGACTGTGAAGCAGATGATGCCGACGGTGATCACGATGCTTTCGGTGCTGGGCTGTGCCAAGGTGATGGGCTATGCGGGCATGATCTCTTCGATCAGCGCGTTCTGCATCGCCGTCGCCGGTGGGCTGTACCCGATTCTGGCTCCGTGGATCGGCGCAGTCGGTGCGTTTGTGACCGGCTCGGGCACGTCCTCGGGCATGCTGTTTGGCCCCATCCAGAGCCAGGCCGCTACGGCGATGGGCGTGAGCGACTACTGGATGGTCGCGCTGAACGCGCTTGGTGTTGCCGCCGGTAAGATGATCTCTCCGCAGACGCTCGCGATTGGTCTGGCTGCCGTCCACGTGCGCGGCAGGGATGCCGAACTCCTGGGCGCGGTGCTGCCCTACGCTGCCGGCATGCTGGTCCTGATGAGCGCCATAGCCATGCTCGGCCAAGGCCTGCCGCTGTAGTCGGCACTTAGGGACGTTCCTTATGTGCCGGCACTTTGGGAACGTCCCTAAGTGCCGGCATCCGGGGACACTCCTTGAATGTTGCCTGTTCAAGAACGCCCCCAATGACTAGTCGTTTAAGAACGTCCCCAATGACTGGGCCGCTTGCCTGCGATTTTTGACCGTTGGGCGGGCTTGCCGCCCTTGCCGCAAAAACGTTTTTGCATATCGGGTACAACGGGCTTTACGTGAGTAAAGTGCGCGTCGCGTCCACGTGTCGCGTTTTTAAAGGAGGCCCCATGCCTGGTGTTACCCCTGCAGAAGTTCTGTCCAACTTTGGTATTACGCTGGTCGAAGATCCCGCCGAGAATCAGCCCCGCCTGCTGGTCGATCTGCCCGCCGCGGAGCTCGTCGAGCACGCTATCCGCCGCGAAGAAGGCCGCATGGCATCCAACGGCGCGCTGGTGATTGAGACGGGGGAGCGCACCGGCCGTTCACCCAACGATCGCTTTATCGTTGACACCCCCGATGTTCACGACAAGATTGCCTGGGGCGCCGTCAACCGCCCGCTGTCCGTCGAGAGCTATGAGGCCATCAAGGCCGGCATCGTCGACTATCTCAACGAGCGCGACGTGTTCGTCACCCGCGGCATGGCAGGTGCCGACCGCAACCATACGCGTCGACTGCTCGTTGCCTGCGAGCGTGCCAGCCAGGCACTCTTTATTAAGCAGATGCTCGCCCGCCCGCTCGCCCGTGAAATCGCGCGCACCGGCGAGCCGGACTTTTGCGTGCTCGCTGCCCCCGGTTACCAGTGCGATCCTGCTATCAAGGGCCTCAACTCCAGCGCCGCCGTGGTCATCAACTTCCAGGAACGCGTGATTCTGGTCGCCGGCACCGGCTACTCAGGCGAGATTAAAAAGTCGATCTTTAGCGTCATGAACTATCTGCTGCCCGTCGAGGACGACGTGCTGCCCATGCACTGCTCGGCCAGCATGGATCCCGTCACGCACGAGACCGCCGTGTTCTTTGGCCTGTCCGGCACCGGCAAGACCACGCTTTCGGCCAACCCCACGCGCCTGCTGATCGGCGACGACGAGCACGGCTGGTCCGACATGGGCATCTTCAACATCGAGGGCGGCTGCTACGCAAAATGCGAGGGCCTGGACGCCTTCCACGAGCCCGAGATCTTCAACGCCGTCCGTTTTGGCGCCATTTGCGAAAACGTGGTGCTCGACGAGAACCGCAAACCTAACTATGATGACATCTCGATTACGCACAATACGCGCGTGGCCTATCCCGTCGAGCATATCCCCAACGCGTGGACTAAGGGCATGGGCACCACCCCGAGCGTCGTGTTGTTTTTGACCTGCGATGCCTTTGGCGTGCTGCCGCCCATCTCGCGCCTGACGGCCGACGCCGCCATGTACCACTTTGTGACGGGCTTTACGGCTAAGATTCCCGGCACCGAGGTCGGCGTCACCGAGCCCACGCCCACGTTCTCTTCGCTGTTCGGCGAGCCGTTTATGCCGCTCGACCCCATGGTTTACGCCAAGATGCTTGGCGAGCGCATTGCCGACGGCCGCACGCGCGTGTACCTGTCTCTTATACACATCTCC
>CABSMQ010000092.1:0-5413 GCA_902478965.1 uncultured Collinsella sp. | reverse complement strand
CTCGTGGGCTCGGAGATGTGTATAAGAGACAGCACCGCGCTCGAGCAGCGTGGCCATGTTGGCCTGCGTCGCCGGCGCCTTCCACATGCCGTTGTTCATAGCGGGTGCGATCACGATGGGTCGCGGCGTCGCAAGCAGCGTGGTGGAGATGAGGTCATCGGCGACGCCGTTGGCCATCTTGGCGATGATATTGGCCGTCGCGGGCGCCACGACCACCAGATCGGGCTCCTGCGCCAGCGAAATGTGGTGGATGGGGTCGGAGGGATCGTCGAATAGGCCCACCGCGACCGGCTCATTGGTGAGTGCGCGGAAGGTAAGCGGCCCCACAAACTCGGTGGCATGCTCGCTCATAACGACCTTGACGCGCGCGCCGCGCTTTTGGAGCAGGCGCACGATATTGCACGACTTATAGGCGGCGATCCCGCCGGTAATGCCCAGCAGGATCGTTTTTCCCTCAAGTTGCATTGAATTGTTGGGTGCCGCCATCGTTTAAGCTTCCTTGCTCGGGAGCACCAGGAGGCGGTGGCAGTACGGGCAGTGCGTAATCTCGCTACCGTCGTGGTTCAGGTCGCTCATGGACGATGCCTGCAGCGCGGTGTGGCAGACCGTGGGGATGTTGCCCTGGATGGTCTCGACGGCCAGGCCGCGGAACTGCTTGAGCAGACGCTCGTAGTCGGTGAGAACGTCGGCCGGCAGCGGGGCAGCAAGCGCGGTGCGCTCCTTAGCGGCGGCGTCAATCTGAGCCTGCAGGTCGGCAGCCTTGGCGCGGGCGGCCTTGGTATCGGCCTTCACGCCCTCCTCGAACTTGGCGATGATGGCCTGCGCGCGGGCCTCGCGGTCGAGCGCCTCCTTATGGGCGACAACGACGTCCTTGCGGGTGTGCTCAATCTTGTCCAGACGCTTGGCCAGGGTGGCGAGCTCATTTTCCAGGTCCTGAACCTCGCGGTAGTCGGAGCCGTCGACGTGGCGCTTCTTGGCAGCCTCGATGGCGTTGTTGGTCTGAATCTCGGTTGTATTGAGATCGTCGAGTTCAATGTCCAGATCCTTGCGCTGGGCGTAGAGCTTGGTCATCTCGGACTTGAGCTTCACATAGGTCTTGCGCTTGGAAGCGAGCTCCTTGAGCTCCGGCATATTGGCAAGTTCGCTCTTGTTGCGGGCGAGCTCCAAATCGATCTGTTGCAGCTTGAGTAGCGTAGCGCCGGCGCTCATAAGTTCTCTCCTTTTGTCACAGTCCACCATTGGCAAGGGTTCAGTATTTTAATCGCATGACGGGGGTCGACCCCGGCGTCAACTGCAGAGTTCATCAATATATCAACGAACGGCTCCTCGGAGCGGTCGTGGCCGAGCAAGATCACCGGTAGCCCACGCAAGGCAAGGTCTTGCGCCACGTGGTAGCCCGCCTCGCCCGTCACGACAACATCTGCGCCCGTGGCGATGGCGAGCTCTCCAAAGTCGCCCAGGGAGCCGCCCAAAATAGCGACGGTTCGGCATGCGTGCTCGGCTTCGCCCCACACACGCGGGTCGCTGCCAAATGCCGTGGCGGCACGGGCGGCGAGATCGCGCAGGCTACAGGGGTTGTTGAGGGTCGCGAGTGCACCCAGGCCGGTGGACTCGGGGTCGTCCACGTGCTCCAGTGAGCTCACGGGTGCGGCACCCAGCAGCTCGCTCAGGCAGACGCGGGCTTCGTGCGAGCGGTCCAGGTTGGTGTGGAGCGATATGATGCTCACGCCGCAACGCGCTGCCTCGTAGAGTGCCGCGCTGCACTGGGGGCGTGCGGCATCAGCTGGGCAAAAGGCCTCAGGAGCCTTGATATAGATAGGGTGATGCGTCAGCAGAACGTTGGCACCGGCCTCGAGAGCGCGGTGTACGTTGGTCTCGGTTGCATCGAGCGCACAGGTCACGCCGGTGATCTCGGCGGCAGGGTCGCCCACGGATAAGCCTACGTGGTCCCAGGGCTCGTTGTCCGTCTTTGGATAGCGTGCCAGCAGAGCGCGCTCGAGCTCGGCGACGATCATGCGGCACCCACGATCGACAGCAGCGCTTGGGCAAAGTCGTCCAGATCGGCTGGGTTCACGCGGTCATCGAACGAGATGCGAAGAGCGCCGAGAGCTTGCTCGCGACCGATGCCCATCGCGCTCAAAACATGGCTCGGGTCCATGCTGCCGCTCGAGCACGCCGAGCCTGCCGATACCTCAAAGCCGGCGGCGTCGAGCTTGATGATGAGCTCCTCGGAGTCCATGCCGTCAATGTAGATCGACACCATGCCGGGCAGACGGTCGGCATGCGCATAGTCGCCCATGGTGGCGTGAATGCGCGGATGGGCCGTAAGCATGGCGTAGAGCTTGTTGGAAAGGGTTTGCAGCTTCTCGCGCTCCTGAGCCACATGGGGAGCCAGCGTGCGGGCGGCAGCGGCAAAGGCCAGCTGCGTGCGCAGGTCCTGCGTGCCGGCGCGACGTCCGGCTTCCTGTCCGCCGCCAAAGATGCGGGGGCGCAGCGGCGTGCGGGTCTTAACGTAAAGCGCGCCGGATGCCACGGGACCGCCAATTTTGTGGGCGGCGACGGACATGGCATCGACGCCCAGCTCGGCGGCATCGAGCGGAATGTGCAGATAGCCCTGGATGGCATCGGTGTGGAACAGAGCGCCCACGGTATGCGCGGCCGCGGCAAGCTCGCGGATAGGCTGTACCACGCCGGTCTCGTTGTTGGCAACCATGATGCTCACGAGCGCCACGTCGTCGCCTAGTAGCTCGACAAGCGTGGCAGGCTCAATGTAGCCCATGCGGCAGGGCTGCACCAGGTCGACGCTAAAGCCTGCGGCACGCAGCAGCGGCAGGTTGTCCAGAATCGAATCGTGCTCGATGGCAGATACGATCACGCGGTTACGCTTACGGTCGCGCTGACGTGCACCCTCGGCAAGACCGAGTAGCGCCAGCTGGTTGGCTTCGGTGCCGCCGTTGGTCAGAACAATCTCAGACGGGCGAACGCGCGCGCCAAAGCTGCGGGCGATCTCGCGACGTGCAACCTCCAGACGCGCGGCAGCCTTGCGGCCGAGCGAGTGCAGCGAGTTGGGGTTGACGCCGGCAAGCTCGCTGTCGTCGTACTCGCGCTGCGCAAGGAGCGCCTCGGCGCGCATGGGCGTCGAGGCGGCATAGTCAAGATTCACGGGTATGCGGTTTTGACCTGCGGTCATAAGGGTTTATGCCTCCTGTGCGGCCTCGTTGCCCAGCTTCTGCAGCAGCGCAACCTCGGCAGCGGGATCTTCGGACTTAAATACGGCGGAGCCGGCCACCAGAACATCGGCACCGGCCTTAACGACCTCGGCGATGTTTTTGGAAGAGATGCCGCCGTCGACCTCGATGAGGGGCGAAACGCCGTGGCGCTCACACATGGCCTTGAGCTCGTGCAGTTTGGCGATGGTGCCGGGGATAAAGCTCTGGCCGCCAAAGCCGGGGTTCACGCTCATGAGCAGCACCATGTCAACAATGTCGATGATGCTATCGAGCACGCAGACGGGCGTGGCGGGGTTGAGCACCACACCGGCCTTGACGCCGCGCTGCTGCAGATGCGTGAGCGTGCGGTGCAGGTGCGTGGAAGCCTCGTAGTGCACGGTGATCATGTCGGCACCGGCGTCGGCGTACCAATCAACGGTCTCGTCGGGGTTCGACACCATCAGGTGCGCGTCGACCGGTACATCGGTGGAGCGCTTGACGGCCTTGAGGATGTCGACGCCAAAGGTGAGGTTGCCGGTAAAGTGACCGTCCATAACGTCGAAGTGCACGTAGTCGGCACCGGCGATCTTGTCGAGCTCGCCCTTGAGGTTGGCCATGTCGGCCGAAAGGATGGACGGAGCGATTTTGATGGAACCCATGGTAGAAGCCTTTCTGCGCTAGTCGGTGAGTCCGTAGAACTCTTGAGAAGGGACGCGTTCGGTAAGAATCTCGAGCGCCCTATCCAAAGTAACACCGTTGTAGAGCGTTTGCTCCACGGCAAAGGTGAGCGGAATGTCTACGCCCAGTGAACGGGCAAGCTCGCTCACGCTGCGCGCCGCGACGGCGCCCTCGACAACCATATGCGTGCGCGTCTGATACTCGTCGAGCGACACGCCGTGGGCAAACTCGTAGCCAAAGGTGCGGTTGCGCGAATGCTCCGAGGTGCAGGTGGCAATGAGGTCACCCATGCCGGCAAGTCCCATGCAGGTCATAGCTTGACCGCCGCGGGCATGCACCAGACGGCTAATCTCGGCCAGGCCGCGCGTCATGATGAGGGCGAGCGTGTTGTCGCCGGCACCGGTGCCGGCGGAGATGCCGCACACGATGGCGATGACATTTTTCATGGCGCCGCAAACCTCGACACCGGTCATGTCTTGCGACAGATAGATGCGGAAGGCCGTGGACAGGAGCAGGTCCTTAAAGGTCTCCCCTATCTGCGGATCTTTGCTGGCGATGACGGCGGCAGAAAGCCCGCCGCGGCAGATCTCCTCGGCATGGTTGGGGCCCGAGAGCGCCGCCACGCGCGCCTCGTTGCCGATCTCGCTGGCGATGACCTCGCTCATGAGCAGGCCGGACTCGGGCTCAATGCCCTTGGTGAGGCAGAGCACCGGGGTATTGGCTGCGATAAAGGGCGCGGCCTGGTGGCACACGCTGCGAAGGTGCGTCGAAGGAACGGCGAAGATGATGGTCTCGGCACCGTCGAGCGCCTGTACCAGGTCCGTGGTGGCGACGACGTTGCCGGGCAGCTCGTAGCCCACCAAATACCGGGGGTTGCGGTGCTCGCCATTGATGCCGGCGGCCGTCTGCTCGCTGTGGGCCCACATGGTCACGCGCTCGGCTCGCGCGGCGGCAAGGCCGGCGACGGCGGTTCCCCAGGAGCCGGAGCCAATCAGCGCAACATTCATGACTCTCTCCTACTTATCGTCGGGCTCGGTGACGCGCTTGGTAAACGAGAGCTTGGATTCCTTACCGGTCATGAGCTTTTTGATGTTCGCACGATGGGCCCACACCACGGTGATGCCGATCATCGCCATGCAAAACTTAAGTCCCAGGCTGCTGTACGGAAAGACCGCGCAGGCAGCGATGGGAAGACCGATGGCAGCGGCAAGCGAGCCCACCGACACAAACTTGGTGATGGCGACGGCCACGATAAACATGCCCAGCAACGACAGGCCAATAGGCCAGTACCAGGCGAGGATGACGCCCAGACCAACCGCGATACCCTTGCCGCCATGGAAATTGAGGTAGGGCGAGAAGATATGGCCCCACACAGCTGCCAGGCAGATGACGCCGAGCATCCAGTCGCCGGCGGCGCCGGGGGCCATAATGCTCACGGGGAAGCCATAGCCCAAGTCGGCGATAAGCGGACGCGCGATAAGGACGCAGATGGCACCCTTAAGGCTGTCTCTTATACACATCTGACG
>CABSMQ010000091.1:0-5507 GCA_902478965.1 uncultured Collinsella sp. | reverse complement strand
GCTCGAGCGTCACAAAGCGGGCGATTTTCTCCTCGTCCTCTACGATCAGGATTCGTGCCATGCGTGCCCCCGTCTGCGATTACTTGTCGTCGTTGAGATTTTGCTTGATGTCGTCCGCGGCGTCGGCGGCGTGATTCATAAGGTTGTTGATGCTGCCGGGCACGTCGCCGTCGCTGTCGATGCGGTAGCGCATGCCAAAGAACAGGCCAATCAGCATCAGCCATATCGTGGCGCCCCAGGCAAACAGCGCGACGATGGGGATCAGGATGGGAATGTTGAGGATGATCGCATCGCGGCGCGTGGCGATAAACTTGGTGTCCAAACTCAGGCGGAAGAGCTTTTTGAGGTACTCCCACACGCTGTCCATCTTCTTGGAGAAGTCGGTCTTTTCGCTCGACTTTTCGTAGGCGGCCTGCGCGGCGACCATCTCGGCCGAGGGCTCGTCGACCGGCGCGGACTCGGTGGCGGCGTGCGCCGACGTGGTCTGTGTCTTGCCCTGCGACTCGAGCCAAATGATGGCATCCAGAACGTTGCCGTCGGCGGCGTCGAGCGCGGCTTTGGCATCGGTGTAGCTCACGTTGCACTTGGTGCGGATGGTTTCAACTTTTTCGAGGTCGTCCATGACCTGTCCTTTCGTTCGATGGGCGCGAGCGTTGCGTTCGGCGGCCTGCGTTGCGCGGCGCCGCCCCGCCCCTTGTTCGAACTCTATAGTGCAGGTTATAGATTAAGCGATTCTTGAGCCAAGATTAATGTTGGATGAGTTTTTGGGTAGCGGTGGGAAAAGTATTAGACCTCGATAGCGGGGGATGGGGTGCCGGTGCAAAACGGCGTCAAAGGTTGGTCGAGCAGGCGGTTTCTCCATTGATGTCCGCACGGCATGGGACACTTACCATGCCGCCCTGCTCTGCCGCGGCGGCATGTACCCAAACAACGACCCTCTAAGGAGTTCGATACCAATGAGCGATAACACCAAGCATCTCGCAAAGAAGTGCGTCAAGGACGCGGGGCCGTGCCTCGCGTTGTGCCTTGCCGGCGCAGCGGTCGCGCTGCTGGCTGTTCTGGGGCCGTTCGACGTGCTCCGAAGTGCCGTCTCTCTGCACGTTTGCATGGCCCTTGCCGGCGCCATGATGACCGGCGGCGTGCTCGATCTGGTTTTTTGGGTGCTTGACCCGTTTGGATGGAAGAACGAGGGGTAAGCCCTAAGGGACGGAAAGGCTGGAACGGTTTGCTTGGCGATCGTGCAGAATGCGGGCTAGCGACTTACAGGGAAGTGGTGATCCGATGACGGTCTATGTGACGGGCGATATTCACGGCGGTGTCGACATGCAAAAGCTGCGCGACTGGGATCTTGGGGATAGTCTGACGATCGACGACTATCTCATCGTCGCCGGCGACTTTGGCTTTCCGTGGGATTTCTCCGCCGAGGAATGTGCCGACATCGCCTGGCTGGAATCGCGTCCCTATACCGTGCTGTTTGTCGACGGCAACCACGAGCGTTTCGATCACTGGGCGGAGCGCCCCATGGAGTTGTGGCACGGTGGGCTGACGCAGCGCCTATCGGATACCTCTCCCATCCGACGCCTGACGCGCGGCGAGGTTTTTGAGCTCGATGACTCAACGATCTTTACTATGGGCGGTGCCACGAGCGTGGACAAGGAATACCGCATACCGTATTCCAGCTGGTGGCCACAGGAGCTGCCGGACGAGCGCAACTTTGAGGAGGCGCGGGCAAAGCTCGACAGCGTGGGCTGGAAGGTCGACTACGTGATCACCCACACCTGCTCTACGCGCATGCTTTCGCCCACGCTTTATCCGGCACCCGGCTGGAATTACCCCGCCGTTGATCGGCTTACGGCATTTTTCGATGAGCTGGAAGACCACTTGGATTACAAACGCTGGTACTACGGGCATTTCCATCGGGATGCCAACCCGGCCGAGCGCCACACCGTGCTCTACGACTGCATCGTTCGCCTGGGCGACGAACTCCAGCCCTGGGATGTTGCGTAGGGGCGAGGCGTTTGGCTACTCGGCAGTTACAGTGATGTTCTCGCGATGCGCACGGATGACGTCCCAGCTAAAGTATTCGACCAGCTGCTTGGCAGAGCGCGGTGTGGTGTCCGGTGCGATGCCCGTTTGCCCGGCGAGCCAGCCCAGCAATGCCTCGGGTGTGCCAAAGCGGGCGCGGAGCTCGCCCAGGTCCAGATCGCGATCGCGCTTGGAAAGGCGGCGGCCGTCCGGCGACATGAGCAGCGGAATATGCGCGTAGTGCGGCGTGGGAAGTCCCAGCAGATGCTGCAGGTAGATTTGGCGCGGCGTGGAGCCCAGCAGGTCGCATCCGCGCACGACCTCGGTAACACCCATGGCGGCGTCGTCGACCACCACGGCCAGCTGGTAGGCAAACACGCCGTCGCTGCGGCGCACCAAAAAGTCGCCGCATTCGGTGGCGAGTGCCTCGCATTGGGCCCCGTACGTGCGGTCCACGAATTCGACCACATCGTCTGCGAGGTCGTCGACGGCGGGCACGCGCAGGCGCGTGGCCGGGGCGCGCAGGGCACTGCGGCGGGCGACCTCTTCGGCCGAAAGGCCTCGGCAGGCGCCGCGGTAGATGGGCGTGCCGTCGCTGGCGTGCGGCGCGCTCGCGGCGTGGAGCTCGGCGCGCGTGCAAAAACAGGGGTAGGTGAGGCCAGCGCCCTGCAGCTGGCGCAAGGCGCTCTCGTACAGGTCGAGGCGATCGTGCTGGTAGTAGGGGCCTTCGTCCCACTCAAGCCCTAGCCAGGCCAGGTCGTCAATCAGTTGAGCGGCAAGTTCCGGGCGCTTACAGCGATCGTCCAGGTCCTCGATGCGCAACACAATGCTGCCGCCTTGGCTGCGGGCCGAAAGCCACGAGCAGAGGCAGCTGAACACGTTGCCCAGGTGCATGCGGCCCGATGGCGACGGGGCAAAGCGCCCCACGACGGGCGCGGGAACGGAGGCGGGCTGCGTCGTTGGCGCATCCGCGGCGGGCGTTGCTATGTTGCGTGTTTTGATATCCATGCGGACGAGTATAGCGCGGGGCGCGATGGGGAGGCGTCACTGTGGTCCGCAAGTTGTCGAGGCCCCGCATTGCGTATGGCGGGCTGCAGACTCGGTGCTTTAATTCCTGTCCGTCAACTTGGCACCTTAGACAACAGAAACCCCGGCAGCTCTTCGCAACTGCCGGGGTTTCCGCGGAAAAGGGGGACATGATCCTCGAGCGAACGGGAAAGGGGCAACCGTTTTCGCTCAACTGCTTTATGCCCCTCGACTGACGGCTCAATCAGCGCATGCCGCGCCCACACAAAGCCGCTACACCTGTGACGGAGCTGTGAAGTGGTATCTATTGCTGGCGCAGGACTCGGCCAAAGAGCGTCCCAAACGACAAATTTGTTGCAGTCCGTCGGTTCAACCCAATGATCCGTTTTCCTCCGTCCCCAATAGATCATTAGGAACGTCCCTAAGTGCCAGACTCGGGTGGGACTTTTGTCCCATTTGACGTTCCGTTGGCCCAGATATTCGTCATGCGTACCCGCAAACGTGGGACAATGGCGCTGTTGGTTTTACAGACAAAGGATGTGCCTATGAACACCCTCGCCGCCAAAGTCAGCCGGCAGCGCCGCCCGTTTGCGCGATTTGTTTCCATTTGCGCGCTCGTCGCGTGCGCACTGCTGCTGTTGCCCGCCGTTGCACGTGCCGACGGCTACTCCATGACCCAAACCTATATCGGCGCCACGGTCGAGGCCGACGGCTCACTGACCGTTGTCGAGGGACGCCAGTTTGATTTCGATGACGACATCAACGGCGTGTTTTGGGAGATCAATACAGGCTCTAATCAGCAGGGCGGCGCGGCGGACGTCAATGTGCTGAGCGTCGAGGAAGACGACACCGCGTTTAACAAGGTCGACAGCGCAAACAAAGGCGACAACGGCGTCTATACGGTTGAGCAGTCCGACAGCGGCGTGAGAATCAAGGTGTTCAGCCCTCACGAGAGCGGCGACAGCGCAATCTATTACGTGAGCTACACCATGACCGGTGCGGTCATGAACTGGGCCGATACCGCCGAGCTCTATTGGAAATTCGTGGGCGACGGCTGGTCCGCGGACTCCGATGACGTCGAGATGGAAGTGCACTTCGCAAATGCCGCTGCCGGGACGGCGGCCGTCAAGGGCGATAACTTCCGCGCATGGGGCCACGGTCCTCTGACGGGCGACGTATCGCTCGATGCGGACGAACCCATGGTCACCTATACCATTCCCTGCGTGCATCAGGGCGAATTCGCCGAGGCGCGCATCGCCTTCCCCAGCGACTGGGTGCCGCAGCTTGCCGCCTCGGGCGAAGAGCGCATGTCAGCGATCCTGGGCGAAGAGAAGGAATGGGCCGATGAAGCTAACGCCCGCCGTGCTCACGCTCGCATGATTGCCAATGTACTTGCCGTGCTAAGTGTTGTCGCGGCGGTGGCCTTTACCGGCACAGTCGTTGTGCTTAAGCTGCGCAAGCGCAAGCCCAAACCGCTTTTCCAGGACGAATATTTCCGCGATGTGCCTTCGGCCGACCATCCCGCCGTGCTTTCGGCCCTCATGAGCTGGAACGAGGTGCCCGATCAGGCATATATCGCCACACTCATGAAGCTCACCGACGACCGTGTGATCAAGCTGGAGCAGGCGACCGTGACCAAGGCCAAGAAAGGTCTGTTGGGGCGTGAAAAAGAAGAGCAGACGTATCGCGTGACGGTGAGTGATGCGGGCTGGAAGTCGGCCAAGGGTATTGACCGCATGGTGCTCAAGGTCTTCTTTGCCGGTGCTAAGCCCGACGAGAACGGCGATCGCTCGCGCACGTTCGACGAGCTGCAGCACTACGTCAAGCAGCACGCTACGCCCGTGGGCGACAAGCTCGAGGACTATCAGAACACCGTTAAGGGCAAGCTGGCCGATAGCGAGTACGTTGCCTCGGACGGCATTGTCGCAATGGTGTTTTGCCTGGTTCTCGGTATTCTGATCGCCTGTGTTCCCGCGGGATCCATCTTCTTTACCGACGGCGCGCAGGCGAACATTGTCGCCGCGGTTATCTCGGTGCCGATTGTGCTGGTGGGTATTGGCGTGGGCCTTACGTTCCGCCGCTTTACGCCGGAGGGTGCCGAGGTGGCGGCTCGCTGCAAGGCGCTCAAGCATTGGCTCGAGGACTTCACGCGTCTAAAGGAAGCCGTCCCCGGCGATCTGGTTCTGTGGAATAAGCTTCTGGTGATGGGTGCGGCGCTGGGCGTTTCGAAGGAAGTTTTGCGTCAGCTTGCCGAGGCTGTTCCTCCCGAGGTGCGCGAGGCCGACGGTTTCTACGACAATTACCCCTGCTACTGGTGGTACTACCATCATTACGGTACCGAGTCGCCGCTCGATTCGTTTGATGACGTGTATCACGAGAGCATCCGTGAGCTGGTTTCGAGTTCCGATGGCTCGAGCGGCGACTCGGTACCGTAATGATGGTAGTACCACCAGTAG
>CABSMQ010000090.1:0-5512 GCA_902478965.1 uncultured Collinsella sp. | reverse complement strand
ATAAGAGACAGGACAAGAGCACCGCGCGATACGGGCCATCAGATTGCAAAAGTGTAACGCTTGCAACCCCCGTATTGGTTCAATTTAGCCAACCTTAATCAATCGGATTGAGCGCGTCGATCTGCGCAAGCCACAAACGCGAGCTGGCGTCACTCGGCATACGCCAATCGCCGCGCGGGCTGAGCGTCACCGAGCCCACCTTGGGACCATCGGGCAGGCAGCTGCGCTTAAACTGCTGGGCAAAGAAGCGACGATAGAACGTACGCAGCCACGTGTGGACGGTCTTGACGTCGTAGACGCCCTCGAAACTCTTGAGCGCCATGCGGTAGATCTTGCCCGGCTCAAAGCCAAAACGCAGCAGGTAGTAGAGGAAGTAGTCGTGCAGCTCGTACGGGCCCACCAAATCCTCGGTCTTCTGCGCAATCTCGCCGTCGCCCGTGGGCGGCAGAAGCTCGGGGGACACCGGCGTATCGAGGATATCGAGCAAGACCTCGGCAATGCGCCCACCAAAGACATCGGCAGCATAGCGTACCAGATGGCGCACAAGCGTCTTGGGCACGCTCGCGTTGACGGCGTACATGCTCATGTGGTCGCCGTTATAGGTAGCCCAGCCGAGCGCCAGCTCCGACAGGTCGCCCGTGCCAATGACAAAACCGCCAGCCTGGTTGGCCAGATCCATCAGAATCTGCGTACGCTCGCGCGCCTGGCTGTTCTCGTAGGTCACGTCCTGCACGGCCGGATCATGCTCAATGTCCTTGAAGTGCTGCTCCACAGCCGCGTGGATCGAAACCTCGCGGAAGCTCACACCCAGGTCGCGAGCGAGCGACTCGGCATTCGACTTGGTGCGATGCGTCGTGCCAAAGCCGGGCATGGACACGGCTGTGATACCAGTGCGCGGCAGCCCCAGCGCATCGAAGGCACGCACGGTCACAAGCAGCGCCAGCGTGGAATCGAGACCGCCCGAAAGGCCGATAACGGCCGCCTTGGTGCCCGTATGGGCAAGGCGGGTCTTGAGGCCCGCGGTCTGCAGGTCGAGGATGGTCTCGCAGCGCTCAGCCAGGTCACCATGGTCGGCAGGCACGAAGGGCGCGCGGGGGAAGACACGGTCGATATCGCAGGCATCGCGCAGGACAGGTTCTTCGGCCAGCACGCCCTCAAACGAAAACTCAACGGTCGTGGCCTCCGGCGCATCGTCGGTGCGCGCCCACGTCGTCGAGCGACGGCGCTCGGCAACCAGGCGGTCAAGGTCAACGTCGGCGATGGCCATATCGCAGGTAAGCAGTTTGGTGGCGGCGAGCTTGGAGCCATTTTCGTAGATAAGGTTCTCGCCCGCAAAGACCATGTCGGTCGTGGACTCGCCCTCGCTCGCGTCCGCGTAGGCATAGGCGCAGTACAGGCGTGCGCTCTGGTTAGAGATGAGGCTGCGGCGATAGTCTGCCTTACCGATGATTTCGTCCGAAGCCGACGGGTTGAGAATCACCGTCGCACCGGCAAGCGCCATCTCGGTCGAAGGCGGCGCCGGCACCCACAGGTCCTCACAGACCTCAACGCCCAGCACCATATCCTCGGCACCCTCATCACAACAACGGTAGATAAGCCCCGAGCCCAGCGGAACCGGACCCTGACCGGCAAATTCAACCCACACGGGATCCGCAGGCGCCGGAGCAAACCAGCGACGCTCATAGAACTCGCCATAGTTGGGCAGATACTTCTTGACCGTAAGACCCAAAAGCTCACCCGCACAGCACACGGCGGCGCAGTTGTAGATATTATCGGCAACTGCGACGGGAAGACCGATGGTAAAGACAATCGGCAGCTCGCGGGTTTCATCGAGGATATGCACCAGTGCGGTCTCGCAGGCATGCAGCAGCGTGCGGTTATGAAACAGGTCGGCCGCGGTATAGCCGCACAAGTTAAGCTCGGGCAGCACCAGCGCGCGAACGCCACGACCGGCAGCCTCGCAAACAGCCGCCAGCGCAACCTCGGCATTGCCCTCGACATCGGCCACGCGAATCCGTGGCGACGCCGCCGCCACACGCAAAAAGCCATCAGACTGAGAAAGGTGAAGATTCATAAGAATGCTCCCGTGCGTAGACGCCATTCACAACAATTAGCAAGCCCTATTGTAGTTCAACCGCCGGGTGTAACCGCATCCCACCAACTTGGTGAGCTATTGATGAGTTGATGGTATCTGTTAAATGTCACGTACGATTCACATCTGGTGGGTACCCTGATGGCTACACGAAACGAAGCAGATTTACACCGGGAGGACCCCGTATGACAACCAAGTACACCGACGCGCCGCGTACACGCGTCATGACTCCGGCATCGCTCAACAACGGCGTGCACGAGAACCATTCCATCGGACAGACCATGGCCATCGCGCCCAAAAAGGGCCTGTTCGACGACATTTCCATTCCCCAGATCATCGCCGGCGCCGCAGCTGCCGCCACGAGCGTCGCGCTTGCCTCCAAGATTGGTATCGCTGGCTCAGTAATTGGTGCCGCCGTGAGCTCGGTCATCACCGTTGTGTCCTCGCAGGTCTACCGCCACTTTATCTCTGCCAGCGCCGAAGCCCTCAAAGGTACGCACGCCGACGTCGACTACCCCGCCGGCGCCTATGAGCCCGTTGAATTTAATGCCGAGGAGCACCTGGGCGGCGCCGCGACTACGCAGGAGATGCGCCAGGTTGCGGGACGCGCGACCACGGCGCGCGTCGCCCCCAACAGCCTGCGCGCCAAGGCGGCGGCGGAGCGCAGCCAGACGCAAAAGAAGGTCATCGTCTTCTCGATCGCCATCGCCATCGTCGCGGTCATCGCCTGCGCCGGAGCGATTCTCATCACCACCGCCGGCGAAGGCCTGGGCGAACGCCCCGAGTCAATCCTGTCGTCGCGCACGACCGAGAGCAATGCAAATGGCAACACCCAGTCGCAAGATCAGCAGGCACAGGCGGACGGCACGCAAGACAGTTCTACCTCTGCCGATTCGTCCTCGAACACCCAAAACCAATCGCAGGGCACCGATTCCTCTACGGCCAACAGTGGCACGCCGTCCGACACGACCGACTCAAGCCAAACGACTGACGGTTCACAGCCGAACACGGGAGGCCAGACGAGCGACACCACGTCGGGAACGGGTGCAGCAGACAGTAGCAACACCAACAGCTCGAGCGGAACTGCGTCCGGCACGGCATCTGACAACTCGAGTCAAGGCACGGCATCGGGCAACTAAGCACATTTGCCTCTCATAGATAACCGACCTGTACAACGGGCGCGAATCGAAAGCGGTTCGCGCCCGTTTGCCTTGGGCGCCGCCATGGCGAACGCTATGCGATGGTAAGATGCTTTACATGTGTAAAGAGGAGATTTGCCATGAGCAAGACAATAGTTAGGCCCACGCTTTCGCTGGGCAACCACATCTATCTGTATCGCCTGCTGCGCGATGCGATTGGATGTGGCAAGCAAACGTTTATGACGCAGGTCGAGGAGGCGCTCGCCGCTGGCGACATGACCGCTTATGACCTGGGCTTCGAGTCCACGCGCGAGCTGCTCGAGGAGCTCGACGACTGCATTAAGCTGACCGTCTTTAAAGGCGGCCGCCTGTATGCCACGGTCATCGCCAACGAGGCCTGGGATGCTGCGCTTGCCAAGGGCGAGGACAAGCCCAAGACCGCCAAGGGCGCCAAGCAGTCCTACAAAAAGAAAAAGCGCGGTGAGAAGGACCTCAAGGCCGTGCGCCCCAAGCACGTTAAGCGTCCCGAGCCCGAAGCCATGGTTGAAGCCGCGCCGGAACCCGAGCCCGAGACAGAGATCGAAGTTGCTATTGAGGTAACGGCAGAAGCCGAAACCGAAATCGCCGCCACGACCGATTCCGAAGTCATATCCGAGCAGGAAGCCACTGTGGAGCTCAACGAAGCGCCCAAGTCGACAACCGAAGAAGCCGCTGACCAACCCGAGCCGTCTGCGTTCCAAAACAGCGATGTCTTTGGCGACGAGGCCGAGGACGATCAGTCCGACGAGCCCGCAGATCAAGACGCTACCGAGTCGACACCGGAGCCCGAGACGCCGCAGCCCGCCATCTCGCTCACGGTCGTCTATGACCCCGAGAACGCCAACGCCGGCATCACCACCATGGCATCCACGCCCATCGAAGCAAAGTCGAGCGTCGAGAACGAGGACGCGACGCAGGTTGAGGTTGAAACCGCAGCTGCAGACGCGCCCGTCACCGTGGAGCCCGCAGATTCCACGATCAAGCCGGAAGCGACGCCGGAGCCCGCACCCGTCATCGAATCCGTGCCCACCTCTGCTTGCGGCCAAATTCCCGCACCGGCACCGGCTTCGGCACCCGCAGCGGCCCCAACCCCCGCACCCGCAGCACCGACCATCCCCGAGGACTTCCCCATCGATTTCGCAACCGAGGTCTTCTGCCCCGGCCCGCTTCTGCACCAGCTGTCGACCTATCTCCCCTACGGCGCCGATACCCTCGGCATTGTCGGCGAGTACTACTGGATCGCCCGCGAGCGCGGTACCA
This sequence comes from uncultured Collinsella sp., assembly GCA_902478965.1. Lineage (GTDB taxonomy): Bacteria > Actinomycetota > Coriobacteriia > Coriobacteriales > Coriobacteriaceae > Collinsella. The sequence goes on along the minus strand of CABSMQ010000090.1, from coordinate 982 downwards.
TCGAGGCCGCGCGAAACCGCGCAAGCTTCCCCCTGCGCTACACGCAGGCCGGCGAGCGCCGCGAGGTTGCCGTGCGCATCCGCCGCAATACCACCGGTGGCCTCGGATCCACCTGGGCCATCGATAAAGTCGAAGAACCCGAGCAGTAACGACAAACGACTCAAATCCAAATCAGGATTTGAGCCGTTTTTATTTGTTGATGTTGCGTAACCAACAGCGAGCGGGCCGCAAGTGCCCCAGGTTGCCGTGAAAGAGGAGCGACGCGTACTTCGGTACGCGAGCGACGGCTTGAACGGCAAGATGGGGTGCTTGCGACCCGCGCAGCGTCGAGCAGTTACGCGGTTTGGAAAACCGCGTAACGATCTAGTCGCGCGTCAGCTTACGGTGAATACGATGCGGCTGGGCTGCGTCCTCGCCAAGGCGCTCGATGCGGTTGGCCTGATAGGCCTCGAAGTTGCCCTCAAACCAATACCAGTTGCCCGGATTCTCGTCGGTGCCCTCCCACGCCAGAATGTGCGTGGCGACGCGGTCCAGGAACATACGGTCGTGGCTAATGACCACCGAGCAGCCCGGGAACTCGAGCAGTGCCGCTTCGAGCGAGGACAGCGTCTCGACGTCGAGGTCGTTCGTGGGCTCGTCGAGGAGCAGCAGGTTGCCGCCCTGCTTGAGCGTAAGCGCCAAGTTCAGACGGTTGCGCTCGCCACCGGAGAGTACGCCGGCGCGCTTCTGCTGGTCCTGGCCTTTAAAGCCAAAGCTCGCCACATAAGCACGGCTCGGAACCTCGGTCTCACCGACCATCATGTGGTCCAGGCCATCCGAGACGACCTCCCACAGGTTCTTATCGGGGTCGATGCCGGAACGGTTCTGATCGACATAGGAGATCTTGACGGTCTCGCCCACCTCGAGCTCGCCCGAAGTCAGCGGCTCCAGGCCCACGATGGTCTTGAACCTGTCTCTTATACACATCTGACGCTGCCGACGA
>CABSMQ010000089.1:0-5687 GCA_902478965.1 uncultured Collinsella sp. | reverse complement strand
TCGGAGATGTGTATAAGATACAGGTCTTGAACAGCGTGGTCTTGCCCACACCGTTGGGGCCGATGACGCCCACGATACCGTTGCGCGGCAGGGTGAACGATAGGTCGTCGATGAGCACGCGGCCATCGAACTCCTTGTGCAGGTGATGAGCCTCGAGCACCTTGTTGCCCAGACGCGGGCCCACGGGGATGCGGATGTCGGTCCAGTCGAGTTTCTGGCTTGCGCGGGCCTCGGCCTCCATCTCCTCGTAACGAGCCAGACGGGCCTTGTTCTTGGCCTGGCGAGCCTTGGGCGAGCTGCGTACCCACTCGAGCTCGGCCTCCATGCGCTTGGCGAGCTTGGCGTCGCGGTTGCCCTGCGCCTCGATACGGGCGGCCTTGGTCTCCAGATACGTGGAGTAGTTGCCCTTGTAGGGATAGAGGTGGCCGCGGTCGACCTCGCAGATCCACTCGGCAACGTTGTCCAGGAAGTAGCGATCGTGTGTGACGGCCAGAACGGCGCCCTGGTAGTTGTGCAGGAAGTGCTCGAGCCACAGGATCGACTCAGCGTCCAGGTGGTTCGTGGGCTCGTCGAGCAGCAGCAGGTCGGGAGCCTCGAGCAGCAGCTTGCACAGGGCCACGCGACGGCGCTCGCCGCCGGAAAGCACGTTGACCGGCATGTCGGAATCGGGCAGCTGCAGGGCGTCCATGGCCTGGCCGAGCTTGGAATCGATATCCCAGCCGTCGGCGGCGTCAATCTCGTCCTGGAGCTTGCCCATCTCGGCCATGAGGGCGTCCATGTCGCAATCCGGGTCGCACATCTCCTCGCCGATCTTGTTGAAGCGATCGACCTTGGCGATCATGTCGCCAAATGCCATGCGCACGTTCTCGATGACGGTCTTGTCGTCGTCGAGCGGCGGCTCCTGCTGCAGGATGCCCACGGTGTAGCCGGGGGTAAGCCTAGCATCGCCGTTGGAGACCTCCTCGATGCCGGCCATGATCTTGAGCAGGGTCGACTTGCCCATACCGTTGGGGCCCACGACGCCGATCTTGGCACCGGGGTAGAAGCTCAGGGTCACGTCGTCAAGGATCACCTTGTCGCCATGGGCCTTGCGAGCCTGATACATCTGGTAGATAAACTCCGCCATTTGCCTGTTCTATCCTTTCTACCTGCTGTTTTCCTATTCTTGATTCGCTTTAGTAGAAACGAAATGAGGAAACCAGCTCTGAAACGTAACGAAAAAGGGGCATGGTTGCCCACACCCCCTAATACTACCTGGGAAAAGTCCCCCGGAACATACTATGAACTGCGTACGCTAGTTTTCCGCAACCTTAACGAGCGGCTCGCTGAGATTTGCGCCACAACAGATACGAGTAGACGTAGACGGCTCCAACCGAACCAAACGCCAGAACCGCAATCACCGCGGCGACGACTTCACTCGAAAGCACGCTGCCTGCCACGCCCATCACAATCAGGCCAATACCCAGCACCATAAAGCAGGCACCGCCAAAACGCTGCGTACGGCGCCAGTTCTCGAGATCGGCAAGCGCCCAAGGTGTCTTGATACCGAGCGTATAGTTCTGCTTCACACGCGGCAAGTAGTTGCCTACGCCGATGAACAGCAAACCGACAACACCGGAAATCAGCACGTTAACCGAACCGACCGCCGGCACCACGCCCCAGACCGTAAGCTCTCCCAGCCAGCTTATGGCGCACATGAACAAGGTGAAGGCGATTACGAAGCCCTGGTAGAACTTGCCCGAGGTTCGATATGCCTCACCTTTGGGGTCGATGCGCGGCACCACGCAGAACATTGCGAGAAGCGCCAGAGGCAGCACGCCGAGCGCGGAGGCCATCCAGCTAGGACCCCAACCGTCGACGGCGCCGTTCGCGCCCCAGTGCGTGGGAATCTGCGTAGGCAAGCTCGGCATCACCATGAGGTGCGCTACAACATTAATAGCGCAGACCACAACAAGCATGGCCCACACGCGCGACGATACCCCCGTGGGGTGAATGCCCTTGTTTTCGTTATTCATCCTTATCACCTTCCGTGTTTGTAAAGCCCATAAACCAGCCAATTAAATCCTGCATGACGGTGGTGTTTAAGCTGTATACGATGTTTTGGCCATGGCGCTCGTCGGTCACCAACCCGGCGTTTTTGAGCGTCGCCAAGTGATGGCTCAGCGACGGCTTACTGATATCGAAATGCTCGGCAAGCTCCCCCGCCGTGCAATTGCCCTCGCGCAGCAACTCCAAAATGCGCCGTCGCGTTGGATCGGCAAGCGCCTTAAAACCCTCTCCCGGCATAAGACCTCCTCTCATCATCTCTCATGACGTGCACACTATACTCAATATTTAGATGTTTGTCTAACTATCTAATCGCAATGCTTCAAACCACATCAAAGCAAACGCCATCGCAACCTATGGGCGATTACCTATAATGGCGATAGCTAAAACACGACCGACTCCCCATCGGAGGATATCCATGACCGAAACCACAGCCGCAGCCGCCATCGAGACACGCGACACCAAGCTCGAGATCATCATGGGCCGCGAGGCACTCGATAAGCTCGCCGATGCTACGGTGCTGGTGCTCGGCTGCGGAGGTGTGGGCTCCAATTGCTGCGAGGCACTCGCCCGCGGCGGCATCGGTCATTTCGTCATTCTGGACAAGGACGTCATCGCGCCCAGCAATATCAACCGTCAGGCCATCGCCTTTCACAGCACCATCGGAAAGCGCAAGGTTGACGTGATGGAAGCCATGATCCACGACATCAATCCCGCCGCTGCCGTCATCAAGCGAACTGAATACTTGCTGAGCGACAACATCGATGATTTCTTCGCGAGCGTTTTGGAGCAGACGGACGGCAAGCTCGACTACGTCGTCGACGCCATCGACACCATCTCGGCCAAGCTCACCATTGCCAAATATGCTCAGGACCACGACATTCGTTTGGTTAGCTCCATGGGCGGGGCCAACAAGCTCCATCCCGAGTGCCTCCGCTTTGCCGACATTTTCGATACGGTACGTGACCCCATGAGCCGCATTATGCGCAAAGAATGCAAGAAGCGCGGAATCAAGAGCCTGCATGTACTGTTTAGCTGCGAGGAATCGGTTAAGACACAGCCCCGCGACCCTTCCAACATCCACGAGCGCACCGAGCTGGGAACCGCCAGCTTTATGCCGCCCATCATGGGCCAGATGATTGCCGGCGAGGTTATCCGCCAGATCAGCGGTCGCGGCACTGAGCGCGTACGCTCCGATGGCCAACGTCTGGACTAGCGGAGCGCACCGAGATGGAGCCCCGGTTATTTGATGCACACTGCCATCTTGATTTAATGGCTCACCCGGACGCCGTTGCCGATGAGGCGACGGCGCTGGGCTTGGGTCTATTTGACTGCGGCGTCAATCCGCGCGACTTTTCGGCCGCAAACGAGCGCGCCTGTCGCCAACCAGGCATCATCGCCGGCGTTGGGCTTCACCCCTGGTGGCTCGCCGATGGCCACTGCGGTTTTGTCGAAGTCAATCTGCTTTGCGAAGTTGCTGCCCAAGAACGCTACATCGGCGAAGTCGGACTCGACTTTTCCGCGCGCTTTGCTGGAAGTGAGCCGCTACAAATACAGGCACTTAACCGGCTCTGCGATGCGCTCGTGCAGCATCCTCTTACCGGGCGCGTGATATCAATTCACGCCGTTCGTTCGGCAGGAGCCGTACTGGACGTCCTCGAATCGCATGGGCTACTCATCCCAAACCCCGACTCCCCCGTTATCATCTTCCACTGGTTTAGCGGTACTTCGGACGAACTCGTCCGCGCGCGTAATGCGGGCTGTTATTTTTCCGTCAACGAACGCATGCTCGCGACCAAGCGCGGTCGCGAATACGCACGACAGATTCCACTCGACCGCCTACTGCTCGAGACCGATGCGCCGGCCGAACCAAACACAGAAACAAGCGCGCAGTCGCTCATCAAATCGCTCACAAGGACCTCGATGCGCATTGCCTCACTCAAAAACTGTGACGCAAAGCGCATCGAGTCGGCAGTTTTAACAAATGCGCACTCTGTTTTTGACCTTCGCTAACCCCTGTGGGCAAAAAATGCCAAGGGACATGCGAATCGCACAACGCAGTCCCTATTGGTAGGCAGTACAATTCGGCAGCTTTACACCAATTCGTGCATGAGATCACGGTTGCGTGCATACAATTCGTCAAAGATATGACGACGCGACGCATATAACTCGTGGGCAGCCATATCGGGCTCGATTGTTTGCGCAACGCCAAGGACTTGGGCGAGTTCATCCCATGATGCGTAGGCGCCACCTGCGAGAGCTGCCATGATGGCATCACCGAAGCATGCACCCACCGTAACCTTGGCAACCGAGACCTCGCGCCCGCATACGTCGGCGATAGTCTGCATCCAAACTGGATTCTTGGTTCCGCCTCCGACAAGCATAATGCGCCCAATTGGCAGTCCATGCTCTCGCTCGATAATGTCGACATGGGATGCAACGGTATACGCGACGCCTTCCAAGGCGGCGCGAACCATATGGGCTCGCGTATGCCTTCCGGTCAGGCCAAAGAAGACGCCACGCGCCTCGGGATCGTTGAGCGGAGTACGCTCCCCCGCAAAGTACGGCAGACACAGGAGCCCATCGGCACCCGGCGCCACATCGGCGGCATCATGCGCCATAACCGAATATGCATCGGGACCACCGTGGCCCTCGGCCTCTACGGCGTCGCGATACAGCTCTTGGCGCAGCCACGATGTGAGTGCGCCCGCCGTATTGGTCCCCGCGCAGATCCCGTAAGTTCCGGGAATGATAAACGTCCCCGGCCACAGGCGGGCATCATCGATCATATGATCAGCTAGGTAGATGAAATACGCCGTACTCCCCAACTGAACCATCATATCGCCGGGACGGAATACACCCGTCGAAATGGCCTCGGCACCAGAGTCGCCCGTTCCCACTAAGACAGGTGTCCCTGCCGCGAGCCCCGTCGCCTCAGCCGCACACCGCGTAATCACCCCGGCAATATCGGTAGCCGACATTACCTCCGCCATCTGGTCAGGCCGGCAGAAACGAGCACATTCCCGAGCATCAACCTTCCAGGTGTAGCGGTCGTATAGGGGAAGAAAATCCTCCGCCAAATAACGGTCCACCGTAAAACGCCCCGTCAACTTTGCGCATAGAAACGATGACGCCGTCAGGAACTTCGCGGCACGTTCGTGCACCTCGGGCATATTCTCCTTAAACCACAAGATCTTGGGAGCAATATCTGACGAACAGGGATCGTGCCCGAAAAGCTCGCGTGCGCGATCTGACCCATATTCGGAAAGAAGCTCGTCAATCTGCGGCTTCGAACGTGCATCGACTCCATACAAAATCGCGGGCGCCAGCGCGTGGCACTCGGTATCGACCGGCACACAGTCGCAACCCAATGCGGAAAGGCCCACGCATCCGATCTGTGCCGCGTTAACCCCCGATCGCGCCACCAGCTCGCGCGACAAGCGGCAAAAATCGCCCCACCAAACTGCCTCCGCATCATGCTGGTACCATCCGTCACACGGGTTGTCCGTCTCATGTCCACAAGAGGCTTGGCAAACGATGTTGCATCGATCATCGATTAAAACGCCTTTAGAGGCGCTTGTCCCAATATCAATACCCCTGTCTCTTATACACATCTGACGCTGCCGACGAAGCTAGAAGTG
>CABSMQ010000088.1:0-5918 GCA_902478965.1 uncultured Collinsella sp. | reverse complement strand
CCACCGCCCCGAGCTCTTTTGCGAGCGTTGCGGCTGCGAGCCCACCGACACTGCCACCCCAGAGCGCGTCGCCATGGTGCTCAATGCCGAGCTGCAGATGCTGAACCTCAACAATGCCCGCATCATGCTCAACCAAGCCGACACACTTGCCGACTCAACGATAGCCGACCGCTTCCAGGCAGCCCTCGGCCGCTCCGTCGTCGCCACCAGCCTCAAGTAGCCGGCCCCATCTCGTCAGTTGCGGTGAAATACGGACTGTTTGGCTGCATGACGGCCGCAAACAGTCCGTATTTCACCGCAACTGCGGAGGGGGTCCGGCACTCCCCCTGCTAGCGGGGGACGTAGCGGCCGGGCTGGGCTCCGGTGGGCTCGCCATCGCGCGCCACCAGCACACCGTTGACGTAGACGGCCTTGGCGCGGCCGTGTGCCTCAAAGCCCTCGAGCGGCGTGTAGTCCACGGCCTGATGCTGCGTCGCGGCACTGATCGTCCAACGAGCGCTCGGATCCCACACGCACACGTCGGCATCGGCGCCCTCGGCAAGACAGCCCTTGCGCGGATACATGCCAAAGACGCGCGCCGGGTTCTCGCTCATCAAGCGGCACAGATCCTCGGGGCCCAGTTGCCCCTCAAAGCTCGTGGCAATCGCGACGGGACGATGCTCCACACCGGGCCCGCCGTTGGGAATCGCACGGAAATCGTCGCGCCCGCGGTCCTTTTGCCCATGCAGGTTAAAGCTGCAGTGGTCGGTCGCAATCGTATCGATCTCGCCGGCCACAAGCGCCTCGCGCAGAGCCGCACGGTCGCCGGCATGGCGCAGCGGCGGACTCATCACATATTTGGCACCCGCAAAGCCGTCCTCACCCTGCTCCAAGTAGCAAGTATCGTCGAGCATCAGATACTGAGGGCAGGTCTCGACATAGATATTCTTCTGCCCGCGCGCCTTGGCGGCACGGATGGCCTCGAGCCCCAGCTTGGTCGAAAGGTGCACCACGTTGACCGGTGCGTCGCCGGCCAGGTGCGCCAGATATAGCAGACGGCTCACTGCCTCGGCCTCACACACGTCCGGACGGCTGAGCGCATGCCCCTCGGGCCCGTGTATACCCTGCTCGTACACGCGCTTCTGCAGTTCATTCACCAACGTGCCGTTCTCGCAATGCACGCACAGGATACCGCCCAGGCGCTTGAGCTCCTCGAGCACCTCGAGCGTCTCGGCATCGTCCAAGCGCAGGTGATCGTAGGCAAAGTAGGTCTTGAACGACGATACGCCCGCCTCGCGCATGGCCGAAAGATCGGCGCGGTTGCGCTCGTTCCACTCGGCGAGTGCCATATGAAAGGCGTAGTTAGCCGTGCAGGTTCCGTCGGCGCGGTGATGCCACTCGGCCAAGGCATCGGGCATGGTCACGCCGCGATCGGCCGTCGCGTAGTCCACAATGGTCGTCGTACCGCCGCAGGCAGCCGCGCGCGTGCCGGTCTCAAAGCTATCGGCTGTCCAATCCATGCCGGTCCAGCACTGCATGTGCGTGTGGCCGTCGATAAAGCCGGGAAACACCCAGCAGCCCGCGGCGTCCTCGACGGTATCGCCCTCGGCCGGCTCGATCGCCGCGGCGATCCGCACGATCTTATCGCCATCCATGGCAAGATCGGCGCGGCGAAGCCCCTGGGGCGTCACGAGCGCGCCGTTTTTGATGATGATCATGTTGCTCCTTATCGATTCATACAGTTGGCCACGCGATCAAAATACGAGCAGGCCGCGATATGCTCCGCTATGCGTCGCTGTCCCTTGGCGGTATCGACATCCCACAGCTCATAGGCGCGCGCTTCGACCAACGCAACGTCGACGCGGCCTTTGAGAATCGAGCCCCCGCCGTCCTTGCCCTCAAGATGCATGAGCGCATCGAACAGTTCCGCCGGAAAGAGCACCGGACTCGAAGGCTCACCGTTGCACGCCAAGCGCACCGGGTGTTTGCGGCCACGCTCGTCAAACGCGCGAACCATGGCCTCAAAAGAATCCGCGCTCACAAGCGGCTGGTCGCCCGGCAAAAAGAGGCAACCTTTCCAGTTGCGTTCGGCTCCCCACGAAAGGCCCGCACGGACGCTTTCGCTGCGCAGTTTGCCATCGTGCAGCACGCACGGGCAATGCTTGTCCTCGCAAATCTGGGCGACCTCGGGCCAACGCGTCGAGACCACAACGTCAAAGCCCCGGGGAACCGAATCGATGGTCCGGGCAATCAGCGGCTCGCCATAGATATCGGCAAGCATCTTGTTGGAGCCAAATCGCTTGCCCTCGCCCGAGGCCATAATCACGCAACCGAGTTTCATCTCCGCAAACCTCCCCTGGCCACCTTGGACACCATAGTTGCTATACCCACCATACCAAGCTCGCACTCCGTCAGAACAGGCATGCGCTCGTTTTCCAGCGAACGCCCCTTGGCTCTCCATAGCACATAGGAGGGCACCCCGCGGCGCAGGGCACCCTCCTCAATGGTGCAGATATGCCTACTCAGCGTCGCCGGTAAACGTGGTACCGGTCTTGCCGGCAAGGCCATCGCGCGCCTTCTCGAGCAGCGTGATGAGCGCCGTGCGGCCCGGCTTGCTCTCGGCAAATGTCGAGGCTGCCTGGACCTTGGGCAGCATGGAGCCGCGACCAAACTCGTTGGCCTCGGATAGACGCTTTACGTCAGCCGCGGTCAGCGTGTCGAGCCACTGCTCGTGGTCGGTGCCAAAGCCAATGGCAACCTTCTCCACGGCCGTCAGGATAACCAGGGCATCGGCATCGAGCTGTTCGGCGAGTTTCTCGGCCGCAAAGTCCTTATCGATGACGGCGGCAGCGCCCTTAAGGTGGTTGCCCTGGGCCTTGGTGACGGGAATGCCGCCACCGCCGCAGGAGATCACCACATGGTTGGACTCGACGAGCGACTTAATGGTGTCGAGTTCGACGATGTTCACGGGCTTGGGCGAGGCAACCACGCGACGGAAGCCCTGCTTCTCGTCGTGGATGAACTGATAGCCGCGATCGGCCTCCAGCTCCTTGGCCTCGGCCTCGCTCATCCACGGACCGATCGGCTTGACCGGGTCGGCAAAGGCCGGGTCGTCCGCCGCAACCTCGACCTGGGTGAGCACGGTCGCGACACCCTTGTCGATATTGCGGTCGAGCATTTCCTCGCGCAGCGCATTTTGCAGGTCATAGCCAATGTAGCCCTGGCTCATGGCGCCGCAAACGGACAAGGGGCAGGGAACGTACTTCTGAGGATTAGAGCGCGTGAGCTCAGCCATCGCGTTGGCAATCATGCCCACCTGGGGACCGTTGCCATGCACGACGACGACCTCGTTGCCCTCCTCGATCAGGTCGACGATAGCCTTGGAAGTCGTCTTGACGGCCTCCATCTGCTCGGGAAGGTTGGCGCCGAGGGCGTTTCCGCCCAGGGCGACAACGATACGCTTAGCCATTTCTCAGCCCGGCTTTAGGCCTGGAGCCAACGGGCGGTGTTGCGCTCGTCGAGGGCCTTGAGGGTAGCGGCGGGATCGGCAACCTTCTGCAGGAACATCATGGCAGCGATGGCGTACGGCTTGTAGCTGGCCTCCTTGTACATGCCCACGCGGTGCATGTCGAAGACGTCGGCGTTAACCTCGCCGTGCTCGCAGGAGACACCGGAGATGTCGGCGGGCAGCGGGTGCATAAAGATGGTGTCCTGGCCGTTGGCAGTCTTCTCCATGAGCTCGGTCGTGGAGCACCAGTCCTGATGGGTGGCGTTCTGGGCGAGCAGCTCCTTCTCGAGCGCTGCGATGCCGGCGTCGTCGCCCTCGGCGTACAGGTTGGTACGCTTCTCCATGGCGGCAAACGGAGCCCAGCTCTTGGGGATCACGATGTCGGCGCCCTCGAAGGCCTCGGCCATGGTGTTGACCTGCTTAAAGGTGGTGCCGGACTCGGCGGCATAGCCCTTGGCGCGCTCGACGACCTCGGGCATGAGGTCGTAGCCCTCGGGGTGAGCCAGGGTGACGTCCATGCCAAAGCGGGGCAGCAGGCTGATCAGCGACTGCGGGCAGGACAGCGGCTTGCCGTAAGAGGGCGAATAGGCCCAGGTGACGGCAACCTTCTTGCCCTTGAGGTTCTCGAGGCCACCAAACTCGTTGATGAGGTAGAGCATGTCGGCAGAGGACTGCGTGGGGTGGTCGGAATCGGACTGCAGGGAGATGAGCGTGGGACGGTGATCCAGAACGCCGTCCTCGTAGGCCTGCTGCACGGACTCGGAGACCTCGGCCATGTAGGCATCGCCCTTGCCGATGTACATGTCATCGCGGATGCCGATGACGTCGGCCATGAAGGAGATCATGGTAGCGGTCTCGCGGACGGTCTCGCCGTGGGCGATCTGGGACTTCTTCTCGTCCAGGTCCTGCAGCTCAAGGCCGAGCAGGTTGGCGGCCTTAGAGAAAGAGAAACGCGTACGGGTGGAGTTGTCGCGGAACAGGGAGACGGCCAGGCCCGAGTCGAAGATCTTGGACGAAACGTTGTTCTCACGCAGCTCGCGCAGGGCGTCGGCGACGATGTAGAGAGCCTTGAGCTCATCGGTGGTCTTGTCCCAGGTGTGCAGGAAGTCGCTGCCGTACATGCCCTTAAAATCGAGGCCGTTCAGCTGCTCGACGAGCTCGGTAAACTTAGCGTCCATGGAAATGTCCTTTCTAAAGATGAAACGATCGCAATGAGTAGATGTGCTCCGGCATGCGCGTGTGGCTAGAACATGCAGAGCACCATGACGAGGACCCGCCACCGTTGAGGAAGCATGGGAGATAACGACCGCGGGCCCCAAGTCAACAGGGAGCGCCGGGGACACGAGCGGCCCCCGGCTCAACAAAATCGAGGAATGGGACTAATCGATCTTGTTGTTGGTCAGACCGGCGCGGAACACGGTGGCGTCGCCATCGGCCTGGCTCGGATCGTAGAGGTTCAGGGCAGCCACGTACATGGCGGCAGCGGTGACCAGGTCATCCTTGTAGGTGACCTCGTTGGGGGCGTGAGCCTGAGACTCGGCACCCGGGCCAAAGCCCACGCAGGGGATGCCGTAACGGCCCTGGATGGAGACGCAGTTCGTGGAGAAGGTCCACTTGTCGCACAGCGGGCGACCGGTGCGCTTGTCCATGCTGGGCTCGCAGCCGATGCGCTCGTCACCAAACATGGCCTTGTGGGCGTCGACGAGGGCCTTGACGTGCGGAGCGGTCTCCTTGTTGATCCACGTGGGGAAGTAAGCCTCGGTCTCGTAGACCTCGCCGGTCCAGGACGGACGGTCGTACATGTACATGGAGACCTTCACGTCGTCACCGTACTTCTTGGCTGCCGGCAGGTTGCGGATCTCGTCCAGGCAGGACTCCCAGGTCTCGCCGGCGGTCATGCGACGGTCGATGGAGATGGCGCAGGAGTCGGCCACGGCGCAGCGGCTGGGGCTGGTGTAGAAGATCTGGCTGACGGTGCAGGTGCCGCGGCCCAGGAAGCGGGCATCCTCGAAGTGCTCGGGATTGTACTTGGGGTCGAGCATCTTGACGAGACCCTTGATGTCGGTCGACTCGTCGCAGCCGTTGTTGTTGAGGGCACGGACGTCGGCGAGGATGTCGGCCATCTTGTAGATGGCGTTGTCGCCGCGGTCGGGAGCGGAGCCGTGGCAGGAGGTGCCGTGAACGTCGACGCGGATCTCCATGCGGCCGCGGTGACCGCGATAGATGCCGCCGTCGGTGGGCTCGGTGGAAATGACGAATTCGGGCTTAATGCCGTCCTTGTTGTAGATGTACTGCCAGCACATGCCGTCGCAGTCCTCTTCCTGGACGGTGCCGACGACCATGATCTTGTAGCCCTCGGGGATGAGGCCCATGTCCTTCATCATCCTGTCTCTTATACACATCTGACGCTGCCGACGAAGCTAGAAGTGTA
>CABSMQ010000087.1:0-5983 GCA_902478965.1 uncultured Collinsella sp. | reverse complement strand
CACGAGCGGGGGCTCCTATCTTTTTAGTGCCCTCGGATTGGGTCATAGTGTCTGTCCGCGCCTAAACATCGGCGTTGCCATGGCCCGGATGCGGCACTTGGGAACGTTCCTCACTTTGGAAATACGGCCCGCTCGCTGTCCGTTCTCTGCCTGCGGCGTTGACTTGCTCCGGATGGGTAGTCATTGGGGACGTTCTTAAATGACTAGTCGAAAGGGACACTCTTGCACCAAATCTGCCGACCCACGCCGGGCTCGTCCTTTACTTTACTGAAATAAAGTGAACGTGTAGATTCGTAACCCACTCGCAACCGTTCTATGGCACGATATTGAACGAATGTATGCTATGCGCCCAAATCTTTTGGGCAGAGTGGGAGACAGTATGGTCAAGCTGTACGAGGACGGCATCTACCTGCGTAACGGCAGCGAGGTTGTGCCTGAGGCCGAGGCTGCCGAGCGCGGTATTACGCAGATGTCCGAGGATGCCAAGCGCGGCACCATCGCGTATTCGATCCTTCAGGCACACAACACGTCCGGCGACCCCGAGGCGCTCAAGATTCGCTTCGACGCCATGGCGAGCCACGACATCACCTTTGTCGGCATCATCCAGACGGCGCGTGCCTCGGGCATGGAGCAGTTCCCGCTGCCTTACGTGCTTACCAACTGCCATAACTCGCTGTGTGCCGTGGGCGGCACCATCAACGAGGACGACCACGTCTTTGGTCTCTCGGCTGCCAAGAAGTACGGCGGCATTTTCGTCCCGCCGCATATCGCCGTCATCCACTCCTTTATGCGTGAGAACTTCGCCGGTTGCGGCAAGATGATCCTGGGTTCCGACTCGCACACCCGCTATGGCGCCCTGGGCACCATGGCCGTGGGCGAGGGCGGCGGCGAGCTGGCAAAGCAACTGCTGCGCGACACCTACGATGTCGCATATCCCGGCGTTGTCGCCATCTACCTCACGGGCGCCCCGCGCCCCGGCGTCGGCCCGCACGACGTGGCGCTCGCCATCATCCGTGCCGTCTTTGCCAAGGGTTACGTCAAGAACAAGGTCATGGAGTTCGTGGGCCCCGGTATCGCGAGCATGACGACCGACTACCGCAACGGCGTTGATGTCATGACCACCGAGACCACCTGTCTGTCGAGCATCTGGGCCACCGACGAGGACACGCACGCGTTTTTGACCATGCACGGCCGCGGCGAGGACTACCGCGAGCTCAAGCCCGCCGATGTTGCCTACTACGACGGCTGCGTCGAGGTCGATCTGTCGAGCATTAAGCCCATGATCGCTCTGCCGTTCCATCCTTCCAACGGCTTTGAGATTGACGAGCTCAACGAGAACCTCGAGGACGTCCTGCATGAAGTGGAGCTTGAGGCCGCCAAGATCGGCGAGGGCAAGACGCACTTTAGTCTGCTCGACAAGATCGTCGACGGCAAGCTGCACGTGCAGCAGGGCGTTATCGCCGGTTGCTCGGGCGGCAACTACGACTCCGTGGTCCAGGCTGCCCGCGTGCTCAAGGGCGCCAACACCGGCTGCGGCGAGTTCTCGCTGTCGGTCTATCCCACGAGCCAGCCCGTGGCGCTCGAGCTTACACGCCGCGGCTACATCTACGACCTCATGGAGGCCGGCGCGATCGTGCGCACGGCATTCTGCGGCCCGTGCTTCGGCGCCGGCGACACGCCCGCCAACAACGGCCTGTCCATCCGCCACACCACGCGCAACTTCCCCAATCGCGAGGGTTCCAAGCCGGGCAACGGTCAGCTGAGCGCCGTGGCCCTGATGGACGCCCGCTCCATTGCGGCAACGGCGGCCAACGGCGGCATCCTGACGCCGGCGACCGACCTGCCCGAGGAGACCTGGGACGAGGCCTGTGAGTACACCTTTGACGACGCGCCGTACAAAAAGCGCGTGTACTGGGGCTTTGGCAAGGCGGAGCCTGCCGACGAGCTGGTCGAGGGTCCCAACATCAAGCCGTGGCCCGCGATGGAGCCTCTCGGCGACGATATCCTGCTCAAGGTGTGCTCCAAGATCATGGATCCGGTCACCACGACCGACGAGCTCATTCCTTCGGGCGAGACGAGCTCCTTCCGCTCCAACCCGCTGGGCCTGGCCGAGTTTACGCTCAGTCGCCGCGACCCTGCCTACGTGGGTCGCTCCAAGGAAGTCGACGCCGTGGAGAAGCGTCGCGTGGCCGGCGAGGCCGCGGGCGACCTGGCGGCGCTCGATGCCGAGCTTGCCGGTGTTTTTGAGGCACTGGCCGGCGCGGGTGTCGCTGCCGATGCCAAAACGACCGAGTACGGCTCCATGCTCTATGCCAAGAAGCCCGGTGACGGTTCTGCCCGCGAGCAGGCCGCGAGCTGCCAGCGCGTGATCGGCGGTCTGGCCAACATCGTCCACGAGTACGCCACCAAGCGCTATCGCTCCAACGTGATGAACTGGGGCATGGTGCCCTTCCAGATGGAGGCCGAGCCCAACTTTGAGGTGGGCGACTACGTCTTTGTGCCGGGTATCCGCGCCGCGCTCGATGGTGATTTGAAGAACATCGCTGCCTACGTGGTGCGTGCCGACGGTGCGGTTGAGCAGATTGAGCTCTACATTGCCGATATGACGGCAGAGGAGCGTGCCATCGTCAAGGCTGGCTGCCTGATCAACTACAACAAGTTCAAGGCCGCTGCCGAGTAACGCACTTAATTGTCCGCCCGGGGCTTACCCTTTCCCGCCCGCTCACGCGCTTCGCGAGGGTCGCCCGAGGGAAAGGTGTGGCCGGGGCTACCGCGACGTTCTCGTTGGGTCTTGGGGGACGCTAATAAATAGACTTGCTTGAAGCCGCTCCTGTTATCGGGCGGCTTCTTTTTGTCGAAAACCACCACGAAGGGGACAGGTACCTTTGTGGTGGTCCGCGGTTTGTCTCGTTCTGTAACAGGTAGACCCTTATTTGCCGAGTAGTTGTTACAGATCTAGATAAACGGGCACCGCTGAACAATTCATCTCGATCCGTAACGTCTGGACCCAAAAACGGCCGCTAGATGTTATGGATTGAGATGGTGAACGCCGGGGCCGAAGATCACCACAAAGGCTCCTGTCCCCTTTGTGGTGGTGGGGGCGAGCTCGATGTTGCCGTGCTCGTTGAACGACATTCTAATGAGCGTCTCTACAGGATTTCATCTGGGTTGGCGGGCTTGGTTGTTTTGGGGATGCCGAGTTTGGATGACGCGAAATCGTCAACATTGTCCTTAATTCCGTCTTTGGTGTAGACAGTGACCATATAGGTGCTGTGTCCGAATTCGCCCTTGTCGCGTGTTGCCCAGGCATCCCAGTAGGCGGCCCCGTTTCGCCCTTTGATTTTTCCGACACGGCGGAGTTCTGTTCGCTTTAATTTCCGGTTGCTATAGATGGTTCGACCGGCTTCCGCGGTGAGCCCGCACTGTCCAAGCAGCTTGTCGAGGACTTGGTTCATGTGGCGCTCATCGGTGTTTGGTGCGTAGTCGTAGGCGAGGGTGATGGAGTCGAGTGGCTGGTCGTCGATCAGATAGTTTAGCGCCTGAGGTTCAAGGCAGAAATAGGGGGAGCATCCGTCGACCTTGCCGAGCAACGGTAACTTGGACTGCCAACTTCCGGTGGGAATTGCATATTCGTAGAACACGCCACGGCAGACAAAGGAGAGCGAGGTGGCACGCGAGCCGGCGTCGATCATCCCGCAAAGATCGAAGGGCGAGGCGATACCAAAAGAAAAGGGCGTGATGACGATAAGGAAGAGCATCACGATGGGTATGGCGAAAATGGTAATGACGTTGCGACCGGTGGAATGAGACGGCTTCATATGCGCTCCTCGAG
Source organism: uncultured Collinsella sp. (assembly GCA_902478965.1). GTDB lineage: Bacteria > Actinomycetota > Coriobacteriia > Coriobacteriales > Coriobacteriaceae > Collinsella. The sequence goes on along the minus strand of CABSMQ010000087.1, from coordinate 2,151 downwards.
ACAAAGATCTGTTGAGGATAGGCAGAAATGGATATGTTCAGAGAACAATTCAAGTTTAATCTCATGGCGCGAGATGGTCGACCGTTAGCGTCGAAAACCACCACAAAGGTGCCTGTCCCCTTTGTGATGGTGAGGAGCGCGCGGCTTCTTTTGGTAATAGTGTTAGCTGGCGGTATCATTAGTGCAGGTGGCGAAGGTTTGCATTGTGGGGTGTTTTGCCGTGAGCCGTTCTGCCCGTATTGGATTGATTGTCTTGGCGCTTGCGATCGCTGTGGTTGGCGCGGGTGCTGTCGGTATGGCATTTCTACCTGCTGCGGTGACGGAGCCGGTGGTCAAGCCTGTGACTCAATCTGTCGAACTTCTGACCGGCGACGACAAGCCCGAGACCATTACCGTTGATTTTGATGAGCAGCCGGCTGTGCTGGGTATTAGCAATTATCCGCGTATTCAGCTTGGGGCCATGCGCTATACCACGGATACAAGCCTGATCGATAGGGCGTCCGAGCTACTCAAGGGCAAAACATTTAAGCGCTGGTACGGATATGCGTCCTATCGGGCAAAAGCGAACGACATGGTTGGCGGATGCCACTCTTCTATCGAGCTGGACACTGCAAACGGCGCAAAGTTATGTGATGTCTCGTACGATCCGGGCTACGAGGGCAATGAGGGTCCGGGCATCTACATCATGGACGGCGATGTCGCCTATGTCATGGAGGGCGACCAGACCGAGCTCAACGATTTTATGGGTCAGTGTATCCAAGATGCCTATAAACAGACCTGCTTGCCTGACCCGCAGACTGCACGCGATAGTGGGTCTGCCCGTACATGGCTGTTCGAGGATGAGATGCCCTGGACCGTCGAATCGGGAAGTACGGGTTCGGCGAAGGAGTAGAGACCTCGACCACCACAAAGGTGCCTGTCCCCTTTGTGGTGGTTTTTCATGTCATGAGAGCACTCAGAAAATCTTATATATAGAGACTTAGATTTGTGTATAAGATCATACAAAGCTGGCAACAATACTTCTCGAACAACGTGAAGCCACCCCGTAGGGTGGCCACCCCAAGAGAGGTGATTCCATGAGAATCGATAAGCTAGCAATGACGTCGCGCGAGGCGTTGCAGACCGCCATGAGCACGGCTGCCGACGCGCAGGCCGGCGCGGTGGAGCCGATTCACCTGCTGTCCGCCCTGCTCGGTGCCGGCGAGCGCAATATCTCCGTGATCATAGAGCGCATTGGTGCCGACCCGGCTCAGCTCGCACGCTCCACGCAAGATGCCATCGACCACGCGCCCAAGGTTTCGGGCGAGGGCCAGCAGATGGGCCTGTCCAACGAGCTCGTCCGCGTCATCGAAAAGGCCGAGAAGAAGGCCACCAAGATGGGCGACAGCTTTGTGGTGACCGAGCATCTGCTGATGGCACTTGCCGAGGACAAGGGCGAGGCCGGCCGCGTTCTGCGCGACGCAGGCGTCACCAAGGAGCGCATCGAGCAAGTCTACGAGGAGCTGCGCGGCGATGACCGCGTGACGTCCGCCGAGGACAAGACGCAGTTTGAGGCGCTGGAGCAGTACGGTCGCAACATCTGCGACCTCGCCCGCGCCGGCAAGCTCGACCCGGTCATCGGCCGTACCGATGAGATTCGCCGCACCATCCAGGTCCTGTCCCGTCGTACCAAGAACAACCCCGTGCTCATCGGTGAGCCGGGCGTCGGCAAGACGGCCATCGTCGAGGGCATCGCCCAGCGTATCGTGGCTGGCGACGTGCCGAGCACGCTGCGCGACCGCGACCTCATCGAGCTCGACATGAGCGCGCTGGTCGCCGGCGCCAAGTACCGCGGCGAGTTCGAGGACCGCTTGAAGGCCGTGCTCAAGGAGGTACAGAAGTCCGAGGGCAAGGTCATCTTGTTCATCGATGAGCTCCACACCATCGTGGGCGCGGGTGCCACCGAGGGCTCCATGGACGCCGGCAACATCCTGAAGCCGGCGCTTGCCCGTGGCGACCTGCACGCGATCGGCGCGACCACGCTCGACGAATACCGCAAGTACATCGAGAAGGACGCGGCGCTCGCCCGTCGTTTCCAGACCGTGATGGTCTCCGAGCCCACCGTCGAGGACACCATCTCAATCCTGCGTGGCCTCAAGGAGAAGTACGAGA
>CABSMQ010000086.1:0-6273 GCA_902478965.1 uncultured Collinsella sp. | reverse complement strand
ATTTCTGCCTGTCTCGTGGGCTCGGAGATGTGTATAAGAGACAGGCGTGGCTCGAGGCGAGCGAAAAGCTCGAGGGCGAGGAGTAGACGAGGATGATCAAAGCCGCGTTTTTCGATATCGACGGCACGCTGCTGAGCTTTAAGACCCACCGGATTCCGGCGTCGGCGCAGCAGGTGCTCGACAGCTTTCACGAGCAGGGGATCGCGTGCGTGATCGCCACGGGCCGTCCGACCTACCAGATGCCGGACTGGCTGCTCGACTTGGGATGGGATGCGTACATTACGCTTTCGGGCCAGCACTGTTTTGACGCCAAGGGCGTTTATCGCAGCTGCCCGATCGATCCGGACGACGTCGCGGTGATTGTGGACCAGGTGGCGCAGGGGTGCTACGACTCGCTGTGCATGCAGGGCGAGAACTCGTTTGTGAACCGTCTGTCCGAGCGCGTGGTGACGGCCGGCAGCAACGCGGGAATCGTCTACCACGAGGAGCCGTTTGAGCACGCGTTTGACGCACCGGTCTACCAGTTTTGCGCCTTTGTGGACCCGGCCGACGAGCATATCGTGACCGATGCGGTGTCGCATTCGCTCACTACGCGCTGGTGTGACCTGTTCTGCGACATTATCCCCGCTAACGGTGGTAAGGACCTGGGCGTGGCGGCGACGCTGGAGCGCCTGGGTGTCGATGCGAGCGAGGCGATTGCCTTTGGCGATGGCGAGAACGACCTGTCGATGTTTTCCGCCGTGGGCACGAGCGTGGCCATGGGCAACGCGCAGGACACGGTGAAGGCTGCGGCGACCTATGTGACGACTGCCGTGGACGACGACGGGATCTACAACGCCGCGAAGCACTTTGGACTGTTATAACTGCGGCTCGGCACCTGGGGACACTCCTTGCGGGGCGTCCCCATTTTGTTTTCGTCCCGCACGTTTTGTGAAACACGGCTAACTTTTAGGCAAAGTAGTAAGACATGGGCAACTTTTGCGGTAAAGTAAGCTGTGAAAAGTATCCAAAGGCTAACTAGCAATCATCGCGAAAGGCGGCCCATGGCCCTACGTGAATCCGGAGAAGACTATCTCGAATCGATCTACGTTCTGTCGGAACGTCAGGGCATCGTGCGCTCGATCGACGTTGCGGAGTACCTCGGCGTAACCAAGGCGAGCGTTTCCAAGGCCATGGCGACGCTGGAAAGCAACGGCTATGTCGAAATGGGCAAGCGCGACGTTCATCTGACGGAGCGTGGTCTGGAGGTCGCTCGCCAAATGTGGGAGCGTCACTGCTTTTTCGTGGGGCTGTTGGAGGATGCGGGTGTTTCGGCTGAGGTCGCGTCGCAAGAGGGCTGCCACATGGAGCACTGCCTAAGCGAGGAGAGCTTTGAGAAGCTAAGATCGATGCTGGGACGGGAAGATGTGGCGGGTCCAACAACGGAAGCCTAACTGACCCACAGTGGCGCGGAGTTCACGCAAAGCGCGAACCAGCGACCGGGACCAGCGGCCCTTTCGGCCAAGTCCATTTCAGCTAAGGAACCCCGCCAGCAAGCGATGCCCAAGAACCGCCAGCTGTGTCAATGCAGGCCGGGGCCGGGCTTGGTTTTGAAAACACTCCGCAGCGCGAGGCCCGCCTTTCCGTTGCTCCGCAGGAGCAGGAAAGACGGGCCTCATGCGCGAGGACGTTTTCAAAACCAAGCCCGGCCCCGGCCGGACAGCCCACGAACGCTACAGGTTCTTGACACCCATCGCGCGCATGGCGTTCAGGATGGCGATGATCGCCACGCCTACGTCGCCGAACACGGCAAGCCACATGTTGGCGATGCCGAGTGCTGCCAGCACTAGAATCAGCAACTTAACGCCCAGCGCAAAGATGATGTTCTGCCAGACAATCGCCATGGTCTTGCGTGCCACGCGGATCGCGCGGGAAATGTTGGACGGCTTGTCGTCCATGAGCACGACATCGGCGGCCTCGATCGCAGCGTCAGAACCCATAGCGCCCATGGCAATGCCCACATCGGCGCGCGTAAGCACGGGCGCATCGTTGATGCCGTCGCCCACAAAGGCGAGCTTGCCCTTGCTACTCTCGGTTGCAAGCAGCGCCTCGACGCGCTCGACCTTATCGCCCGGCAGCAGCTGCGCGTGGAACTCGTCGAGCCCCAGCTGCTTGGCCACCGCAGCAGCCACTTCCTCGCGGTCGCCCGTGAGCATGACGGTGCGCTTGACGCCGGCGGCGTGCAGGTCGCGGATCGTTTGCTCGGCATCGGCCTTGACGGTGTCTGCAATCACGATGTGGCCGGCGTACACGCCGTCAACGAGCACATGCAGAATCGTTCCGACGACCTCGCAATCGGGCGCTTCGACGCCGGTCGCTGCGAGCATCTTGGCGTTGCCGACGACGACGTGCCTGCCGTCGATGTTCGCCGTCACGCCATGGCCCGCGTCGTTGGTGGAGTCGCTTACGCGCTTGGGGTCGAGTTCGCCCTGGAAGGCGGCGCGCACCGACTGCGCGATGGGATGGTCGGAGAACGACTCGGCAAGGGCGGCGACCTCGAGCAACGACTGCTCGGTATAGCCGGCTTCGGGGCGTACCGCCACGACCGAAAACGTGCCGTTGGTGAGCGTGCCGGTCTTGTCAAAGACGACGGTGTCCACGTCGGCGAGCGTCTCGAGGTAGTTGGAGCCCTTGATGAGGACGCCCAGCTTGGACGCGCCGCCAATGCCGCCAAAGAAGCTGAGCGGGACGCTAATCACGAGCGCGCACGGGCAGCTGACGACCAGGAAGGTCAGGCCGCGCAGGATCCAGTCGGACCAGGCGCCGGTGACCAAGCCGCCGCCGAGCACGAGTACCGCGGCAGCGCCGGTGACGGCGGGCGTGTAGACGCGGGCGAAGCGCGTGATAAAGTTCTCGGTGCGCGCCTTCTTTTCGCTGGCATTTTCCACGAGCTCCAGGACGCGTGCGACGGTGGACTCGCCATAGGGCTTGGTGGTGCGCACGTGGATGAGGCCCGTCATGTTGATGCAGCCGCTGATGATGTCGTCGCCGGACTTGGCGGGGCGGGGGATTGACTCGCCCGTGAGAGCGGCGGTGTCGAGCTGGGTTTCGCCCTCGACGATGACGCCGTCGATAGGCACGCGCTCACCGGGCTTGACCACGATCACGGTGCCGACGGCGATGTCATCGGGGAAGACCTGCTCGAGTGTGCCGTCGGGCTGCTCGACGTTAGCGTAGTCGGGCGCGATGTCCATCATGGCACTGATCGACTTGCGGATCTTGCCCACGGCGTACGCCTGAAACAGCTCGCCGACCTGGTAGAACAGCATGACGGCGGCGCCTTCGGCCATGTGCGGGTCGGTATCGGGGAAGAGCACCATGGCAAACGCGCCGATGGTCGCGACGGCCATGAGGAAGCTCTCGTCGAAGGCCTTGCCGCGGCGGATGTTATTGAATGCCTTTTGCAGTACGTCGTAGCCGGCAATCAAAAACGGCACGAGGAACAGCACAAAGCTGGCGTAGATGTCGCCCGGGGTGCCGAATGCGGCGGTAAGGGTGCCGAACTCATCGAGGGCGTACACCACGGCAAAAATGCCCAGCGCTACCAGGATGCGGTTGCGCTTATGCTCGAGTGATTCTTTTTTCTTGCGCTTCTTCTTTTTCTTTTTGGGGTCGGCGGTGGCCATGACTCGTATCCTCCCATTTGAATGTATGAACACTCGCTCATATAATTTCGCGAGCAAAGGCCGCAGCAAGCGCGGCCTTGCAGGTTGGCGTAAACCTGGGCTAGAGAATAATCTCGCAGTCCGGCTCGGCGTCGGCCGTAAACTCAACAACGCGGTTGAGCACCTCGTCGAACTCAGCATCATCGGCCTCGAGTGTCAGCTTCTGGGTCATAAAGTTGACGGACACGGATTTGACGCCCTCGAGCTTGGCCAGCTCGTCCTGAAGCTCGCGCGCACAGTTGGCGCAATCGATCTCATCGAGCTTGTACTGCTTTTTCATGGTGGGTTCCTTTCCCGTTTTTGCGGCTTGGGTGCAGGCCGCGCTGGTACCGTGGTTGGCTGCTATTCGCAGATGTGGCTCATGCCCTGGTTGAGCATGGTGTAGACGTGGTCGTCGGCGAGCGAGTATAGGATATTGCGCCCGTCGCGCCGGAATTTAACCAGGTGCGACTGCTTGAGTGTGCGCAGCTGGTGCGACACCGCGGACTGCGAGGTTTCGGTCGCTTCGGCGATGTCTGCCACGCAGAGCTCGCGGCCCATGAGAGCATAGAGGATCTTGATGCGCGTGGTGTCGCTGAAGACCTTGAACAGGTCGGCGAGGTCGTAGAGAAGCTCCTCGTCGGGAAGGTCCTCGGGCGAGCAGGTGGTGGGGATCGCGGGTTCGGTGGCCTCGATGTCGGGTTTCGTTTCATCAACGCGGATGCTCATTGCAATATCCTTTCATATGAACATGCGCTCATATAACTTGCTTTCGATTATATGAGTGTATGTTCATATGTCAATACAATTTGCGTTAATTTCGATGACTGCTTGCCGCCTCTGCGATTTTCTGTGGGTTGGGAGACATCGACGCAATACTCGCCAACATATTTCGAGATGTTCGGCTAGCATGCTAAGAAAGCCACCTTGAGAAGCATTAGAACTGTTCATATTTGTACTTTATCGTGTCAAATACCGCGAGAATCAGTTCTTCCTCTACGGGAGTTCCTGCAGAATCAGTTTTATCTAAAGTTATATTGAGCATTGCTGCAGCCAATCTGGCACATCGGTGGCCGAATAAGTCGAAAAATGTAGGTGGACATCCGCAGAGATCGCCTTTAGAAGAGCGAATTCTCAATTAGATCAATAATCGTGTCGTCTTCCGTGCGGTTTTCATCGATTTTTGCGAACATGTCGCATTCCCAAGCCCCATTGATTTCCTCAGCAAGGGCCCCGACGTGTTGCATGTCGTCGGGTTCGGGCACATCGTTGATGCTCGGGTCATCAGCTTGCGGATATTGGCTTGCAATTTCGCGCTTGGCGGCCTCTTCTTCTTTGAGTGTCTCCAGGACGCGGCGACCGTATTCGAAGTAGCGCCGCAAGACAAATTGACGAAGAGTTTCTTGCAGGATGGCGAAGTTATCCGGGAGTCGACCGGGCCATATCTTCTCGCGAATGCGAATCGCTTCCATGACCCGTTTAAAAGCGGACTGTTTGAAAAACGAATGACGATTAACTGTGATAACGGCATATCCCATGTTTCGCAGCGTGTTTCGGCGCTCCTCGTCAATTGATTGCTGCTCGGGTTCGTCGTGGTAAAAGCCGTTGTATTCGATATCGGTCATCGAATTTTCGAGCAGCGCGTCGAGGTAGAAAACCGTCCGTCGCGTTAGGGCGGCGTATCTTTTGGGGACTGGGATCGGATAATCCGTTTTGATAGCGCGTATGGCTAAGCCACCCATTGACTTGGGCATTGTCAGCATCATGACAAACGCCGTTTCGAGTGGGGAGCGACAGCCTTCGTGTACATAAGAAAGTGCCTTAAGTGCTTTATTAGATCCACGATACCCCGGTGCCTCTGAAAAGAAGGCTCTGAGCTCTTCAACGCTGGTTAGGGCTGGGCGCTCGCGATATTGAGTTTCGTCGGACGTTCCAAGCGCGTAGGAGCCGCAGATTTCAAAGTAATACTCAACGAGCTCCGAAAGGTTGAGGTCGGCTGTTGCTTCTAACGCGCACAGCTTGATATCGACGATGTAGACGTTCGGCTAGAGTTCTAGGTAGCTTTCTGCATCAAACGTATAGCGCGTGCAGTGGCAGATGCAGCCCTTGCGGTGCCTTTTGGCATTATTGGAAAACGTCAGCACATGGATACGTTCAGAATCGACATTCTTTCTGTTGAGCCATGCTCGTGCCGCTTCCAGGTCGGACGTGGTCGGCGCAGACACCCTGATCTTTTCCATAGGTATGGGACCGGTCGCGTAGCTTGCGAGCGAGTTGGCTGTTTGGTATACAGCGCGTGCCGTGGTATGTGACAGAATGATTCCCATACGCGCATGATGGCATAGCGGACGCCGCATACGCCCGAAACTTCGGGCAACGGTATTGGGGCGCGGCTTATTTTCTGCGAACGGTGGGTTTTTGAGCTGTCGTATTGAGGGAGCAGCTTTGGCTGGGGAGGTTTCTGCCGGCTGCCCCTTTTTGATGAACTTTAGTTGCGGATTCGTAGCTTCTAAGCGTTTTTGCCGACCGCTCAGAGATCGCGCGAATTTTTGTGGTGTAAGAGGGAGGGCCGCGTCAGCGCCCCCTGCGC
>CABSMQ010000085.1:0-6468 GCA_902478965.1 uncultured Collinsella sp. | reverse complement strand
TCTAGCTTCGTCGGCAGCGTCAGATGTGTATAAGAGACAGCTACCTGCAGCGCATGAGCGGCATCGCTACCTATACGCACCAGATGGCTGCAGCGCTCGAGGGCACCAAGACCGTGCTCGTCGACACGCGCAAGACCACACCGGGCATGCGTGTGTTTGAAAAGGCGGCAGTCGAGATCGGCGGTGGCAGCAACCACCGCTACAACCTGTCGACGGCCGTCATGCTCAAGGACAACCACATCGATGCCGCCGGTGGCGTGACGCGTGCGATCGAGATGGCGCGCGCCCATGCATCGTTTACCACGACGGTCGAGATTGAGTGCGAGAACCTGGACATGGTACGCGAGGCCGTGGAGGCCGGCGCCGATATCATCATGTTCGACAACATGACCCACGACGACATGGCTGCCGCGATTGAGCTTATCGCCGGTCGCGCCAAGACCGAGTGCTCGGGCAACGTGGACGCCAGCAATATCCGCGCGCTCGCCGACCTGGGCGTTGACTTTATAAGCTCGGGGGCGTTAACGCACTCTGCGCCGATTCTCGACCTCTCGCTTAAGCACCTGCGTCTGCTGGACGGTAAATAATGGACGCCCGCGAGCGTCGCCGTGCCATCATGGCCGTGCTCGAGGTGGCCAAGGGGCCCGTATCGGGCAGCGCACTTGCTCGTGAGGTGGGTGTGAGCCGCCAGGTCGTGGTGCAGGACATCGCCCTGCTGCGCGCCGATGGGCACGATATCGTGGCGACCAACCGTGGTTATGTGCTGCAGGAGGCCCCCAGCAGCCCCGCTGTGCCCACGCGCTTGGTCAAGGTTCGCCACAGCGTGGAGCAGGCAGGCGATGAGCTCACGAGTATCGTCGACGCCGGAGGCGCCGTGCTCAACGTGATCGTCAATCACCGCGTGTACGGTAAGATCACGGCCGACCTGGACATCCGCAATCGTCGCGATGTTGAGCGCTACCTGCACGATATCGAGAGCGGCAAGAGTTTCCCGCTGCTAACGGTGACGAGCGGCTATCACTTCCATCGCATCGCGGCGGAGGACGAACAGACCCTCGACGAGATCGAGGCCATACTCAAGGAGAAGGGCTACCTTGCCGATTTAATGCCCTACGAGGATGATCTCTCGTAGCCGACGCTGCATCTATAAGTTGCGGTGAAATAGTTCCTAAAATCGGCATCTAAGCCATAAAACAGGAACTATTCCACCGCAACTGCCAAGGGTCCCGCTCCAAATTAGCTGCCCACACATGCAAAAGGAGGCCTCCGCGGCGATGCGGAGGCCTCCTTTTTTGTGCACGGTGTACTTTTGAGTGTGCAGGTGGGGGAGTTGTTACTCCTCGACGATCTCGGTGATCGCGCCGGCGGGGCAAGCGTCCTGGCAAGCGCCACAGGCGACGCAGGAATCCTCGTCAGCGACGGTAGCGACGTCCTGGAGCTCCAGAACGCCAGCGGGGCAGGAGTCGACGCAAACGCCACAAGCGATGCACTCGTCGGCATCAATTACGGGATGAGCCATGGTAGTTTCCTCTCTGTTGACCGACGCTACAGGCGATGCGCGTCGGTTTGATTCGGGCAAAAACATACCACGGGAGCGACCGTTTGCAATACCCTCTGACCGGCATCTTCATACCGTTCGCCGAGTATGCCAAGGTTTACTAAAAAATGCGCAGGTGGGGCCGTTGAGCTGCGCAAATGTTAGCTAAAGGTGACTTGAAATATAGGGCGATTGAGCGTGCTTGCGGAAACCGCATCCCATTATTTTGTCGAAAAACGGGTTGCAGTTTCCGGTTAGGCCCGCTAGCGGAAAATGCGAGCCGGTATCAGCTCTCAAAACGGGACGAGCTTTCCGCAAGGCGGCCCCAGGCACCCCCCGGACGCAAACCTCAGCCATCTCTACATAGATCTCGATAGATTTGCCGAGAACTCAATCAGCGCATCTACCTGCGCATTTAAGAACCTAAACTCTCGGCAATAAGAAATCTTATATGAATTGACTTAGATTTTGTATATTCCGGCCCATAAGGGGATACACTACATCCTGAAAGACAAGCCGAAACACCGCTCGGCAGACCGCCGAGTCGGTGCAAACGCACAAGAGAGAGGGAATTTCTAATGGGCAAGATTCTTGGTATCGACCTTGGTACTACTAACTCCGCTATGGCCGTTCTCGAGGGCGGTTCTCCGACCATTATTGTGAACGCCGAGGGCGACCGCACCACCCCGTCCGTCGTGGGCTTCCGTGCCGACGGCGACCGCGTCGTGGGTAAGGCCGCTAAGAACCAGGCTGTCACCAACCCCAAGAACACCGTGTTCTCCATCAAGCGCTTCATGGGCCGCAAGTACTCCGAGTGCACCTCCGAGATCAAGACCGTGCCGTATGAGGTCAAGGAGGGCCAGGGTGGCCGTGCCGTCGTCGATATCGAGGGCAAGGATTACACCGCCGAGCAGGTGAGCGCCATGACACTCGCGAAGATGAAGGCTGACGCCGAGAAGTATCTGGGCGAGACCGTCACCGACGCCGTCATCACCGTCCCGGCCTACTTCAACGACGCCCAGCGTCAGGCCACCAAGGATGCCGGCAAGATCGCCGGCCTCAACGTCAAGCGTATCGTCAACGAGCCGACCGCTGCTGCCCTGGCCTATGGCCTGGACAAGCAGGGCACCGACCAGCGCATCCTGGTCTTCGACCTGGGTGGCGGCACCTTCGACGTCTCCATCCTCGACCTCGCCGACGGCGTGTTTGAGGTTCTGTCCACCTCGGGCGACAACCACCTGGGCGGCGACGACTGGGATCAGCGCGTCATCGACTGGATGGCCGACAAGTTCCAGCAGGAGAACGGCGTCGATCTGCGTCAGGACCCCATGGCCCTGCAGCGTCTGAAGGAGGCCGCCGAGAACGCCAAGAAGGAGCTCTCCGCGGCGCAGCAGTCCACCATTAACCTGCCGTTCATTACCATGAACCAGTCCGGCCCGCTGCACCTCAACTACACGCTGACCCGCGCCGAGTTCGAGAAGATCACCCGCGACCTGCTCGAGCGCTGCAAGCAGCCTGTCACCAACGCCCTGCGCGACGCCAAGCTTAAGCTCTCCGATCTGACCGAGGTCATCCTCGTCGGCGGCTCCACCCGTATGCCCGCTGTCCAGGATCTGGTCAAGACCATGACCGGCAAGCAGCCCAATATGTCCGTGAACCCCGATGAGGTCGTTGCCGACGGCGCTGCCGTCCAGGGCGGCGTGCTCACCGGCGACGTCGAGGGCATCCTGCTGCTCGACGTTACCCCGCTGTCGCTGGGCGTCGAGACCATGGGCGGCATCATGACCAAGATGATCGACCGCAACACCACGATCCCGACCTCCAAGACCGAGGTCTACTCCACCGCTGCCGACAACCAGACCAGCGTCGAGATCAACGTGCTCCAGGGCGAGCGCGAGCTTGCCCGCGACAACAAGTCGCTCGGTAAGTTCCAGCTGACCGGTATCCCGGCTGCCCGCCGCGGCGTGCCGCAGATCGAGGTCACCTTCGACATCGACGCCAACGGTATCGTCAAGGTCTCCGCTAAGGACAAGGGCACCGGCAAGGAGCAGCAGATCACCATTTCCGGCTCCACCGCTCTGTCTGACGACGAGGTCGATCGTATGGTCAAGGACGCCGAGGCTCATGCCGAGGAGGACAAGAAGCAGAAGGAAGAGGTCGAGGTCCGCAACCAGACCGATAGCCTGTGCTACTCCACCGAGCAGACCCTCAACGAGCTGGGTGACAAGGTTTCCGCCGATGTGAAGTCCAAGGCCGAGGCCGCTATCGCCGACGCCAAGAAGGCGCTCGAGGGCTCTGACGTCGAGGCCATCAAGGCCGCTGGCGAGTCCCTGCAGTCCGTGGCCTACGAGCTGGCTCAGGTTGTCTACGCCGACGCTCAGCAGCAGACCGACGGCGCCGCCGCTGCCCAGTCTGCCGACGATGACGTTGTCGACGCCGACTACGAGGTTGTGGACGACGAGGACAAGTAATCATGTCCGCCCGTAAAGCTCGCACGGAGGCGGCTGCCGCTGGCGCCGCCCCCGTTGACTCTGAGGAGAAGGACGTGAAGATTCCCGTAGAGGCCGTCGACGATACCGAGGCCAACGAGGCCGAGGCCGCCGAGGCTGCCGAGAACCAGGTAGAGGATTCCAACAAGGAGGCGACGATGACCGAGGACGAGATGGTGGAAGCCGCTATCCGCGCCGGTGAGGAAGCCGCCGACAACGACTTTAAGCTTAAGTTCGAGCAGGCCCAAAAGGAGCTTGCCGACGTGCGCAACGAGCTCGATGCTGCGGCAGAGGCTCAGAAGGCCGCCGAGGACAAGGCAAAGGACGCCACCGAGCGCACCGCCCGTCTACAGGCCGACTGGGAGAACTTCCGTCGCCGCACCGCCAACGAGCGCATCGCCGAGCGCGAGCGCGCGACCGAGAAGCTCGTCACTGCGCTGCTGCCGGTGGTTGACGATATCGAGCGTGCAATCGACCATGCCCGCAGCCAGGAGCTTTCCGACGATTTTAAGCAGTTCGTCGATGGCGTTGACGCGGTGCATGCCAAGCTGCTCGATGTGTTTGCACACGAGGGCGTTGAGCCCATCGACCCTAAGGGCGAGGCGTTCGATCCGCTCGAGCACCAGGCCGTGGGTCGCGTCGAGGACGCGTCGCAGTACGACGAGACCGTCAACGACGTGTACCAGAAGGGCTACCGCATGGCGGACCGCATCCTGCGCTCCGCGATGGTGACGGTGACCTACGGTGGCGAGAAGCGCCCCGCACCGGAGCCCGAAGCGGCGCCCGAGGATGCCGCGGCCGATACGGCCGAGAGCACCGAGGAGTAATTGAGAAGGGCCCCGGGGCAACACCCGGGGCCCTTTCTGGCCTAGTGCCATATGAAAGCATGAGCCGCCGTCCGCAGGGGCGGCGGATGTAACAGGAGAGGAGCTACGATGGCTGCAGGCAAAACCTTCTATGACATCCTGGGCGTATCCAAGAGCGCCTCCGACAAAGAGATCAAGAGCGCGTTTCGCAAGCTCGCGCAAAAATATCACCCCGATGCCGGCGGCGACGAGACCAAGTTTAAGGAGATTAGCGAGGCCTACGAGACGCTTTCGGACGAGAAGAAGCGCAAAGAGTACGACCAGATGCTCATGTTCGGCGGCATGCCGGGCGCGGGCGGCGCGTATAGCGGTGGCTACGGCGCCGGTGCCGGCGCGAGCGGTTGGGGCGATATCTTCGACAGCATCTTCAGCGGCAACGGCGCCTGGGGCAGCGACTGGGGCTCGGGCTTTGCCGGTGCCGCGGGTGCTGCCGGTGCGGGCGCGGGCCGCAACCGCGCACGCAAGGGCGGCGACCTGTCGCTGACCGTCGATGTGACGGCCGAGGACGCGTTTCGCGGCGTGACGCACAAGGTTACCTACCGCATTCCCTCGACGGGCGAGCAGCAGACCATTACGGTCTCGGTGCCTGCGGGCGCGGTCGACGGAGGCAAGCTGCGTTACAAACGTCGCGGCGAGTACGGCGTTGCCGGAGGCGAGCGCGGCGACCTGGTCGTGACCACGCATGTGGAGGAGCACCCGCTGTTTAAGCGCAAGGGTGCCGATGTGACCATGGAGGTGCCGATCTCGGTCTATGAGGCGGCGCTCGGCTGCACGGTGGATGTGCCCACGCCCGGCGGCGCGACGGTTCGTCTGAAGGTGCCCGCTGGCACCCAGACGGGCAAGAAGTTCCGCTTTAAGGAGATGGGTGCGCCCGACGTTAAGCACCGCGGCCGCACGGGCGCGCTGCTCGTCGAGATCAAGGTGCAGGTTCCCTCGAGCCTGTCCGACGATGAGCGCGATGCCATGACCAAGCTGCGCGAGGCCGACGCACGTGACTATCGCGAGAAGGTCAACCGTTACAAGGCGACGTACTAGGGTGGTCGTGGCGCACGCCCGCGCCCGCGGGCTTATGATGGACGATAACGAGACGGAAAGGGGTCAGGTAGCATGGCCGAGGACAATAGGAACAAACCGCTGTACATGATCAGCGTGGCGGCCGAGCTGACCGGCATGCATCCGCAGACTCTGCGCGTCTACGAGTCCAAGGGCCTGGTGAACCCCCAGCGCTCGGGCGGCAACACGCGTCTGTATTCGCGTGCCGATATCGAGCGCCTGGAGCTCATCAACCAGCTGACCGACGAGGGCATCAACCTTGCCGGCGTGGTGCGCATCCTCGATATGAAGGAGCGTGCCGAGGAGCGCGAGCGCGAGAACGAAAAACTCCGTGCCCGCGTGCGCCAGCTCGAGGACGAGCTGCACGAGTACAAGATGCAGAAGAAGATCACCGCCCTGGCCCCGCGCGACGGCTCGGTTAACCCCGAGCAAGTCATGCGCAAGCTGCTAGGCGCGGGAGGAGATTTGTAGTTACGCGGGTTTACCAACCCGCGTAACCAGTTGACGCTGCAAGCCCGCCAGA
>CABSMQ010000084.1:0-6833 GCA_902478965.1 uncultured Collinsella sp. | reverse complement strand
ACACTTCTAGCTTCGTCGGCAGCGTCAGATGTGTATAAGAGACAGGTCCGTAACCGCCGCGTAGCAGGCGCCACCTACTCCATCCTCAGAAGTTGCGGTGAAATACGGACTGTTGTGCCGCCCTAGGCCTTTAAACGGTCCGTATTTCACCGCAACTGACGGGGACATCCGGAAGATCGACCAGAAACGAGGACCCGCCATGATGGCAGACCATAAATCGGTGACCCGCATGCTCAAGACGGCACGCGGCCAGATCGACGGCATCCTACGGATGGTCGAGGAGGACCGTTACTGCGTCGACATCTCCACGCAGCTCATGGCAACACAGGCGCTCCTCGCGCGCATCAACGCCGACGTGCTCAAGGCGCATATCGAGGGCTGCGTGACTTCGGCAATCGAATCGGGCGACGAGGACCTCAAAGCCGCCAAGCTCGCCGAGATCGAACGCGTCGTCGACAAGCTCTCCAAGTAATTGGGGCATTGGGGACAGACTTCTTTGCACCGTCTTGGTATTCCGAGGACAGGTATGTTTGCACCACATTGGTGCAGATTAACCTGTCCCCCTTGCTCTAAATCGGGTATAAAGGCGTGCAGCATATCGAACGAAAGGCAATTTGCATGAATGACTTTATGAAGGGTCGCAATGGTGCCGATGAACTCACCATCGTGATGGGTTTTGCCGGCATCGTCATCGCGATGATCGGATCGATAGCCCGCATCCAGTGGCTCAGCTGGATTGCCATCGCCGTAATCGTGATTGGCGTGCTGCGCGGCCTGTCCAAAAATATCGACGCACGTCGCAAGGAGAACGAGGCCTTTGTCGCCGCGACTGCAAACGTACCCGGCTTGGGCAAGTTTGTAGCTAGCTTGGGCGGCGGAGCTGCAGCGGCCAGCACCTCACGCGCAGCCGGCACCAGTAAGGAAGACTTTGAGCGTGCCAAGCGCACGGCCAAGAAGATGTGGAAGGGGCGCAAGACCACGGCATACCTCAAGTGCCCCAACTGCGGCCAGATGCTCTCCGTCCCCAAGGGCAAGGGCAAGATCCGCGTCACCTGCCCCAAGTGCCACGCCAAGATGGAAACCCGCTCCTAGCGCCCGCACGCGGGACAAATTAATCAGGTTTGTTTGTCCCAAATCTTAAGTATTTGTTCGATAAAAAAGCCGAGGCCTCGTGTTGAGACCTCGGCTTTTTGTATGCGGCAACGGAGCTGTCCCTTTGTCACATCTACGCCACGCCGTCGCGAGCGAGCTCCTCGGCCAACGCCTCGGCCGGCATGGCCATAATCGCGTCGAGCTCGTTATCAACCTCGGGAATGCGCTTCACCTTGAGCTTGCGTACCAGATCGCCGCGACACATCACGTGCATCGGCTCACGCAGAGCGCACAGGTCATCGAGCGGGTTCTCGCGCGTCACCAGGATATCGGCGGCCTTGCCGCACTCGATTGTGCCGGTCTCGCCGCCCAGCCCCAGCAGCTCGGCGTTGACTTGCGTAGCCGTATGCAGTGCGAAGGCGTTGCTCGCGCCGACATACTTGGCAAAATAGGCCACCTCACGCCACATGTCGTACTGCGTCACGAACGGGCAGCTCGAGTCCGTGCCCAGACCCACCTTAACGCCAGCTTCCAGTGCAGCACGAGCGCTCTCGATAATACCCGAGCACACGATATCGCCGTTCTTCTTTTGCGTATCGGTCGAATGGGTCTTTTTCGGGTCGAGCAGCACAAACGGCAGTGCCGGACTGATGGTGCAGGTCACGCTGGGTGCACGCCCCTCGAGCTGCGTGCCCGCGGCGCCACGGTACAGCTCCAGAATCTCGGGCGTCAACGGAGCGCCGTGCTCAATTGTGTCAACGCCGGCCTCAAGCGCGGCCTTCACGCCCTCGGTACTCTCGACATGAGCCATAACAGGAAGGCCCATATCGTGCGCAGCCTTGCACGCCGCCGCGGCAACCTCCACCGGCATACGCAGCACGCCCGGCTCGCCCACCTCGATCGCATCGAACACACCGCCCGTTACGAACAGCTTAATGACGTCGGCACCGCGCGCATACAGGTCGCGCACCTGTTCGGCTGCCTCGGCGGGACTGTTTGCCACCTGGGCGAACAGTCCCGCACCATGGCCGCCCGGCACCGTGACGCCCGTTCCCGGCGCCACCAGGCGAGGACCTTGATACTTGCCGGCATCGATAGCATCGCGCACGGCCAGATCGGCAAACAGCGGATCGCCCGCGCCGCGCACCGTGGTCACGCCACTTGCCAGTTGTTGTTGGGCGCTGCCCTTAAGAATATGGCGCACGATGGCGCGCCCCACGGGATTATCGAGCTTCTTCATCAGCGCGCCCGCATCGCCCGCCGAAACCGGCTTGCCCGAACCGCACAGATGCACATGCATATTGATGAGACCGGGCATGAGATACGCACCTGCCAGGTCGATGACCTCGGCACCTGCAGGTGCCTGCGCCACAGCACTCGGCCCCATCCACGTGATGACACCGCGCTCAACAGTCACGGCCGTGTCGGGCTGCGGCTCCATATGTTCCGAACCGTCCAGAACGGTCGCATTGATAAACAACGTGGAACGATCGGCAGACGCCATATCGAGCTCCTCCCTCACGATTAACATGAACATTTGTCCATTATCACCTAGTCCCGCTGGATTGCTGCAGACGCATCGGTTAACGGAGGGAAGAGGGGATGTGGGGGACGGAATACGTTGCAGTCCCACCCCAGCGACACCAGGGAAATGTCTCGATCTGTAACAGTTACGAACTCAAACAACTTCTAAACGTTACAGATCGAGACAAAACCTCTCAGCGCCCATACCACTGACGTCTCCACTCCTCAGCCAAATCGGGCCGTCGCGGAATACCCGCCAACCTCATCTTCTCAACCAGCTTCCCCGGATTCTTGAGCTCATCAAACGTAAACCGAAGCACCTTGTGCCCGAGCATTGTCAGATGAGACTCCCGTTGACGTTCTGCCACGAATGGGTCGACCGACTCCCGGCCCTCGCCGTTCTGCAAGGTGTACTTCACCTTTCCGTCGAGCTCGCCGATGACACACGTCCCGTCCTCGAGCCGCCAAAAATAGTCGACGCGAAACACCTGGCTCGGATCGAGCGGGTCGCGAACCTCCGCCTGCAGCTCCGGAACCGGAAAGCCGTACGCAATAAAGAACGCTCGGAACCGAGACTCGCCGCCGTTTTCGGACAGCCCGTCCGCATACGACGCAATCGCCTGTGCCCTGCGATACCCTCGCCTGCCCTCGCAATCGGCGCGGAGGCGCTCGCACAAATCCCCACGTGATACGCCCTTCGCCCGCAATGCAGAATCGGCGATCGCCAGACCATACGAAAACGGCGCACGCAGCAGACAATCCTCCACCGTGCGCCAAAACGACGTCACCCGCACGCCGTCGACGCGCTCAAGCGCTCCCGCCATCTGAGGACGCAACAACCTGCACCCGCTGCTCAACGTCACCGAACAACCCGTCTTAACAAGAAAACGCGGCCCGAGCAGATCATTCGGCACCTCCAGACCCCACAAAAGTGCCGCGTCATAACCCCAAAACGCCCAATCGGGATGAAATTCCGCAAGCCCTTTGATAGTCCTCAGCGCTCGCTCTGCAGGCGTCAATGCATCCCAATCATGCTGAAAACAGAACAGGTACGGCTCGGGCTCCGCGATATCGTCGGTTCCAGCATGGCGTCGCAGCCACATGAGCTCGGTATTGTCATGCGTTGCGAGCAGCGCACCTTGCTTGGCCGTCTCCGTGAGACGCGCGAGCATCCTATTCCGCGCCAACGTATTGCGAGTCGCATGTTTGTGTTTGAGAACGGTATTAGACACTTTCATCACCACCACGTCGGACAAATGGTCCATCGTCACCGTTGCCTCCGCTGACAAATGTCTTGATCTGTAACAGAAAGACAGTCTTTGAGCCTCTAGTTGTTACAGAACAAGATCTTTCGGCAGCCGCCAGCCTTCCATCTCAATCTGTAACAGGTAGGTCGAATTTGGGCCTGTAGATGTTACAGATTGAGACATTCCCCCAACCAGGTGCCAAACGTCTCGTTCTGTAACAGTCAGACGTTCTCCAGCCCCCCAAACGTTACAGATTTAGACAAACCAGCGGCACCCAAGCGTTCGTCTCGATCTGTAACAGGTAGACCGGTTTTTTGTCCCTAAACGTTACAGATCGAGACAAATAGACACGCGGCGGCGCTGCGACAGCCCATCCCCTACTCCCACTCCTGCTCGTAGATGTTAAGCGACTTTACGTACCGCCCCTGGGCGCCCATGATGTCGCGGACCAGGCGCAAGAAGAAGCTGATGCACGAGGTGTCAAAGCCGTCCTGCAGGTCCTCCGGATGCACCGCGCCCGGCCCGTCGACCGCCGTGTCACTCAGGCGCGCGATGTCATACAGGTAGAGCTGCCCCGCCGTCAGCCAGACATCGTCGACGCAGGCGAGGCGCACCGCAATCGCACCGTCGCTCCAATGCTCCTTTTGCACGATATGCGGGTCGTAGACATCAAAGCCATGATCGGTGTGCGTGTCCTTCAGCACGACCATGCCGGACGCAGGATCCTTGTCCAAAATGCCAAAGCGTGAGAAATACTGCGTGTCGCGTACCTGCTCGAGCCGCTTAAACGAGGCAGGCGAAAGTGATGCCGGCGGCTCGTCAACATACAGCTCGAGTAGCGTCTTACCATGGCGATAGGGGCGCTCAAAGAGCAGCCAATCGGTAAATGCCATGTTGTAGGCCATGATTTCGTTTTGAGAAGGTTCCTCGCAATAGCTGAGCCACGGATCGACGATAATCTCGAACTGTTCGCGCGCCGACTCCAGGAATTGAAACTTCCGCAGCATCCAAAAGTGAGCCATGTCGGCAATATCGTTGCCGACGGCTTCAGCCAGCTCTGCTCGGTCAAAAACTTGGTCAGTCACGGCATCCTCCTCAAACTGATGGACCTCAATTTGAGCTTACGAGGAGGGTGGGCAGCCACGACCAGCGCGGGCAAAATAGGCCTCCGGCTGCAAACCAGATGCTGACCAAACACTTGACGAAAAGCTTGACCGAAAATGCGCACCGCAACAAAACCGCAGGTAAACATAGACGGCCAACCCGCCCTTTTGAGCCAAGCGCCCCCGGTCACCACAGAAACAGCAGAGCACCACAGCTCAAGAAGACGCCGAATGGACACTCGCGCGTCGGCAAACGAACAAATCGGTCGCAAACCCGCAAGGAGTGTCCCCGAATGCCGGCACATAAGGAACGTCCCCAGCTGCCGGCACTTGGGGACGTTCCATTTGGGCCAGCCGTTGGGGACAGCCCTTGTCGATTCAGCTGTGGACAGCCGCCTTACAGCTCCAGCGCCTCGGCGACTTCGGCTGCGCAGGCCAGGGCGTCGGCCATAGCGTTCACCACGAGCGAGCTGCCGTTACGAGCGTCACCGGCAACATACACCGGCGCGGCATCCGCGGCGACGCCGTCGACACGCGCCGCAAGATGCGAGCCCTCGGCGGCCATCACAGGCAGCGGACGACCAGCAGTGGCAACGGGCACGCCAACGGCGTCGAACACACCGTGCTCTGGGCCCGTAAAGCCGCAGGCGATGAGCACCAGCTGGGCCGGCACCTCGTGCTCGGAGCCCGCAATGCGTTCAGGCTTGCCGGCCGACCAATCCAGGTCGACCACGCGCAGGCCCGCGGCAGCGCCCTTCTTGTCCAGCAGCACCTCGAGCGTATCCACGCCCCAAGCGCGCATCTCGCCGCCCATGGCAGCGATGGCCTCCTGCTGGCCGTAATCGGTCTTCTTCACGTTGGGCCACTGCGGCCAGGGGTTGCTCGCCGCGCGCGCATCAGGCGCCGCCGGCAAGAACTCAAACTGGCGCACGCTGCGCGCACCCTGACGTACCGCGGTGCCCACGCAGTCGTTACCGGTATCGCCGCCGCCAATGACCACGACGTCCAGGCCGCATGCATCGACGACAGGCTCGCCGCCATCGAGCACCGAGACGGTCGAGGCCGTCAGGTAGTCCACGGCATACACCACGCCGGGCGCGTCAATATTCTCAGCAGCCAGTCCACGCGGGGCGCGAGCACCGGCAGCCACCACGACAGCGTCAAAGCCATTGAGCTTGGCCGCCACCGCAGGGTTCGTAACGTCAGCACCCAGCTCGAACACAATGCCCAGCTCGCGCATAAGTGTCACGCGACGCTCGACCACGGACTTCTCGAGCTTCATGTTGGGAATGCCGTACATGAGCAGGCCGCCCGGGCGGTCGTCACGCTCAAACACCGTCACGCGGGCACCGCGACGCGCAAGTTCCCATGCAGCCACCAGGCCAGCCGGGCCAGAGCCAATCACAGCGACCGTGGGAGCATCCTCCCCTGCCGGCTCAAAGCGGCGCGGACCGCCATTTGCCCACTCATGGTCGCTGATCGCGCGCTCGTTGTCGTGAATCGTCGTGGGCTGGCCGTCGACCGAGCCCAGGTTGCACGCGGCCTCGCACAGCGCCGGGCACACGCGGCTCGAGAACTCGGGCATAGGCGAGGTGAGTGACAGACGCTCGGCAGCCTCGTCCCAGCAGCCGCGATACACTAGCTCGTTCCACTCGGGAATCAGATTGTGCAGCGGGCAGCCACTCGGACGCGCCTTGCCAAAGCTCGCACCCATCTGACAAAACGCCACACCGCACATCATGCAGCGGCTCGCCTGGGCACGGCGCGCATCATCGTCGAGCTCCACGTACAGCGGATCGAAATCGCGGCTGCGCTCCTCCACCTGTCTCTTATACACATCTGACGCTGCCGACGAAGCTAGAAGTGT
>CABSMQ010000083.1:0-6866 GCA_902478965.1 uncultured Collinsella sp. | reverse complement strand
AGCGCGGCGCACAGCAGCGTGGGGCGATTCTCTACACACGAATCGATCTCGTCCAGCGCGCTCACAAAATTCTCACAGCTCTGAGGGTTATGGCAGGCGTCAATCAGCTTGAGCGGATCAGTTCCCAGCACATCAAACCGACCCGGCGTGGGGCAACCCATAAGCGACGCATCGAGCTTGTCACGATCGAGCTCGCGACCCAGATACCCCTCGCACAGCATAATCGCGCACGCAGCATTCTGCGGCTGATACGCCGGCTTAACCATACTCGACGTATAGATGGCACGCGGCGTAGCGCAGCTAAACTCCACTGTATCGCCCACGTGCTCCGGCACCTTGGTAGTGGCATGGTTCACCACGAGCGGTACTACGCCGCACTCGTGACAACGGGCATCCATCACGCGCTGAACGCTCGCCTCGTGCGTGCCCTCGCCCAGCACAACCAGGCGTCCGGGCTTAATGACCGCAGCCTTCTCCCCCGCAATGGCCTCGAGCGTGTCGCCCAAAATACGTGTGTGATCGAGCCCGATGCCCGTAATGGCAACGGCGACGGGATCGGTCGCACTCGTGGCGTCCCAACGACCGCCCATGCCAACCTCGAGCACGGCAACATCCACCGCGGCCTCGGCAAACACGACAAGTGCAGCGGCCGTCAGCAGGTCAAACGGCGTGATGGCATAGGCGCGCTCCCCCGCCGCCACACGACGAGCATTCACACGATGGCCCGCCTCGACGGCGGCCGAAACGCCACGGGCAAACACCTCGTCGCTCACGACGCGTCCATCGACCTCCATGCGCTCGGGGTAGCGAACCAGCTGCGGTGACGTATACAGCGCGGTCTTGAGCCCCTCGCCGCGAAGGATGGCGGCCGAAAAACGCGTGGTCGAAGTCTTGCCATTAGTACCGGCAACCTGAATGCAATCGAAATACTCGTCCGGACGCCCCAGCTCATCGAGCATATCGACAACCGTCTCAAGCAGAGGCCCAGCATCCCCAGAAATCCGCCCCGTATCGGCAGCCAGCCCAACAGCCTCACCAAACGAAAGCAACTCAAACGAGAAAGGAACGACATAAGACCCAGAACGCTTAGCCATAACCCAAAGTCCCCTCAACATAAAAAGAGGCCCGAATCAACAACGAGCCCCTCCCATTCAAACTATCAGCCAAACACCGCTTCGCAGCGAGATAAAGGCCACAACCCAGTGGCCCTACCAGGCAGCGGACGCCCCCGTAAACGCTATGGGAGCGGTTTGGGGCTTTGCTCGATACAAGTTCCGCACGAGCCGAAGGCCACTTAATGTGGCCTTCGTGCGAGCAGGACTGTCCGCAGTAGCGAGCAATGCCCCAAACCGCGTCCCCCCGTACCGCCTACGAGAAGTCAGCAACCTGAGCAGTCAGTGCCGCCAGGATCTCCTTGAGCTCAGCTGCACGGTCCCTCTTCTTCTGGACCACCGCAGGCGCGGCCTTGGCCACAAAGCCCTCGTTGGCGAGCGTCTTCTCGCAGCCGGCGAGCTCCTTCTGGGCCGCGGCAATCTCCTTCTCCAGGCGTGCCTTCTCGGCCGAAAGGTCAACCTTGCCCTCGAGCACCACAAAGGCCTCGACGCCGCTGTCGACCACGGCGATGCTCGCGGCCGGCTTCTCAACGTCGGTACCCATGACCAGCGAGGCAGTGTTGGCCAGCGGCTCGATGGTCGAACGCAGGCTCTCGAGCTTCTCGATGTCCTCGACGCCGGCACGCACGACCACATCGAGCTCGGCCTTGGGGCTCAAGCGATAACGCGAACGCGTGGCGCGGGCGGCGGAAACGACGGCGCGGCACAGCTCAAACGCGCGCTCGGCGTCCTCGTCAACATACTTGGCGTAGTCGGCGGGCTCGGGCCACTTGGCGATCATGAGTGCCTCGGCGCGGTCAACGTTGCCCTCGGCATCCAGGTCGAGCACGCTCGCCGGTATGTTGTCCCAGATCTCCTCGGTAACGAACGGCATAAGCGGGTGCATCAGGCGAATGGAGGTGTCGAGCACAAAGATCAGGTTGCGCTGCGCCTGCAGACGGCCCTCGCCCTTCAGGCGAGCCTTGGTGACCTCGACGTACCAGTCGCAGACCTCGTTCCAGAAGAACTGCTGCACGCCGCGGGCCATATCGCCAAAGGTGTAGTTCTCGATGCCCTCGGTGACCATCTTGACGGCCTTGGCCAGGCGGCTGAACATCCAGGCGTCTGCCGGCGTCTCCACAACGGGCTCGCCGGGCGTGTAGCCCTCCATGTTCATGAGCAGGAAGCGGCTGGCGTTCCAGATCTTGGTCACAAACGACTTGGCCTGCTCGGTGCGCGGGCTGTCGATAAGCTTTTTGGTCTTCTTGTCGATGTTCGCGTCGAACTTGACGTCCTGGTTGTTGGTGCACAGCGTGAGCAGGTTGAAGCGCATGGCGTCGGCGCCGTACATGCCAATGAGGTCCATGGGGTCAACACCGTTGCCCTTGGACTTGGACATGCGGCTGCCGTCCTTGGCCAGGATCGTCGGGTAGATGACGACGTCCTTAAACGGCACCTCGTCCAGGAAGTACAGCGAGCTCATGACCATGCGGGCGACCCACAGCGCGATAATGTCGCGCGCGGTGACGAGCGCCGTCGTGGGGTGATGGCCCTCGAGCAGCTCCGGCTTTTGCGGCCAGCCCTGCGTGGCGAAGGTCCACAGCTGCGAGCTGAACCAGGTGTCCAGCACGTTCTCGTCCTGGTGCACGTGATGGCCGCCACACTTGGGGCACACGTCGGTGTCCTCGGTAAGGGCGTCCTCCCAGCCGCAGTCCTCGCAGTAGAACACGGGGATGCGGTGGCCCCACCACAGCTGGCGGCTGATGCACCAATCCTTAAGGTTCTCCATCCAGGTGGTGTAGGTCTGCGTCCAGCGCGCGGGATGGAAGGTGACCTTGCCGGAGTTGACGGCGTCGAGTGCCGGTCCCTTGAGCTTGTCAACGGCGACGAACCACTGCTCGGAAAGCCACGGCTCAAGCGCGGCGTCGCAACGGTAGCAGTGCATGACGGAGTGATCGAGGTCCTCGACGTGATCTAGCAGGTCATGCTCCTCAAACCACTTGATGACGGCCTCGCGGCACTCGTCGCGGTTCATGCCGGTGAACTCGCCGTAGCCCTCGACGACCACCGCGTGCTCGTCGAAGATGTTAATCTGCGGCAGGTCGTGGGCCTGGCCCATGGCGTAATCGTTGGGGTCGTGGGCCGGGGTAACCTTAACGAAGCCGGAGCCAAAGTTGGCGTCAACGTGCCAATCCTCAAAGATAGGGATCTCGCGGTCGACGATGGGGAGCTTGACGGTCTTACCCACAAAGGCGGCCTTCTCGGGGTCCTTCGGGGAAACGGCAACGCCCGTGTCGCCGAGCATGGTCTCGGGACGCGTAGTGGCGACGACGATGTAGTCCTGACCGTTGACCGGCTCGGTCAGCGGGTAGCGCAGGTGCCACAGGTGGCCCTTCTCGTCCTTGTACTCGGCCTCGTCGTCCGAGATGGCGGTGGTGCAGTTGGGGCACCAGTTGACGATGCGCTTGCCGCGGTAGATCAGGCCGTCGTGGTACCAATCGCAAAAGACCTTACGCACGGCCTGGGCATAGTCCTCGTCCATAGTGAAGCGCTCGTTATCGAAGTCGACGGAGCAGCCCATGCGCTTGATCTGCTCGACGATGATGCCGCCGTACTCGTGGGTCCAATCCCAGCAAGCGTCGACAAACTTGTCGCGACCGATCTCCAGGCGGCTGATGCCCTCGCTCTTGAGCTTCTTGTCGACCTTGGTCTGCGTGGCGATACCGGCGTGGTCGGTGCCGAGCACCCAGCGCGTGGACTTGCCGCGCATGCGGGCCATACGGATGATGGCGTCCTGGATGGAGTCGTCGGTGGCGTGACCCATGTGGAGCTTGCCGGTCACGTTGGGAGGCGGAATGGTGACGGTGCAGTCGCCCACGCCCTCGCGGCGCTTATAGTAACCGCCGTCGAGCCACTTCTGCAGGATCGCCGGCTCGCTGGTCGACGGATCGTAATTCTTGGGCATCTCTTCCATATATCTCTCCCGTCCCGCCGGGGAGGAATGTAGGCCCGATTTTCGCTCGGTCAAGTCCTGGGCTCGCTCGAAGACCACATTAAGTGGTCTTCGGCTCGTGCGGAATCTACGAAAATCGGGCCTACATTCCTCCCCTTAGGTATCGATTACTTCAGTCTGATATGACTTCGCTGAGGCTTAAACAACCACACAGAATAACACAGGTAGTTGGGGTTATTGCGTATATATAAAATAGCCTCCGGCCGCGGGTGGTCGGAGGCTATCGACAAAACGTTTTGACAGGTTTTAGCCGTAGATGCGTTGGGGCTGCTCTTCGCCCTTTACGGCCGCTTCGGTAACGATGACCTTGGCGACACCTTCCTCGCTGGGGAGGTCGAACATCGTCTGCTGCAGCACGTCCTCGCAAATGGAACGCAGGCCGCGGGCGCCAGTCTTGCGGGCAAGCGCCATGCGGGCGATCTCGTGCAGGGCGGCGTCCTCAAACTCCAGGTCCACGTCCTCCAACTGGAACATCTTACGGTACTGACGCACCACGGCATTCTTGGGCTCGGTCAGGATCGACACCAGGTCGTCCTCGTCGAGTGCCTGCGTCTGGGTGACGACGGGCGTACGGCCCACGAACTCGGGGATCATGCCAAAGGCGTTGAGGTCCTGCGGAAGCACCTGACGCAGCAGGTCGTTCTCGTCGACCGAGGTGGGACCCGCGATCTCGGAGTTAAAACCTACGCCCTTGTTGCCCACGCGGTCGGCGATGATCTTGTCCAGCCCCACAAAGGCACCGCCGCAGATAAACAGGATGTTGGTCGTGTCGATCTGCAACAGTTCCTGCTGGGGATGCTTGCGGCCGCCGGTGGGCGGAACGCTTGCCACCGTGCCCTCAAGGATCTTAAGCAGCGCCTGCTGAACGCCCTCACCCGAAACATCACGGGTGATGGAGAGGTTCTCGGCCTTGCGGGCAATCTTGTCAATCTCATCGACATAGATGATGCCCACCTGCGCGCGCTCGATGTCGCCATCGGCGGCGTTGATGAGCTTGAGCAGGATGTTCTCCACGTCCTCGCCCACGTAACCGGCCTCGGTAAGCGCGGTAGCGTCGGCAATGGCAAACGGCACCTCGAGGATGCGCGCGAGCGTCTGGGCCAGCAGGGTCTTACCGGTACCGGTGGGACCGAGCAGCAGAATATTGGACTTGGCGAGCTCCACCTCGTCCATATCATCGTCGAGCTGGCCGCCCATGCCGTCAGCCTCGTCAAAGGCCGAGAGCGCGGCGCCGCCCTCGATTACGCGGCGATAGTGGTTGTACACGGCAACCGACATGGCGCGCTTGGCGTCCTCCTGGCCCATGACATAGGCCGAAAGCTCGTCATAGATCTCGTGCGGCGTCGGCACGTGCGTAATGACCTGGCGGGCGTCGTCCTCCAGCTCAAAACCCTCGGCCTCAGGATCTACAGCAGGCTGACCGGCAGCCTGGCCGTGGTCGCTGAGAAAGCCCGGCAGCTTGCCGTTGCGGGCGGCGTCCATAAAGTCCGAAGCCAGCGACTCCTCAAGAATCTCGGAGCAGGCGGCAACGCACTCGTCGCAGATAAAGATGTTGGACGGGCCCTTCACCAGGCGGCGAACCTGACCCTGCTCTTTTCCGCAGAAGGAGCAGCGGATGGGGTTGCCGTTCTCGTCGAAGCCGTCCTGCATGTTACCGGCCATCCTAGGCATCCTTCGCGGCGAGGTCGCGCGAGGTGACAATGCGGTCGATCAGACCGTAGTCGAGGGCCTCGGCAGCCGTGAGGTAGTTGTCGCGCTCGGTATCGGCCTGGACCTTCTCGATAGGCTGACCCGAGGCGTCGGACAGAATCTGGTTGAGCTCGCGACGGGTCTTCTTGATCTCCTCGGCAACGATCTCAATCTCGGTCTGCTGACCCTGGGCACCGCCGCTGGGCTGGTGAATCATGACCTTGGAGTGCGGCAGGCAGAAGCGCTTGCCCTTGGCGCCGGCCGAAAGCAGCACAGCGGCCATAGACGCGGCCATGCCGACGCAAATGGTGGAGACCTGCGGCTTAATGAAGTTCATGGTGTCAAGAATCGCCAGGCCGGAGTAGACCTCGCCACCGGGCGAATTGATGTAGAGCGAGATATCCTTCTCGGCATCCTGGCTCTCAAGATGCAGCAGCTGGGCAACGACCAGGTTGGCGCTGACGGAGTTGATCTCCTCGCCCAAGAAGATGATGCGGTCGTTGAGCAGGCGCGAATAGATATCGTAGCTGCGCTCGCCGCGCGGCGTCTGCTCGATAACGTATGGCACGAGGGCGGAATCGAACTTAGCGATCATACGCATCTCCATTTCTCTCTTGCGGACCAATAGTGGTTCTAGATAAACGTACGGTGCCCGCATGCTATGCATTGGCTGGCACCGTACGAAGCAACCGGATAACCGGTGTATAACTTTACCCCATCACGGGCGCACGCATGCGCTCGCGGGCAAGGTGGCGAGAATTACTCGGCGTCCTTGGCGGTCTCGTCGACCTCGGTCACCTTGGCGTTCTCGACCAGGTGGTCAACGGCCTTGGAGCGACGGATGGACTCGCGGACGGCAGGCATGCGGCCATCGGCGATGAACTCGGCCTTGGAAGCCTCGACGTCCTTGACGCCGGCCTTCTCGAACTCGGCGTTGACGTCGTCCTCGGTGACCTCAATCTTGAGCTCACGGGCGAGGGCGTCGAGAGCCAGGGACTCACGGGCAACGTCGTTGGCCTGCTTGTGCAGGTCGCCGATGAACTGCTCCATGGTTAGGCCTGTCTCTTATACAC
>CABSMQ010000082.1:0-6931 GCA_902478965.1 uncultured Collinsella sp. | reverse complement strand
TTCTGCCTGTCTCGTGGGCTCGGAGATGTGTATAAGAGACAGGTCCGCCCCCGTGGTCCGCGAGGCCGGCGGCGACCGCTCTGCCGTTACCGGCGGTACCACGGTGCTGTCCGACTGGATCATCGTCAAGATCTCCAGTGAGCCCGGCCAGAGCTTCCTGGACAAGATGATCGCGATGGTCGAGGGTGCCGCGCGCAAGAAGACCCCTAACGAGATCGCTCTGGAGATCTTCCTGGTGGCCCTCTCCATCGTCTTTATCCTGGTCACGCTGGCCCTGTATTGTTACTCCTGCTTCTCGGTCGGTCTTAACGACATGGACAACCCCACGGCCGTGACCACGCTCGTGGCGCTGCTCGTGTGCCTGGCTCCTACTACCATCGGTGCCCTTCTTTCCGCCATCGGCATCGCCGGCATGAGCCGTCTGAACGAGGCCAACGTGCTGGCCATGTCCGGCCGCGCCATCGAGGCCGCCGGCGACGTCGACATCCTCATGCTCGACAAGACCGGCACCATCACCCTGGGTAACCGCCAAGCCGCCGAGTTCATCCCGGTCGACGGCATCGATCCCGCGGAGCTGGCCGATGCCGCCCAGCTTTCCTCGCTGGCCGACGAGACCCCCGAAGGCCGTTCCATCGTCGTGCTCGCCAAGGAGCAGTTCGGTCTGCGCGGCCGCACACTCGAGGATAAGGGTATGGAGTTCATCCCCTTCACCGCGGCGACCCGCATGTCCGGTGTGAACTACGAGGGCAATGAGATCCGCAAGGGCGCTGCCGATTCCGTGCGCACCTATGTGGAGGCAGCCGGCGGCGTGTTCTCCCAGGAGTGCGACGAGGCCGTCGAGCGCATCGCCAAGGCCGGCGGCACCCCGCTGGTCGTGACCAAGAATTGCCGCGTGCTGGGCGTTGTGTACCTCAAGGACATCATCAAGTCCGGCGTTAAGGAGAAGTTCGCCGACCTGCGCAAGATGGGCATCAAGACCATCATGGTGACGGGCGACAACCCGCTCACCGCCGCGGCAATCGCCGCCGAGGCCGGCGTTGACGACTTCCTGGCCGAGGCCACCCCTGAGGGCAAGCTCGATAAGATCCGCGCGTTCCAGCATGAGGGCCATCTGGTCGCGATGACCGGAGATGGCACCAACGACGCGCCAGCGCTGGCGCAGGCGGATGTCGCCGTGGCCATGAACACGGGAACCCAGGCTGCCAAGGAGGCCGGCAACATGGTCGACCTCGACTCCAGCCCCACCAAACTCATCGATATCGTGCGTATCGGCAAGCAACTGCTCATGACCCGCGGCTCGCTCACGACCTTCTCGGTCGCCAACGACGTCGCCAAGTATTTCGCCATCATCCCGGCGCTATTCTCGCCGATCTACCCCGGGTTGGACGCCCTCAACATCCTGGGGCTCACCAGCCCGTTGACTGCCGTGCTGTCCGCCATTATCTACAACGCGCTGGTCATCGTCGCGCTGATTCCTGCCGCCCTGAAAGGCGTGAAGTACCGCGAGCTTTCGTCCGGCCAGCTGCTGACCCACAACCTGCTGGTGTGGGGCCTGGGCGGTATTGTGGCGCCGTTCGTATTCATCAAGATTATCGACATGCTGCTGGCCTTGTTCGGCATTGGCATGATGTAGACGGAGGTATGTATGTTCAAAGGTATCGCATCGCGCGCACTTGGCGTGTTCGCGCTGTTTACCGTTGTCTGCGGTCTGGGCTATACGCTCGTCGTGACCGGCATCGCCCAGATTGCGTTCCCGTATCAGGCGAACGGTTCGCTCATCAAGGTCGACGACAAGATCGTGGGCTCCGAGCTGATCGGCCAGAACTTTGAGGATGAGGACCACATGTGGGGCCGCATCCAGAACGTGTCAATTGTCGAAGGCGAAGACGGCGAGCTCATGGCGTACGGTGCCCCGTCCAACCTGTCCCCGGCGAGTGAGGAGTATCGGCAGCTGATAGATGCGCGCGCGAAGAAGATCCGCGCCGCCAATCCCGATGCCGATATAGACGCTGTGCCCGTCGACCTGGTGACGTGTTCGGGGTCCGGCCTCGACCCGGAGATCTCTCCGGATGCCGCCGAGTACCAGGTCCCACGCCTTGCCAAGGCCACGGGCAAAAGTGAGGACGAGGTGCGCGACATCATCGCCGCGTGCACCAAGGGCCGTTTCCTCGGCGTGTTCGGCGAGCCCACGGTCAACGTGCTCAAGGTGAACCTTATGCTGGACGGCGCGCTGTAGGTGGGGGAGTGGCGGATGAGGGCATGACTGACTATCTGAGCCCTCAATTCCACCCCGCCCATCAGTTGCGGTGAAATACGGACAGTTTTGGCTGTCAAAAGCCTCGATTGCTCCGTATCTCACCGCAACTTTTTTGTGGGTCGATACGTAGGCAGGGGAGTGCGTGCGGTCGGGTGTTGTGCAGTTGCTGGTACGATAGATAAGTCAGCAACTGCCGCCGAGCGGCTCAAATGAAAGGAGCCCTGTATGGAGTCCTCTGCCTATCCAATGCTCTTTAGCCCGATCAAGGTCGGTACGACCGAGGTCAAGAACCGCGTCTTTATGCCGCCGGTGTCCACCAACCTGGCCGATCATGGCTATGTGACCGACGACTTGGTCGATCATTACCGCGCCCGCGCCAAGGGCGGCGTGGGCCTCATCATCACCGAGGTCGTGACGGTCGAGCCTACCTATACCTATCTGCCGGGTGACATGTGCTGCTACGACGACACGTTTATCCCTGGCTGGGAAAAGCTCGCCGCGGCCGTCCACGAGTATGGCTGCAAGATCATGCCGCAGCTCTTCCACCCCGCCTATATGGCCTTTAACATTCCGGGCACGCCGCGCCTGATCGCTCCGTCCTTCGTGGGACCGTCCTATGCCCGTGAGGCACCGCGTCCTATCACGGTCGACGAGATTCACGAGCTCACGCATCAGTTTGGCGACGCTGCCGTGCGTATGCAGAAGGCCGGTGTCGATGGCGTCGAGGTCCATGCGGCGCACGCCCACGGCATGCTCGGCGGTTTCTTGACCCCGCTCTATAACAAGCGTACCGATGAGTACGGCGGCTCGCTCGACGCCCGCATGCGCTTTTTACTCGAGGTCATCGCCGAGATTCGCGAGCGCTGCGGCAAGGACTTTATCATCGACGTCCGCATCTCGGGCGATGAGTACACCGATGGCGGTCTGACCCTCAACGACATGATCTACGTCTCGCGTCGCCTGGAGAAGGCCGGCGTCGACATGATTCATGTGTCGGGCGGCACCACCATCAAGCGCGGTTCCGCGATTCCTGCCGCCGGTACCCAGCAGGCCTCGCACGCTGCCTGCTCGCGCGAGATCAAAAAGCACGTCAACATTCCCGTCGCCACCGTCGGACGTATCAACGAGGCCTGGATCGCCGAGGAGCTGATCGAGGACGGCGCTGCCGACATCTGCATGATGGGCCGCGCCAATCTGTGCGATGCCGAGTTCTGCAATAAGGCCGCTGCCGGCAACGCCGACGACATCCGCCCCTGCATCGGCTGCCTGCGCTGCCTGAACGGCATTATGTTTGGCAAGCGCATCTCCTGCACCGTCAATCCCGATGTTGAGCGCGACGAGGCCGGCTACGAGCCTGCCGCCGAGGCTAAGAACGTGCTGGTTGTGGGCGCTGGTCCTGCGGGCATGGAGGCAGCCTACATTGCTGCCAAGCGCGGCCACAACGTAGTGCTCGTGGATAAGCAGGACGAGCCGGGTGGCGAGATGCGCATCGCGGCCGTTCCGCCG
The DNA here is from genome assembly GCA_902478965.1 of uncultured Collinsella sp. Lineage (GTDB taxonomy): Bacteria > Actinomycetota > Coriobacteriia > Coriobacteriales > Coriobacteriaceae > Collinsella. The sequence continues at coordinate 3,168 of CABSMQ010000082.1, read as the reverse complement.
GCAAAGCAGGAACTCACCCGCGTGATCAAGTATCAGTACCGTCGCCTGGCCGAGGTCGGCGTGAAGTGCGTATTTGGCACCGAGCTTACTGCCGAGGACATTCAGCGTGACTACGCCGGCTACGAGGTCGTCCTGGCCTATGGCGCCGAGCCCATAGCCCCGGCCTTCATGCAGGGATTTAAGCAGGTCATGACGGCTGACGACCTGTTGGGCGGCAAGGCTTTCCCGGGCAAGAAGATTGTCATCGTGGGCGGCGGCACCGTCGGTTGCGAGACGGCCGACTACCTGGCCCCGTTGGTCAACGATCTGTCGCCGGCCAATCGCGACGTCACCGTCATCGAGATGACCAAGACGCTCGCCGCCAACGAGGGCGGCGCCGGTCGCGCGGTGCTCATCACGCGCATGCTCTCCAAGGGCGTTCACGTGCTGACCGAGGCCAAGGTGACCGAGATTACCGAGGATGCCATCAGCTACGAAAAGGACGGCGAGACCCACACCATCGCCGATGCCGATACGCTGGTACTTGCCATGGGCTATCGTCCCAATACCAAGTTGGCCGACGACCTTGCTGCAGCCGGCGTTACCACCCACGTGTTGGGCGATGCCAACAAGTGCGGCAACATCCGCGACGCCATCGGCGATGGCTACAAGGTTGCTTGCGAGCTCTAGTCAACCCCTTGGTGCATGTGAGGCCTATCCCCGCGGTGTCAGTCGGTAGATAGCAAAAAGCGGCGGTCGTCCCGTACATGGGACGACCGCCGCTTGCGTTAGCTGCAATGAGTCGTGCGATTAGAGGCCCAGGATCTCCTTGACCTTGGCGATGATGGCCTCGTCGGTTGCGTTGGCAAAGAAGTACTCCTGGAAGTGTTCGCCGGCAAGTGCGCCCTTCACCAGGTCCTGATCGATCTCGCCCAGAACGTCGACGAGCGGACGCATAGTCACAGCGCGGACGCCGTCGAGGATCTTCTTGTTGCGCTGCTCGGGCTCAACACGCTCGGCAGGATAGCCGTTGCCCGAACCAAAGCCAAAGAGCTTCTCAAAGGTGTACTCGAGGTTGAGCTCCTGGCCCCAGCCGTTCTTGAGGGCGAAGGGCATGGCGACAGCGTTACCGTCGTTGACCTGGGCAAAGGTGTAGGCATCGAGCGGGTCGGCAACATGGCCGCACAGCACGCCGGGGAAGGAGTTGCAGGCGAGCATGGCGCCCTCGCCGGTGCCGCAGCCGGTCACGACGTAGTCGGCAGCGCCGGAGTTGAGCAGCACGGCGGCCAGGATGCCGTTCTGCACATAGGTGAGGGGCTTGGAGTCGGCATCGGCATACATGCCATAGTTAAAGACAGTGTGGCCCATGGGCTCGACAACCTTCTTAAGGGCAGCCTCGATCATAGGGTTCTTGGAGTTCTGAGAGTTTTCGTTGATCAGAGCGATTTTCATTGCGAATTACCTTCCTATTTCTAACTTGCGGTGAAATACGGACTGTTTTGCCTGATAGAAGCCAAAACCAATCCTTATCTCACCGCAACTCAAATGAAAAACGAGTGGGTGAAACCTGATGTGGGCAGTTGCGGCGACGCTTATTGAGGCTGCTTTCCAATGTATGCGAGGATGCCGCCGTCGACGTAGAGGATGTGGCCGTTGACGAAGTTCGACGCGTCGGAAGCCAGGAACACGGCGGGGCCCTTCAGGTCCTCGGGCGTGCCCCAACGGGCGGCCGGCGTTTTGGCAATGATGAACTGGTCAAACGGGTGACGGCTGCCGTCGGGCTGCGTCTCGCGCAGCGGCGCGGTCTGCGGCGTGGCGATGTAGCCGGGCCCAATGCCGTTGCACTGGATATTGGCCTCGCCAAACTCCGAGCAGATGTTCTTGGTGAGCATCTTCAGGCCGCCCTTGGCCGCGGCATAGCCGGCGATGGTCTCGCGGCCCAGCTCGCTCATCATCGAGCAGATGTTGATAATCTTGCCGTGGCCCTTGGCGATCATGCCGGGCAGACAGGCCTTGGACACGATAAACGGTGCGTTGAGGTCAATATCGACGACGCGGCGGAAGTCCTCGGCGCTCATGTCGAGCATCGGGGTGCGCTGGATGACGCCAGCGTTGTTGACCAGGATGTCGGGCGTGGTGCCAAAGTCGGCCTCGATCTTGGCGATGAGCTCGGCGACGACGGCCTCGTCGGTGACGTCTGCCACGTAACCATGGGCCTCAAAGCCCAGCTCGCGGTAGTGCTTCTCGGCCTCGGCGACCTTGTCGGCGTGACGTGCGTTAAAGGCGATCTTGGCGCCAGCCTCTCCGAGCGCCTCGGCGATAGCCATGCCAATGCCATAGGTGGCGCCGGTTACCAGTGCGACCTTGCCGTCCAGACGGAAGCTGTCCATAAGATCAGACATAGCGATCCTTTCAAAAGAAACGTTCATCTATATTTATCTTACTTTTAGTACAAGCTCAGTATAGGAGAAGCGGCGCAACAGGCACCCCTTATTTCCTAAAATCAGGTGAACGTTCACTTTTAAAAGGTGAACGGCAGAAAAGCCCCTGCCGTGCGGACCTCTACTCGCTTTTTGCCTGCGTGCCCTCTGCGATCATGTTGCGGTTATACACCAGGTGCAGATACATCGCGTCGTGCGCGGCGGTGGGATTGCGCGAGGCGATGGCGTCGGCCACATCGCGGTGCGTGCGGATAGTTTCCTCGACGAGCTTTTTGCCAGTCACGTCGATAAAGAGGGGGACGGATGCCTTGAGCACGCCCATCAGGCGGGGAACAACGAGGTTTCCGGAGCTCTCGGCAATGGCATTGTGGAACGCGGTGTCGGCGGCGGAGTAATCCTCACCGGCCTCGGCCAGGCGCTCGGATTCGTCGCAGAGCTCTTTGATACAGACGACCTGGTCGTTGGTTGCGTGCTCGGCCGCCATGCGTGCCATCTGCGGCTCGATCATAAAGCGCACCTCGAGTAGGTCGCGCGCCAGACGCTGCTTGTCGTCGATAAAGGTAAAGCCCAGCGGGTCGTCGGCAACGCCGGGGTTTGACGCCACATAGGTGCCCGAACCTTGCTTAATGCGCACGATGTTGCGCGACTGCAGCAACTTCATGGCCTCGCGCACGGTGCTCCTGCCGGCGCCCAAGCGCTCCTGTCTCTTATACACATCTGACGCTGCCGACGAAGCTAGAAGTGTAGA
>CABSMQ010000081.1:0-7048 GCA_902478965.1 uncultured Collinsella sp. | reverse complement strand
TACACTTCTAGCTTCGTCGGCAGCGTCAGATGTGTATAAGAGACAGGTCCTACCTTGACACTCTACTCATTGCCACGCCAATATCGTGGGACGGCAGCATCACGCAGCAGGCGGGCAGGCTCCATAGAAGCCACGAGGGCAAGCGACGGGTTGAGATATTCGACTACGTTGATTTATCTATACCCATGCTCGCCCGCATGTACCAGAAGAGACTCAAGACCTACGCCAAGCTCGGGTACGAAGTCTACGTGACCGGTGGCAGCGAGCAGTCCGATCAAAACATTCTCATAGAACCGGCCAATGCCGTAGAGACTCTGGTTGAAGACATCGTTGGCGCCGCCAAGAGCATCTTCATTGCCGCGCCCTACGCATCCGCCGCCTGCCTCGCAAAGCTCGGCGATGCAATCAAAGGTGCCACCGCCCGAGGGATTGCTCTTGAGTTTTTCATTGCCTCGACTCCGCGCGAAGATGCAAGCGAGACTTTGGCAGAAATGAACGTCGAGCATGCCATTAGAGCAGAAGGACGTTTGTGTGCAGCGATAATTGACGAAGAAACAATCTGGTACGGAACGATCCCGCTACTAGCTTTCCCCAAGAAAGAAGACTGCAGCATCAGGTTCAAAAACAGCGAGATCGCAGCGGAGCTCTTAGACGAAATCAACCACAAGGGAAAGCCAGATGCCACGTCAACAGGCAGGACATCCCCACCACTTGCGGTGGAATAGGGACTGTTTTTGGCTCATCAGCCGCAAATCAATCCCTATTCCACCGCAACTTAGAAATCGTCAATCAGCCCTGCGGGCCCTGGAACAGTTCCTCATACGAGCCCATTCTGACCAGTCGGATCACAGGATTAGTCTTATGCGGCAAGTACAGAACGACCACATCGACCAAGTCATCGGAAAGATGGAAATCGATGTGGCCGTTGTAGTTTCCGCCCGGGTTTGAAAGCTCGTGGGCACCATATTCCGCGGGAAGCGAGCCGTGAGCCGCAAGCTCTGCAACTGCCGCCTTAAACTCGGTTTTTAGCTGCGGATGGATGCGCATCGTCCGTTTGTAATCCGCCTTAAACTGAGCCTCGACTTTAATCTCAAACATCGCTAGTCCTCATCGAGGAACGATATAAGCTCATCAGCGTTAGTGAATGAAGGGCTGTCGTCCGGCAAAATCCCCAACTCATGAGCCTCGGCAATCACCATGGCGCGCCTCGTCGCCTCGTTGGGAACTTCGGATCGACCAACGATCTCAAAAGGAATCTTTCGCTGATTTACCAGCTGCCGAACGGCAAGATTGAGATAGGAATTGAGGCTGAGGCCGACCGAATCCAAGAACTCAGTCGCCTGCTCCTTGAGCCCCTCTTCGATTCGGACCGTCGTAGGCTTAACTGTTGCTGTAGACATTTGCGACCTCCTCGCCCTCGTCTTTTACACCAGTATACCCAATATAAATGGCAATCTGATGTTAAATAACATCAGATTGCCATGCGTATTCATGTCGCGTGGGCACGATTGATCTACATCAGCCCGCTCAGGGCGATGTCGACGGCCTCATTGAGGTCGTCGGTGATGTGCACCAGCTCCGGATCGAGCGGGCTGATCATGCCGGCGTCCATCACCGGGCCGTTGAGCCAGTCGAACAGGCCCTGCCAGTACTCGGTTCCCACCAAAACGAGCGGCATGCGCTTGACCTTGTGCGTCTGCACCAGCGTGAGAACCTCGAACATCTCGTCGAGCGTGCCAAAGCCGCCGGGAAATACGATGGCGCCTGAGCTGTACTTAACGAACATGGTTTTGCGCACAAAGAAGTAGCGGAAGTCCATGCCGAGGTTCACGTATTTGTTGAGCCCCTGCTCGTGCGGCAATTCAATGCCTAGGCCAACTGACTTGCCGTTGACGCTCGCCGCTCCCTTGTTGGCCGCTTCCATGATGCCGGGGCCGCCACCGGTGATAACCGCCACGCCGCGCTGGGCAATCTTACGGCCGACGGTGCGCGCCGCCTTGTAGAGCGGATCGGTCTTGGGCGTGCGGGCGCTGCCGAAGATGGTCACTGCGGGGCCAAGCTCGGCAAGCGCGCCGAAGCCATCGACAAACTCGGCCTGAATGCGCAGCACGCGCCAGGGATCGGCATGCAGCCAGTCGGTCGACTCCTCGGGCGCCAGCAGGTTGGCGTAGGTGTTGTCCTTGGGAATCATGGGGCCGCGCATGACCACGGGGCCGCGGCGGTACGTCTCGTCGTAGGCAGGCTCGCCCTCGACGTTCTCATTCTTAATCATGGGTGCTCCTATCGAGAAAAAGAAAAACGGGCGGGGTCGACGCCATGCGCCAAACACCCGCCCGAACATCAACTATTCGGTATGGTACCCATGATGTATCAAGTGCTTGCAAGCTATCGGTCAGCGGTCGTGCACACGGTGTTAGCGAATGCGACGACCGGCTGGCGCTCGACCATTGCCGTTGCCCACGCTCTGCAAGCGTGTCTGTCGCCCTTAGTAATCCACCGCGGCAGGGCTGTTCATCCAGTCGCTCACAAACGCGCCGTAACGGCCCTCGATAATGGCCTGGCGGGCACGCTGCATAAGGTTGAGCAGGTAGTAGATGTTGTGCATCGACAGCAGAATGCCGCCGAGCATCTCCTTCTGCGTGACCATGTGGCGAATGAGCGCGCGGCTGTAGCCGCCCGTGCACACCGGGCAGGTGCAGGCGGGATCGATGGGGCCATCGTCGTGCGCAAAGCGGGCGTTGCGGAAGTTGAGGCGACCCTCGCTGGAGAACGCCGTACCCATGCGGCCCGTGCGCGTCGGCAGCACGCAGTCGAACATGTCGATGCCCACGCCCACACCGCGCACGAGGGTGGTGGGGTTGCCGACGCCCATCAGGTAGCGCGGCTTGTGCTTGGGCATGTACTCGCTTACGAGTGGTGCCAGGGTCTCGAACATGGTCTCGTGGTCCTCGCCCACCGAGTAGCCGCCAATGCCGTAACCGGGGAAGTCGCCGCACTCCTCCAGATGGCGCAGCGAGCGCAGGCGCAGATCTAGGTGCATGCCGCCCTGAACAATGCCAAAGAGCGCCTGGTCGTCGCGGGTATGCGCCTTATAGCAGCGCTCAGCCCACATGCTCGACAGCTCAACGGCGCGCTCAACGTAGGCGCGCGTGGCGGGATAGCCCGGGCACTGGTCGAGCTGCATGCAGATGTCGGAACCGAGCTTCATGGCGATTTCCATGTTGTCCTCGGGCGTCCAGAACACATGGCGGCCGTCATAGTCGTTGACAATAAAGCGCACGCCCTCGTCGGTGAGCTTGACCGCATCGTTGTGGCTGAACACCTGGAAACCGCCCGAGTCGGTGAGGATAGGGCCGTGCCAGTTCATAAACTTGTGCAGCCCGCCCAGCTCGGCGATGGTGTCCTCGCCGGGACGCATGGACAGGTGATAAGTATTGGCAAGTACGATCTGGGCGCCGAGCTGTTTAACGGTCTCGGTAGGAATGCCCTTGACGTTTGCCTTGGTGCCCACGGGCATGAAGATCGGCGTCTCGATGTCGCCGTGCGGGGTGTGCAGCACGCCGGCACGCGCATGCGTCGTCGGATCCTCGGCGATCAGGTCGAATTTAAAAAGGTTCTGGTCCATAAACTGGAACTCCTTGGTTGCGGTTCATACGCAAACCATTATACGGGCAACCCGCAAGAAGCACCGACTCGACAGAAACTAGTGCATTAGGATCAGGTTCCCAAGCCGGTCGTTGGGGACAGTCTTCAGCGCCATCTTGCAAAGGAATGTCCCAATCTGCCGGCACTTAGGAACTGTCCCCAAGTACCGGCAAGAGCGTCCCTTTCGACTAGTCATTTAAGAACGTCCCTAACGACTACATCTGGGATCATTTCCAACAGCCAAGGCAACGCCGATGTTTTGGCATCGCCAGCGAGCGGTCGCCAGAGCGAACAAATTGGCATGAAAAGAGGACGGCATAGACCTTCTGGTCATGCCGTCCTCTTTGAATGACAAGTTGTCGCTCTGGTGACCGCGCAGCGTCGAGCCGTTACGCGGTTTGGTAAAACCGCGTAACCCCTAAGGCCGCTGGCCCATGCCACCCTCGAGGGTGACGGTCTCGCCGTTCATGTACTTAAAGTCGGGGCCGCAGAGCTGAACGACCACGCGGCCGATTTCCTTCTCGACGTCGCCGTAGTGACCAGCCGGCGGCATGTGGACGTTGGCCTTGAACGCCTCGGGATAGGCATCCTGGAAGTTCTCGAGCGCAGCGGTCCAAGCAAGCGGGCAAACGATATTGACGTTGATGCCGTCCTTGCCCCACTCGTTGGCGGCAACGCGGGTCAGGCCGCGGATGCCCTCCTTGGCGGCAGCATAGCTGCACTGGCCATAGTTGCCAAACAGGCCGGCGCCCGAAGCGAAGTTGACCACGGAGCCCTTGGTCTCCTTCAGGTGCGGATAGGCCTTCTGCATGTACAGATAGGTAGCATACAGACCGGAGTAAATGGCCAGGTTAAACTGATCCATGGTGTGGTCGGCGATGGTCACGCCCGAGGCGCTGGCCTGAGCATTGTTGACGACGGCGTCGATGCGGCCGAACTCCTCAATGGCCTTGTCGATGACGTTCTGGACGACGGCCTCGTTGTCCTGACCAGCCGAGACATCGGCCTGAACAGGCAGAACCTTGACGCCGTACTCGGCCTCGAGGGATTCCTTGGCAGCCTCGAGCTTGGCGACGTTGCGGCCGGTGATGACGAGGTTTGCGCCCTCCTTGGCAAAAGCGATATCGATGCCGTAGCCGATGGAGCCAGCGGAGCCGTCCTTAAGCGTGGCCTTGCCGCCGCCGGTGACGATCACGGTCTTACCAGTGAAAAGTCCCATACAAAGTCCTTTCAAATCGCGACGGGCGAACCCGCCGACTGCGCGCATCCAAATAAACGCGCCAAAAGCTGAGATGCAACTTTAACGTGTTCAAGCGAAAATAAAAGACCACGGTAGGCGAACGGCACCACGTCGTTCGGCGAAGGGATTGTCAAGTACAAACTGGATATAGCGACCGAGTTATTGTTATCAGATCGAGCCATCGAACACGTTTTGAAACTTTGCTGCGGCGCGCGGGATGTCGGCGCGAGACTTTATCATAAGGTGACAAACAACGATGAGGAGCACATGCCTATGACAGACGAGCTGGACCCCCAGACTCAACAGCATATTAATGATTCCGCAGACGTCACCGCAGATACTGACGCTGTGACCTGCGATGGTATCGACATCGACGACCCCATCTTGGACGAAAGCGCTACGGCGGAAACCCCCGAAACAGAAAACGCCGATGAGCAAAACGACGATGCGCCCGCTCAGGACGACGCCCCTGTACAGGACGACGCCCCGCAAGCAGCGGGCCCCATCGAGGTGTCTTCGGAAGAAGAGCTCGATGCCGTCATGGACTCCATGATGGATGCTGTCAAAGCGATGAAAGACGCCGTCGCCGATGCCGATATTGATACCGAGGAAGAGGAGGCCGCCGAGGCGGCCTCGACCTTTGTGCCCGGCGAGACTCCGGTTGCCGACCAGGGCAGCACCATGCCCTCGTTTCTGCAGCTCGAGCACCCCACGATTGGCGCCGATGCGGTCGATCCACACGCAGCAGGCTTTTCTGTGGTCGTGGGCGGTACCGGCAATATCGCCGCGCCGCAGGCTGCCGATGCGGACGCCGCCGACACCGCTCGCCCGACCGCCCCGCACTCCCCCGCCGCGAGCCGCGATCTGGGGACCGCTGTCTCGAACACTGCGAACGCCGTGGGCGCCTTTATCGCCCAGGGTGCCTCGGCCATGCGCGAGATGAATGCCGCGAAAAAGGCACTTGCCGATGCCCGCGCCCACCTGGCCGAACTTGAGCAGCGCATTGCCGATCAGGCCGAGGAACTCGAGACGCGCCAGGATATCGCAGGCCGCTACGACCAGATCGTCGCCGACCAGCACCAGGCGATTGCCACGGCCCAAAAGACTGCAGCGGCCGCCGAGATTGACCGTGATGCCCACGCCGCCAAAGCGACAGAGCTCAAGGGTCAGTTCGAACAAATGAAGACAGAGGATGACGCGACTGAGCTCCGCCTGAAGGCCGCGCTCGATGCCGTGGAGGCCCGCGAGGCGAGCTCGCGCGAGACCGGCAACCGCCTCATTCGACGTCTTGAGGATTCCAAGCGCATCCGCGACAAGGTAAAGGCCGAGCGAGACGCCGGCATTGCCGCCGCACAACAAACCGTCGACGCCACGCGCGCCCAGCTCGAGACGCTGCGTCATGAGTATGCCGAGCTGCAACGCAATCCCTCGGCAAATCCCGCCAACTATACGGTGCGCACTAGCGAGCTCTCGATGCAGATCTCCGACACGGCAGATGCCCTGCGAAAAGCCGAAGAAGATGTCCCGCGCATCACCGCCGACCTTGAGCACTCGCTTGCCGCAGCCGAGCAGGCCGTCGAACAGGCGCAGGCCCCCATTGCCGAAGCCAAACGCGCGCACCAAGCCGTGACGGCAGAGGCCGATGCCGCGCGCGACGAACTTCAGACGGCCAAGACCGCCGCCGCGACTCGTCAGCGCGAACTGCGCGAGAAGATCACTGCCGAGGACAAGGCACGCCGGGACCAGGAGCAGACCATCGCCAACGCCCAAGCAGATGCCGCACATGCACAGTCGATCATCGAGCAGGCGACCGAGGTGCACGACCACCCAGAGATCACTGAGTCGCTTGCAGGATCCTTGGCCCGAGACAAAGCCGAACACGCCGAGACCGAGCGAGAGGTTACCCAGCTCGAAGCCACCGAGGACGCGGTGCGCGAGCGTACCCGCGACTCACGCATCAAATTCACCGGCGCCATCGTCTGCATCGTCGCCGCAATCCTGGTGATCATCCTGATCTGGCTGTTCGCGAGCAAGTAGTCGTTTAAGAACGTCCCCAACGACTACTTTTCGCCAGCAACGCAAACGCCGATGTTATGGCAGAGTCAGACACTATGACCCAATCCGAGGGCACGGAAACGACAGGAGCCCCCGCTCGTGACCGCG
>CABSMQ010000080.1:0-7654 GCA_902478965.1 uncultured Collinsella sp. | reverse complement strand
CACTTCTAGCTTCGTCGGCAGCGTCAGATGTGTATAAGAGACAGGTATAGGGCAGGCCGTTTACGGCTGTGTTGGCCAGGTCCCACTTGGTGCCGGTAAAAAACTCGACAACCGAAACGCCGTCCTTGAAAAAAGCCGAGAGGCCCTTTTGGGCGACCATAAAGATGAGCGCGGCAACGGCAAGCGTCACGAGCGCTACGCACGCGCCCGTGACGCCCAGGCCCACGTTCTCAAGGTCGCGCTTTGGCAGCTGTTTTGCCATTGCAAACCTTTCCGAGGCGATTACTTATTTAGCGGAGACCTTGCCGCTGGCGTCCTTGACGACCTTCATGGCAGAGACGGGGATAAAGCCCTGCTCCTCGACGAGCTTGCCCTGCACGTCGTCGGAAAGCATGAACTCCAGGAAGGCCTTGGTGGCGTCGTCGGCGTCCTTTGCGCAGTACATGTGCTCGGTAGCCCAGATCTTAAAGGAGTCGTCGGTGACGTTTGCGCTCTTGGGCTCCACGCCCTCGACCTTGATGGCATTGAACTTGGAGTCATCGAAGTGCGAGAAGTCCAGGTAGGAGATGGCGTTGTCGGTGCTGCCCATCTGAGTCTGGACGTCGCCGGACTTGTCGAGCTCGGCGTCGCCCTTAAAATCGACGGCCTCGTCGCCAAAGACAGCCGCCTCAAAGGTGGCGCGGGTACCGGAGCCGGCCTTGCGGTTGAGGAGGACGATAGTAGCGTCGTCGCCGCCAACCTCCTTCCAGTTGGTGATCTGGCCGGAGAAGATGCCCTTGAGCTGCTCGAGAGACAGGTCGTCGACCTTGACGTTTTTGGAGACGACGGGGCCCATGCCCACGACAGCGACCTCGTGGTCGACGAGCTTCTTGACCTGGTCGGCCTCGAGCTTGGACTCGGCGAAGACGTCGGAGTTACCGATGGTGACGGTGCCGGCGGCAACAGCGGTAAGGCCCTTGCCCGAACCGTTGCCTGAACCGTAGATGGAGACGTCGGGGTTGGCATCCATGAACTTCTCGGCAGCAGCCTCGACGAGAGCCTGGAACGAGGAGGCACCGTCGTAGGTCACCTCGCCGGAGACGGACTCGGCAGCAGCGGCGCTACCCTTGTCGGCGGCTTCGGATGCGCCGGAGCCGCCGCAACCAACGAGACCGAGACCGACGATGCTGGCAAGACCACCAGCGAGGCCGAGGAACTGACGACGAGAATAAGCCTGATCGAGCATAATCTTCCTTTCATACATGCGACTCGCGGGCACCCTGCCCGCTTTGCTGTTTGGAAAGATACGACCCCGACCGGGCGAAGACCGCCTTATCTGCAGTTTCTTACGGGCTTTTGATAGACCCTTACCGCAAGCGCGACCCAGCCTTTACAAACGAATAACAAACCCGCCGCCAAACATGGCCAGTCTTTTACACCAATAAAAACGTAGTTGCGGTGAAATAGTTCCTGTTTGGCCATCAAATGGCCCATTCTAGGAACTATTCCACCGCAACTTAGATTGGGAAACCGCGTAACCTTAAAGCTCTAATTCATTCAAACGAAGGATCGCCACGATATAGATCTTGAGAGCTTGCTTGAGCTGTTCCTCGTTGGCGCACTCGTTGGGGCCGTGCATCTGGCCACCCCATGCAGGAAGCTCAAGGCCGGTCTCCTCGGGGCCAAACGACACAGCGCGAGCAAAGTTGCGCACGTACGTGCCACCGCCCATGGCGAAGGGCTCGGCATGCTTACCCGTAAACTCGTTATAGGTATCGATAAGCGCCTTCACGGCCGGATCATCGGCAGAGACCGAGAACGGCACCTTCGCGCGACCCAGCTGGCACGTCACACCAAAGCGGCCCACGAGCGGCTCGAGCTGCTCGCGGATGGTATCGGCGCTCGTGCTATCGGGGAAGCGCACGTCGATTACCTGCTCAATGTGACCATCCGCCACGCGGATGACGCCGGGGTTGCAGGTGAGCGGGCCAAACGCGGGGCTCGTCGCGTCGATACCCAGGCCGCGGCCATAGGCATCCGCATGCACAAAGGCCAGAAACTTGACAAACTCGTGCTCGGCAGGCGTCAGCAGGCGCTCATCGCGTGCGCCAAACGCGTCCTCGGCCTCGCGCAGATACGCCACGATGAGGCCAACGGCATTGATCGTTCCCTCGGGCATCGAGGCATGACCGCCAATGCCGTGAGCGAAAATCTGCGCATGTCCGTTATCGAGCGCCGTAATCTCTAGGCGGTCGGCGTTCTCGACCGGCGCCGGCAGCTCATCGGCGGCAATCGCGAGCTCGCAGATAGACTGCGACGGAATGGCGTTGCTCGCCTCGGCACCGCTCCAGGACACAATGCGTCCGCCGTCGATCTTGGAGCTCACAAACGTCGCCCCAAACTGGCCCTTCTCGGCATTGCAGACCGGGAACTCGGCATCGGGTGTAAACAGAAAGTCGGGGTCTGCATAGTTCTCCAGATAATGGTGAACGTCGGACATGCCCACTTCCTCATCGCATCCCAGCAGCGCGCGGAAGGTATAGCGCGGGGTGATGCCGTGCTTGAGCAGATAGGCGCCGGCGTAGAGCGACAGTACCGCCGGACCCTTGTCGTCGATAACGCCGCGACCGAGCAGACAGCCCTCGCGACGCTCCATCGCAAACGGGTCGGTATTCCAACCGGGGCCGGCGGGAACCACGTCCACGTGGCAGATGGTCGCGAGCTGCTTGTCGCCGCGGCCCGGAATATCGGCAATGCCCACAAAGCCCTCGTCATCGCTCGTCTGGTAGCCGAGCTTTTGCGCGATACCGAGCGCGCAATCAAGCGCATCACGGACCGGGCGGCCAAACGGCGCACCGGGCTCCGCATCGGTAGCAACGGCCACGGACGGATAGCCCACCAGCTGCTCGATATCGGCGACAACGTCCTCCCAGACCTCGTCGACATACTCAGCGACGCTCTGCTCCACCTGATTCATGGACGACCTCCTTACCAATGAGCGGCGAGCGCGCCCGCCTCTCACATCACATACTTATATAGCGAAAAGTTTAGCAAGCTCGGCCACCGAGTGCACCACCGCATCGGCGCCCGCGGCCTCGTGCTCCCCCGGTGCCGCCGCGCCCGAATAGATGCCGATACACGGCACGCCCATCGCGTGCGCGCCCTCCACATCGTTAAAGCGGTCGCCGATCATCACGGCACCGTCGGCCGTCGCGCCCAGGGCCGCCAGCGCATCGCGGACCGAATCCGCCTTGGTCTCGCGCCCCTGCGGCGGATTCATGCCAACCACGGCCTCAAACTGGCAAAGCCCCAGCTCATGCACCATATCGATGCACTTCGTTTCCATGCGCGACGTCGCGACGGCCATACGCTTGCCTTGGGCGACCAACCCATCCAGCAGCTCGGGGATCCCGTCGAACACGGGGTACTCATCCGGCCCCAGCTCATCGAAAAAGGCACGGTACTCGTCGGCCACCACAAGCGATTCCTCGCGCGAGAAGCCATAAAAGTCGTGGAAGCTCTTCCACAGGGGAGGCCCGATCATACGGCGCAGGTCACCCATCTGCGCTTCCGAAAACCCGCGCGCAGCAAGCGTCTTGCGCGTCGAGGTCATCACCGCCCGGCCTGTATCGGCCACCGTGCCATCGAAATCAAACAGCACGACCGGCCGCTTGCATATCTCCAGTGCCTCCATCGGCATCCCTCTTCCCCAGTTGATGATTTCCACACCGACACTTCAAACTGTTGACTATTCAACAATTGAACCTAGAAATGTGGAACGACTCCACTATACTTGTCGCACTTTGCTCTCAGAAGGCGGCGCGCAAGCGCCCCAACGAAAGGTGCAATTATGTCTTTTGCCATCATAACCGACTCCACGTCGGACATCTCCCCCGCCCGTGCTCAAGAGCTCGGCATTTACGTGATTCCGCTGCATGTGATTATCGAGGGCGAGGACCTGCTCGACCAGGTGCAGATTACCGCCCAGGAGTACGTCGCGCGCATGGCTGGCTCCGAGCAGCTGCCGCACACCTCGCAGCCGAGCGCCGGCGAGTTCAAGGCACTCTTTGACCGCGTGCGCGCCGACGGCCACGACAGCGCCATCTTTATCTCGCTGTGCGGCGAGTGGTCCGCCTGCTACGCCAACGCGTGCCAGGTGGCCGATACCCACGAGCTCGACGTGCGCTGCATCGATTCGCGCACCGGCTCGGGCGCCGAGGGCCTGCTGGTGGAGTACGCGCTCGCCATGCGCGAGGACGACCGCAGCCTGGACGAGACCGAGGCTCAGATCCGCGCGACGCTGCCCGACGCCCACCTGCTGCTGATTCCCCGCACGCTCGAGAACCTGGTCAAGAACGGCCGCGCGCCCAAGCTCGCCGGCCAGCTGACGCAGATGCTCAACATTCGCCTGGCCGTTTCGCCGGAGTGGAAATCGGGCGAGATCAAGGCCATCAAGAAGGGCCGCGGCGCCAAGCGCATCGTCGCCAACACCATGGCCGATTGCCTCGCATTTTTGGCAGAACACCCGGGTTCAAGCGTACGCGTGCTCACAACCGGTGCCGCTGAGGAGCAGGAGCTCGTCAACCAAGCGCTCGCAGGCCAGGACTACGTAGACGCCGGCACCGGCCCCATCGGCTGCACCATCGCAACCCACGTAGGCGTCGACGCCATCGCCATCAGCTACTGCCCCCGCTACCAGCCAACTCGCTAGGGACGTCCACATCAGTTGCGGTGAAATAGGGACTGTTTTTGGCTTATCAACCGCAAATCAATCCCTATTCCACCGCAACTTCTTTTGCTGAGCCATCCATATACAAGATATGCTGACGATCGGCGCATTCCCAGCTGTTTGGGGGAGCTTCGACTAGCCCCCTAGCGGTACCCGGTGGGCAAAAAATGGCAAATATGAGTACTGTCATAAATTTAGTAACAGCAAAATTTCGCTGAAATTGCCCGCTTCCACCGATTTCAAGCTCCATAAAGCCCCGAATCGTCGTGTTTAGGGGGGTGAATATACTAAAACTCAGTCAATTGGTCTTAGATACTTCTCAAATGATATGAGACTAACTGAGCAACAGTACTCATATTTTCCATTTTTTGCCCACCGGGTCTGAATGAGGTCCGCTCTTTACGCCTCCGGCTACCCATATGACCGCAAACCCTGATTATCAAGGACCGTCGCGCGCCTTGGCATCGACCGAAAGCCGCTCGCAGAATAATCCCTTGCCATTAGCAAACTTGAATCGAAATTACATATCCCAAAAAGCCGTAATGCCGTACCCTCGTCTCAACAACTCCAATACAAGGACGGCATTCAAATGGGCAACGCCATGCATCAATACGCCCTCTTTGGGACCGCACAATTTAAATACGATCAGACGATCACACATATATCGGACCAACACCGACAAATCGTCATTTGCAACAACGGTTCAGACGTACGCTACGCAACGCTAGAAGAGTGGGAAGAAGCTGGCGCTTTGTTCGATGAACGAGCGCAAATCGAGGGCATCGTCACCAGCGCGAGCCCAGCACGCGATAAACTCGAGCTCTTTCGCAGTCTCTTTACCGGGCGCAAAGATGTTTACGCTCATGGATATCGCAGAAAGGACGGGGGCATTGGCTATACGCCTGCTTGTGCTAATGAGTGGGAGCCAGGAATTTGCCCCAAAGCAGCCCATCAAAGAGTTAAATGCGTAGAATGCAGCAATCGCGTCTTCCCGGAATTAAGCGATGCCGCAATCATTGCTCACTTTAAAGGCAACGATGACCGGTTCCGCGATGTCCTCGGGCAATATGTTCTCGATAGGAACTGCAACACGAAAGTTCTCGTCATCGATTTTGACAAAGCGGACTGGAAAGAGGCAACAAATGCCGTACGGCTTGTTGCAATACGACGGGGCATTAACGCCGCTGTTGAGCGCTCAAGGTCCGGCAACGGCGCCCACATCTGGTTTTTCTTCCTCGAGCCAATCAGCGCAAAGGCTGCCCGAGAGTTTGGAAGTTGCCTCATAACCGAAGCTGCGGCGCATAATAAGACAATCACGTTCGAGGCCTTTGATCGAATGCTACCCGCTCAGGCCACTATTCCCGATGGAGGCTTCGGAAACCTCATCGCACTCCCCTTTCAAGGCAAGGCGCAACGTGAAGGAAACAGTGTATTTGTAGACGAACAATTCAAGCCCTTTCCCGACCAATGGCTCTATCTATCACAAGTCCAGCTGATTCCGCGCTCGACGGTGCAAGATCTGATTGAGGCCCCTGGAAACAACCCGCACGGACCAGCAACAACTACGGTGGCAAACAAGGGCAAACGGTATGCCCAAAGACCACGAAAGCGACTACCACTCACATCGCGGGACTTTCCCTCATCGCTGCCCGTTATTCAAGCCGATATGCTGTACATCCCCGAGAAGTCTCTGAGTCCAGCAGCTCAAATGGAAATCCGCGGACCTGCGACATTTGCCAATCCGGCATTCTATCGCGCGCAGTCCATGCATCAATCAGTATTCGGCAAACCGCGACTCATAGACCTTAGCGAACTGAGAGATGGTCATGTTGCAATTCCCCGGGGCTGCAAAACTCAACTTGAGCAGCTAGTTCAAGAGACCGGCGTTACCGCCCACTATTCAGACGAGCGCAAATCGGGTAATCCGATTGTTATGGCATTTAAAGGAGTCCTTCGCCCTGAGCAGCAAATCGCCGCTGATCAGATGCTCATATACGAAGACGGAATCATGTCCGCGCCGACAGGCTTCGGTAAAACAGTCATCGGAGCTTATCTTATTGCATCCATTGGTCTTCCAACGCTCGTCATCGTTCCCAAAACCGCACTCATAACCCAATGGAAATCCCAGCTCGAGCGATTTATCGACATTACGGACAACAGGGAGCCCGTCCGAACCCCAAAAGGACGAATCAGCAAAAGGCAGCCTCCGGTCATCGGACAAATAGGAGGAGGCAAAATGGCCGTAAGCGGCCTCGTCGACATCGCTTCGTTCCAGTCGTTATCTGGCAAAGACCGCCAAACTGGAGAGCCGATAGTTAAGGGCCTTGTTCGTAATTACGGCCTCATTATCTGCGACGAATGCCACCATGCCGCCGCACCACAGCTCGAGCTTATTCTCAAGTCCGCCCCGGCCAAATACGTATACGGCCTTTCTGCGACGCCCGAACGATCCGACGGCCTTACGCGGGCGCTCTCCATGCTCTGCGGCCCACTCCGTTATGTTATCGATCCAAAAGCGCAAGCGATTCAGCAGGGCATCCAGCGCATCGTACGGCCTCGTTTTACTGGAATTCGACTACCCGCCTACGAGCCAGGTGCAAACTTCAATCAGATTCTCGACCTGCTGTGCACGCATGCAGCTAGAAACGAATTGATTGTCAACGACGCTATTGAAGCTGCGTCAAACGGCCGGCATCCGCTCGTGCTGACTAAAAGGAAAAAGCATGCCGAGGAGCTGTTCGGGATGCTCAAAAACCAAGGACACGAACCCGTTCTCCTGACCGGGGAAATCGACGCCAAAGAAAGAAAAACGATACTGAGCAGTCTTCCCCGCTTCGAGCATGAACATCGAATCATCGTCGCCACCGAAAGCCTTTTGGGCGAGGGCTTCGATCTGTCCTACCTTGACACTCTACTCATTGCCACGCCAATATCGCTGTCTCTTAT
>CABSMQ010000079.1:0-7707 GCA_902478965.1 uncultured Collinsella sp. | reverse complement strand
TTTCTGCCTGTCTCGTGGGCTCGGAGATGTGTATAAGAGACAGAGATTACCGTTGACGGTCTGACCGGCAAGCTCACCTGGAACGATAAGGGCCAGGTCCAGAAGGAGCCCACGGCGTACGTCATCACCGACGGCAAGTACGTACAGGCCTAATTGGCCGCCTTACATAGAGCGGTTTTGATCCCAAGCAGGGGAGGTTTTGGCCTTCCCTGCTTGCTTGGTATCTAGGGACGATGTAACGTCCCTGTTTCATACATCAACTGGAAACCTATTCGAAAGGGGGATGTGGAACATGACGGTCTTTATCCAATACCTGGTCAACGGCCTGTCCATGGGCAGCGTCTACGCCATCATCGCGTTGGGCTACACCATGGTCTACGGTATCGCCAAGATGCTGAACTTCGCTCACGGCGACGTTATCATGGTCGGTGCCTATGTCTCGTTCTGCGCCACGTCGTATCTCGGCCTCCCGGGCTGGGCATCTGTAGTTCTCTCTTGTGTGGTCTGTACCGTTCTCGGTGTTCTCATCGAGGGTCTGGCATACAAGCCGCTGCGTCAGGCGGGCCCGCTGGCCGTTCTGATCACGGCTATCGGCGTGTCTTACTTCCTGCAGAACGCCGCGCAGCTTCTGTGGGGCGCCACGCCCAAGAACTTCACTTCGCTCGTCACCTTCCAGGTGCCGGAGTTCTTGGCCAAGTTCAACGTAAGCGCCGTCTCGCTCGTCACCATCGTCGCCTGCCTGGTTATCATGGCCGGCCTGATGTTCTTTACAGGTAAGACCAAGATGGGTAAGGCCATGCGTGCCGTGTCCGAGGACAAGGCCGCCGCTCAGCTCATGGGCATCAACGTCAACCGCACCATCTCGATGACGTTTGCCATCGGCTCTGCCCTTGCCGCCATCGCCGGCGTGCTCCTGTGCTCCTACTCGCCGGTGCTGCAGCCCACGACGGGTGCCATGCCTGGCATCAAGGCCTTCGACGCCGCCGTCTTCGGTGGCATCGGCTCCATCCCCGGCGCCTTTGTCGGCGGCATTCTCATCGGCATCATCGAGGCGATGGCGCAGGCTTACATTTCCACGAGCCTTGCCAACTCCATCGTCTTTGGTGTTTTGATCATCGTCCTGCTCGTCAAGCCTGCCGGCCTCTTGGGCAAGTACGTCCCCGAGAAGGTGTAGGTGAGCGTTATGAAGTTTCTTAAAGACAAGCAGACGCGTCACGACTTTGTCACGTACGCCATGTGCATCGTGGCCTTCGCCATCGTGTTCTTTATGCAGTCTAACCACATGATTCCGCGCATGATCGCCGGTCAGCTGGTTCCCATCACGGCCTATATCGTCATGGCCATTTCCCTCAACCTCGTCGTCGGCATCGCGGGCGACTTGTCGCTGGGCCACGCGGGCTTTATGAGCGTCGGTGCCTACACGGGCATCGTCACCGCCGTCGCGCTGGAGAGCGCCGTTCCGTCCGATCCGATGCGTCTGATCATCAGCATTGTGGTCGGCGCTATCGCCGCTGCCATCTTGGGCTTCTTGATTGGTATCCCGGTCCTGCGCCTGAGCGGCGACTATCTGGCCATCGTGACCCTGGCTTTTGGCGAGATCATCAAAGAGATCGTCACCTGCCTCATTGTGGGCGTCGACTCCCGCGGCCTGCACGTGATTTTTAACATCACGGGCAACTCTACGATCGACGACCTGCACCTGCTCGAGGACGGCACCGCCATCATCAAGGGCGCCCAGGGCGCCTCGGGCGTGTCGACGTACTCGACCTTCCTCGCCGGTGCTATCCTGGTCATGGTCGCACTCGTGATCGTGCTCAACCTGGTCCGCAGCCGTACCGGCCGTGCCATTATGGCCGTGCGCGATAACAAGATTGCAGCCGAGTCCGTAGGCATCTCCGTCACGGAGTACCGCATGATCGCCTTCGTGGTTTCCGCTGCCCTCGCCGGTGCTGCCGGAGCTCTCTTCGGCGGTAACTTCTCGCAGCTCTCCGCCACCAAGTTCGACTTCAACACGTCGATCCTCATTCTGGTGTTCGTGGTCCTGGGCGGCCTGGGCAACATGCGCGGCTCCGTTATCGCGGCGGCGTTGCTCACGGTGCTTCCCGAGCTGCTTCGTCAGTTCTCGGACTACCGCATGCTCATCTACGCCATCGTGCTGATCCTGGTCATGATTTTTACCAACAACCCGCAGCTCAAGGCGTTCTTCGGTCGCGTCAAGGACCGCTTTGCTTCCAAGAAGGAGGTGGCAGCCGATGCCCAGTAAATTTGAGTTCAAGAAGGGCAAGATGGTCCCGTATCCTTCTGGCGCCATCGTTCCCGATCGTGACCTGGGCGAGCGCCCTGCACTCGAGTGCATCCACCTGGGCATTGAGTTCGGTGGCCTTAAGGCAGTCGACGACTTTAGCCTGACTATCGGCAAGACCGAGATCGCCGGTCTGATCGGTCCCAACGGCGCCGGCAAGACCACGGTCTTCAACCTGCTCACCAAGGTGTACCAGCCCACGCATGGCACCATCCTGCTCGACGGCGAGGACACCTCGGGCAAGTCGGTCTACCAGGTCAACCGCATGGGTATTGCCCGTACCTTCCAGAACATTCGTCTGTTCAACACCATGACGGTGGAGGATAACGTTAAGGTCGGCCTGCACAACCAGGAGCGCTACTCCGGCTTTGAAGGCGTGCTGCGCCTGCCGACGTATTGGAAGCACGAGAAGGCTGCTCACGAGCGCGCCATGGAGCTGCTGTCCATCTTTGATATGGAGCATCTGGCAAACGAGCAGGCCGGATCGTTGCCTTACGGCGCTCAGCGTCGTCTGGAGATCGTCCGCGCGCTTGCCACCAACCCCAAGCTGCTGCTGCTCGACGAGCCTGCCGCCGGCATGAACCCGTCCGAGACCGCAGAGCTCATGGCGAACATCGTCAAGATCCGCGACACCTTCGGCATCGCCATCATGCTTATCGAGCATGATATGTCGCTCGTTATGAACATCTGCGAGGGCATCTGCGTGCTTAACTTTGGCAAGGTTATCGCCAAGGGTACGGCGGAGGAAATCCAGAACAACGACGCCGTTATCGAGGCGTATCTGGGTAAGCAGGATAAGGGGGAGAACTAAATGGCAGAGCCGATGCTTTCCGTCTACAACATCAACGTCTGGTACGGCGCCATCCACGCCATTAAGGACATCTCCTTTAACGTTAACGAGGGCGAGATCGTGGCCTTGATTGGTGCCAACGGTGCCGGCAAGTCCACAACGCTCAAGACCGTCTCGGGCCTGCTGCGTTCCAAGACCGGTTCCATCAAGTTTATGGGCGAGGACATTACTCATACGCCCGCTGATAAGCTGGTTGGTAAGGGCCTGGCTCAGGTTCCCGAGGGTCGTCGCGCCTTTTTGCAGATGACGGTCGAGGAGAACCTGGAGATGGGTGCCTATACGCAGCCCAAGTCCACGGTGGCTCCGGGCCTGGAGCGCGTCTACGAGCAGTTCCCGCGCCTGAAGGAACGTCGTCGCCAGGTCGCCGGCACCCTTTCGGGCGGCGAGCAGCAGATGCTCGTTATGGGGCGCGCCCTTATGAGTAACCCCAAACTGCTTATGCTCGACGAACCTTCCATGGGTCTGGCACCGATTCTGATCGAACAGATCTTCCAGATTGTCGAGGACCTGCACAAGGCCGGTACCACGGTGCTTCTGGTCGAGCAAAACGCGCAGATGGCGCTTTCCATCGCCACGCGCGGTTACGTGCTCGAGACCGGCAAAATCACCATGACCGGCACCGGCCAAGAGCTGCTGCACGACGATAACGTCCGCAAGGCCTATCTGGGCGGTTAATCCATTCAACAAAGGGGGCGCTGACCAACCCGGTCAGCGCCCCCTTTTAAGTTGCGGTGAAATAGGGACTGAATACGGGCTCCAGAGGCCAAAAGAGTCCCTATTCCACCGCAACTTCATGGGGATGTGTGACAATGCCCGTCGGAAAACATCTGTTGTCTTTGGGGGTCTATCTATGCTGTACGAGTTTTGTGCTGAGAACTTTGAGCGGGTGCCGGCGGCTATCGATGCCGGTGCAAAGCGTATCGAACTGTGCGACAACCTTGCCGTCGGTGGCACTACGCCTTCGGCCGGTGTTATCAGCGCTACGACCAGCTATGCCCACGAGCACGATGCACGGGTGATGTGCATGATTCGCCCGCGTGGCGGCGACTTTCACTACAACCAGGACGAGCTGCGTATGATGGAGATGGACCTGGGCCTTGCCGTGAGCGCCGGCGTTGACGGCTTGGTCTTTGGCTGCTGCAAGCCCTGCGCTGGCGGATGGGCGCTCGACGAGCTTACGTTGGGCGCCCTCGTGATGGCCGCGGGCTGCGCGACCGAGGAATGCAAGCGTGAGCCCATCGACATCACCTTTCACATGGCGTTTGACCAGCTCTCGCCCGAGGCTCAACTCGATGCCGTCGACACACTCGCCGATTGCGGCGTTACGCGCATCCTGACGCACGGCGGTGCCGCCGGCACGCCGATCGAGGACAACCTGGAGCATCTGTCGCGTCTTATCGAGTGTGCGGGCGACCGCTTGACCATCCTTCCCGGCGGCGGCATTTCCACGGTCAACCGCGATACCGTGGCGGCGGCACTGGGCGTCTCCGAGCTCCATGGCACCAAGATTGTGCCGCTGGAGGTGTAGCCCGTGGCACTTGTATTCGATGTCCAGCAGGCGAGCGGTAAGCCCGACGATAATCGTCGCCCTGGCACCGCGTGCCCCTTTTGCGACACGGAGGGGCTTGCCAACATCATCCAGCGCGATGGTGACTGCATCTGGCTCGAGAATAAGTTCAAGACATTGCGGGCCACACGTCAGACCGTATTGATCGAGTCTGCCAATCACGACGCCGACCTGGTGACCTATGAACCGGATGAGCTGCATCATGTGATGCGGTTTGCCCTGGGCTGTTGGCAGCAGATGATCGATTCCCAACAGTACTGCAGTGTGCTCATGTACAAGAACAAAGGCCCGCTTTCGGGCGGAAGCCTCGTCCATCCACACATGCAGATTGTGGGCTTGGAACAGGAGGACGGCTATGCGGCGCTGGCCTCAGCCAACTTTGAAGGCATCAGTGTCTGGCAACAGGGGAGAATCTCGGTCGACATCTCAACCGAACCGATCATGGGGTTCTTTGAGATCAACGTTTCAGCCCCGCAGGGAATCGCTGCCAGCGATGACACGAGAGACCAAGCCGAGGCGGATCTCTTCGCCGATGCGATCCAGGTAGCTCTGCGCTATATCCTGAACGAGCACCACGGTGGTCGCGCAGAGTCGTACAACCTGTTCTTCTATCACCTGGGCGGTCGGACCATTGCCAAGGCGCTGCCACGTTGGGTGGTTTCGCCCTACTTTGTCGGCTATCGTTTGGCCCAGGTCAATGCTGAGACAACGCTCGATATCGATGCTGAGCGCCTGCGTGCGCATCTGGAAACGCTCGTATAGCAAGACTAACACCCGCGTAATGCGGACAGTCTAGCGTGCCATGGCGTCGCGGCCGGCTTCGACGCGCTTGCGCTGGGCGGCGCGCTCCTCGCCGGTCAGACGCTCAAAGAGATGCCCGATAAGCGAGGCGAGTACCTGCTGAAACAGCGTTCCGCACATGACGGGAAACACGACTTCGCCCGGAAAGTACTGCGTGGCGATGACGGCGCCCGAAGAGATGTTACGCATGCCGCAGGTAAAGCACATGGTGGTCGTCTCGCTATATGGCAGATGCAGCGTATGGGCGACCAGAAAACCGACGACAAAGCCACTGATGGCGAAGACCAAAATAAAGAGGGCGACTTCCAAGCGCACCGCGTTCATGTGCAGCACGTACTCGCTCATGGCGGTGGAGTTGGAGGCGATAACGCCCATCATCATGAATTTGCAGGCGGGCGAGAGCACGGGGGAGAGTTTTTCGTGCCCCCATCCGCGCGTGAGCTCGTTGATCACGATGCCGAGCACGGCGGGGATGGCGATCATAAAGGCCATGTCTTGCATCATGCTCGGCACATCGATCGAGACGGTGGCGCCCAGCAGGAGCTTGAGCGTGAGCGGAATCGTCACAGGGGAGATAACCGAGGACGTCAGGATGATGGTGAGCGCGAGCGGGCCGTTGCCGCCGAACATGCTAATCCACATAAAGGCAGTGACCGCCACGGGTACGCTGTACTCGAGCACGATGCCGCAGACAAGGTTGGGATTGGAGCCAAAGAATAACGATCCCATGGCATAGGCCGCGATGGGAATAAGCGCCGCCGAGACGAGCAGTGCCAAAATCAGGTGCAGGGGACGGCGGAACACCTCGGCTACCTGGTGGAAGGTGTTGCTGAGCGCACCCTGAAACGTCATAAAGGCGAAGAGGGCGGGAACAATGGGCTTGAGCACGCCAATCTGCTGGGGAAAGAGCACGCCGAGCGCCACGCAAATCGGAACGATGACCTGCATATGCCCCGCGAGGAACTTTCCCAGTCCAGTCCATTGCTTCATATGTCCCGTGACTCCCTTTATCCGCGAACTCGTTTGTATGGATATGCTAGACGCTCGTATGCGTCCGTGCGGCTGAAACGCTCGATTATTTCGAGGCTATTACCGGCATCGTTTACCGAAACCGCGGCGTGCTGCGGCGATTTGCGTCCGCGTTGCACGGTATAATAAATCCGTTCAACAGATCTGCCTGCCGAAGCGGGCATACACAGAGGACTCATCGCTATGAACCGTGAGAGGTATCGCGGCGACCTGCCCCTATCAGGGGTGGGTGCCTATGTCATCGCTTAAGACGACGCATCGCTGGGCGGTCGCTCAGCAAAACCCCGAGCTCGAAAAGGAGCTTTCGGCTGGTCTGGGCATTCCCGGGCTGGTGGCGCGCATTATGGTCGCGCACGGCATTGGCTCCATCAAAGAGGGCCAATTGTTTTTGACGCCTTCGCTCGATCGCGACTGGGCCGACCCACTCATTATCCCGGGCATGTCAGTCGTTGCCGACCGCGTCGAGCGTGCTATTCGCAACCACGAGCACATTGCAGTCTTTGGCGATTTTGACGTTGACGGTATTACGTCGACTTGCCTGTTGACCGAGGCGCTGCGCACGTTTGGCGCCGATGTCACGCCGTTTATTCCGCATCGCTTTGACGAGGGCTACGGTCTTTCGCGCGCGGCACTCGACCGCGTTAACGAGCTCGCTCGCCCCCAGCTGATCGTGACCGTCGATAACGGCATTGCCGCCAAGGAAGAGGTTTCCTATCTGGAGAGCCTGGGGATCGATTTGGTGGTCACGGACCATCACGAGCCCTCCGACCAGGTGCCGCAGGGTGTGCCCCTGACCGACCCCAAGCTCGAAGACGAGGGCCCCTCGCGCGAGCTTGCCGGTGCTGGTGTGGCGCTCAAGCTGGTGCAAGTCCTGGGTGAGCGCCTGGGCAAGCCGTCGTATTGGCGTTCGCTAATCGAGGTCGCGGCGCTGGGCACCGTGTCCGACATGATGCCGCTCACGCCCGAGAACCGCGCGCTGGTTGCCGAGGGCATCCAGCAGATGCGCGTAACCGCTCGCCCCGGCTATATCGCGCTTGCCGCGCTTGCCAAGGCGGACCTTTCGAGCATTACGGCGGATGGCCTGTCATTCTCGCTCATTCCCCGCTTAAACGCTGCCGGCCGCATGGCCGATCCCAAGCTGGCGCTCGACCTGCTGCT
>CABSMQ010000078.1:0-8070 GCA_902478965.1 uncultured Collinsella sp. | reverse complement strand
GTTGATAACCGGCGAGGCCAAACGAGCGAAGCGCATGTACACCGGACCGTCGCACTCGTAGGCGGCGCGCGTCACGGCGCGGGCCTCCACATCGTCGGCAGGAACGATAACAGTCATGCCGGGGATGACGCGCATAAGGGCGATATCCTCGCAGCACTGGTGCGTGGCGCCATCCTCGCCCACCGAGATACCGGCGTGCGTGGCACCGATCTTAACGTTGAGGTGCGGGTAGCCGATGGAGTTACGGACCTGCTCAAAGGCGCGACCGGCAGCGAACATGGCAAAGGTGCTCGCGAAGGCAACACGACCGGTGGTCGCGATACCGGCGGCAACACCCATCAGGTTGCTCTCGGCGATACCCACGTCGAAGAAGCGGTCGGGGCAAGCGGCCTTAAATTTGCCGGTCTGCGTGGCGGCGGCCAGGTCGGCGTCGAGGACCACAAAGTCATCGTGCTCGTTGGCGAGCTCGACGAGGGCCTCGCCGTAGCTTACGCGCGTGGCGATTTTTTTGACGTCTGCCATCCTAGAGCTCCTCTCCGGCGGCCGTGAGCTCTGCCATGGCCTGCTCAAACTGTTCATCGTTGGGGGCCTTACCGTGCCAACCCACCTGGTTCTCCATAAAGGAAACGCCCTTGCCCTTCATGGTCTCGGCGATAATGGCGGTCGGCTGCCCCTTGGTGGCGCGAGCCTCGGCAAAGGCGGCGCGGATCTGGTCGAAGTCGTTGCCGTCGGCGAGCTCCACCACGTGGAACTTAAAGGCGCGGAACTTGTCGGCGAGCGGCATGGGGTCGTTGACCTCCTCGACGGGGCCGTCGATCTGCAGGCCGTTGTGGTCGACGATCACGCAGAGGTTATCGAGCTGCTGGTTGCCGGCAAACATGGCGGCCTCCCAGACCTGGCCCTCCTCGCTCTCGCCATCGCCCAGCAGGGCGTACGTGCGGTAAGTATCGCCCCAGTGCTTGGCGGCAACCGCCATGCCCACGGCGGCGGAAATGCCCTGGCCGAGCGAACCGGTGGACATGTCAACGCCCGGGGTGTCGTTCATGTTGGGATGACCCTGCAGGTGACTGCCGATGTGGCGCAGCGTCTCGAGATCCTCCTTGGGGAAGAACCCACGCTCGGCGAGCACGGCGTACAGGCCCGGAGCGCAATGGCCCTTGGAGAGCACAAAACGATCGCGGTCGGCCTTACGGGGATCGGCCGGGTCGACGTTCATTTCCTCAAAATACAGATAGGTCATGATATCGGCAGCGCCGAGCGAACCGCCCGGATGGCCGGACTTGGCAGCGTGCACGCCGGTGACGATGCCCTTCCTTACCTCGTTGGCAACCTTTTTGAGCTCTTCGTCGCTCATTGTGCCTTCCTTTCATCCTCATTAGACAAAATGCGCACGGCACCGAAGGTAATCCCAACACAGCCGCAATGCACGTACGTCATTCATTATGCTGGAAACTGATGGCTTTACCAGAGTTTTTATCATTATTTGAACAATTTAGCAGGCAGAACCGCTGATGAAACGGTTTATCAATGTGAACGTCTTTTGGATGGAACGCGGTCGCCCCTACGCGCTAATGTCCTTGAATCCCTCGCCGAAGGCTTCCGTAACGTCAGCGACCGTCACAATGGCGTGAGGATCGCGCTCGCGCACGATCGTCTTGAGGGTATTGAGCTCTCGACGGCTCACGATGACCATAATCACCGGCTTCTCGGCACCCGAATACATGCCAGTCGCCTTAAACTTGGTACAACCACGACCCAGGCCATACATGATATCGGCAGCGATATCAGGGAACTTGTCCGAGATGATGAGGACCATACGGCGTTTGTTGCCACCATCGACCACGGCATCGATCACGTAGCCGCTAATGACCATCGAAAGGCCTGCATATAGTGCGTTTTCGATTGAAAAGACCGGAGCCGACAGCGCGCATACGGCAACATCGATCGCCATGACGGTCGAGCCCACCGGCAGCGAGGTGTTACGCGAGATGATTTGGCCAATCGTGTCCGAGCCGCCGGTGTTGGCGCCGGCGCGCAACACCATGCCGTAACCGATGCCCGTAATAATGCCGCCCCACATAGCGGGAAGCATCAGGTCCGCATCCGCCAGAGGTGCTACAAACGGGGCGAACAGATCGGTAAAGAAGCCCAGAAGCACAAAGCCCGTCGCGGTCTGCACCACGTAGAACATGCCGCCCTCGCGCATAACGACCAGCAGCAGCAAGGCATTCATCACGATGGTCTGGATACCGACGGGAAGCGACACGCCTCGCGCCGCGCCGACCGCCTGGATAATAGTCGCAAGGCCCGTAACGCCACCGGCGGCAAGACCGTTGGGAATCAAAAACAGGTCGGTCGCGATGGCGGCCAAGGCACACCCCAACATGATCTGGGGCAGGTCGTGAAAGAAGTTCATCGAAAGAATGCGCTTGATGTCCAGACGATATGCCATGCTGCCTCCCTCAAAAAAGCGCACCCAAACGGATGCGCTTTGAACTTCTTCTTGTATTCGATTCTACCGATTCGCCGGACAAAAACCACCCCTGCGCAGGGTTTGTTCTGGATACAAACCCGTCCAACCGTTGGACTTGGCATCGGCTTGAAGCCACGATGTTTTAGACCTCCGAGCCTTCTGCATCGGCGTTGCCGGTCGCCCAACGGTGATAGCCAATTACAAACGGATCCAGATCACCGTCGTCAAGAACGGCCTCGACGTTGCTGGTCTCCACGCCCGTGCGCAGGTCCTTAACCATCTGGTACGGGTAGAGCACGTAGCTGCGGATCTGGTTGCCAAAACCAATTGTGGTCTTGGGTCCGCGAATCTCATCCAAGGCCTCGGCGCGCTTTTCGAGCTCAATCTCGTACAGACGCGCCTTGAGGATCTGCATGCACGCGGCCTTGTTTTGAATCTGGCTGCGCTCGTTTTGACACGTGACCACGATACCGCTGGGGAAATGCGTCACGCGCACGGCGGAGTCGGTGGTGTTGACGCCCTGACCGCCCGGGCCGCTTGCGTGGTATACGTCGACGCGAATGTCATCGGGATTAATCTCGATATCGATATCGTCGGGTAGCACCGGAATGACCTCGACGCCGGCAAACGTAGTCTGTCGGCGCTTCTTGTCGTCGGTGGGGCTAATGCGAACCAAGCGGTGGACGCCGGCCTCGGCGCGCAGCATGCCAAATGCGTCCTTGCCCTCGACGGTAAAGGTCGCGCGGTCAATGCCGATGACCTCGGCCGCGGGACAGTCGTTGATGGTGACCTTCCAGCCGCGACGCTGGCAGTACTTCATGTACATCTTAAAGAGCATGAAGGTCCAGTCCTGGGCCTCCAGACCACCCTGTCCGGGCTTGATGGTCACAATGGCATCGCCGTGATCGAACTCACCGGTAAACCAGCTCGAAAGCTCAAGCTCATCGATGGCCCGGGCCAGGCGCTCAGCCGTGGCTGTAGCCTCCTCGCGAAGGGCGACGGCGTCGGGGTCATCCCCCATCTCCTCGGCAAGCTCCAGCGCAGCGCAGGCATCGGAAAGCTCGCCGCGCGCGGTGTCCACGGCAGCGATATCTTCCTTGGTACGCGCGATCTCCTCCATGGTGGCACGGGCGGCGTCGGCGTCATCCCAAAAGCCAGGGGCAACACTTTTGGCCTCGAGCTCGGTCACGCGCGTGCGCTTTTCGTCCAGGTGGAGATACGACTCGACCTCGCCGAGCCGATCCGCGAACGCGTCCAGCTCGGCGGGCGTTACCTCTAAAGCCTCAGCCATTAACGATTCCTGCCGTGGCAGTACTTAAACTTCTTGCCGCTACCGCAGGGGCACGGGTCGTTGCGGCCCACGTTGACGTACGGATCGTCGCTCTCGGACTTGCGATAGGTGGTCACCTTGCCACCGTTGTTGACGGCAGCCGGACCACCCTGGACAGCCGTGCGGGCCTGCACCTGCGCCTGCCTGCGCAGCACCGAGTCGCCGTTGTCACCATCGACCTCGGCAGGACCGGAGAAGCGCGCGCCCTCGAGCGCGGGCTCCTCCTTGTGCTCCACGGCGCGCGGGGCGGCCTTGATCTCGATGCGCAGAACCGTGCGCAGGTAATCCTCATACATGGTATCGACAAGTATCTGGAACGCGCCGTAGGCCTCGGTCTTGTACTCGACCAGCGGGTCGCGCTGGCCAAAGCCGCGCAGGCCGATGCCGGTCTTGAGGTAGTCCATCTCCTGCAGGTAGTTCATCCAGCGGGTATCGATGACGCGCAGCATGACCTGGGTGTTGAGCTCGCGCATCAGGTCCTCGCCCAAGCGCTCGGCCTTCATGTTGTAGCACTTCTCTACGTAAGCCAGGACATCGGCAGCCAGGGCCTCATAATCCTCGTCGGGGAACTTCGGCGTATCGATGTGGCCGGTGAGCTCCACAACCCACTTGCGCAGGCCCTCCAGGTCGCGCTCGCCATCGTGACTGTCCTTAGTGCAGAACTCCTGCACGCAGCGGTACACGGTATCGTGCATGACCTCGGTGATGTGGTCGGTCAGGTCCTTGCCGTCCAGAATCTTATTGCGCTCGGCGTAGATGACCTGGCGCTGCTTGTTCATGACGTCGTCGTACTCAAGGACGCTCTTACGCATGGAGAAGTTGATGCTCTCGACCTTGTGCTGGGCGCTCTCAACGGCCTTGGAGATGATCTTGTGCTGGATGGGCATGTCGTCGCCCATGTCGGCCGTGACCATCATCTTGGAGACGCGGTCCATCTTGTCGCCGCCGAACAGGCGCATGAGGTCGTCCTCGAGCGACAGGTAGAACTGGGTCTCGCCCGGATCGCCCTGACGGCCGGAGCGGCCGCGCAGCTGGTTGTCGATACGGCGGGACTCGTGGCGCTCGGTACCGATAACGGTCAGGCCGCCGGCGGCAAGCACGCGCTCGCGCTCGGCCTTGCAAGTCTCCTTGGCCTCGGCGTTAAACTGCTCGAGCTGCTCGGGCGTCACGTCCTCCATGGTCAGGCCCTCGTACTCAAGGCGCTCGCGCACCAGCTCGTCGGGGTTGCCGCCCAGCAAGATGTCGGTACCACGACCGGCCATGTTGGTGGCGATGGTCACGGCGCCGTAACGTCCGGCCTGGGCCACGATGTGGGCCTCGCGCTCGTGGTGCTTGGCGTTGAGGACCTCGTGTGCGATGCCGCGCTTGGTAAGGGCGGCGGACAGCTTCTCGGAGCTCTCGATGGAGACGGTGCCCACCAGGACCGGCTGGCCCTTGGCGTGACGTCGCTCGACATCGTCGGCGACGGCGTTGTACTTGGCCTGAATGGTGCGGTACACCAGGTCCTCGTGATCCACGCGCTGCACGGGCTTGTTGGAGGGGATGACCTCGACGGGCAGCTTGTAGATCTCGCGGAACTCGGCATCCTCGGTAAGTGCCGTGCCGGTCATGCCGGAGAGCTTGTCATACAGGCGGAAGTAGTTCTGCAGGGTGATGGTGGCGAGTGTCTGGTTCTCCTCGCGCACGAGCACACCCTCTTTGGCCTCGATGGCCTGATGCAGGCCCTCGGAGTAACGGCGGCCTTCCATAATGCGGCCGGTGAACTCGTCGACGATCTTGACCTCGCCGTTGGTGACCACGTACTGCTTGTCGCGGTGGAACATGTACTGGGCCTTCAGCGCCTGCTGCAGGTGGTTGACCAGCTGGCCGGAGAGATCGGCATAGATGTCATCGATACCCAAGCGGCGCTCGATCTTCTTAAGGCCGCGCTCGGTGGCGGCAATGGTGTGCTTGGCCTCGTCCATGACATAGTCGCCCGTGGGCTCCACGTCCTCGGTGGCGGTGAGCATGTCGTGCGACACGTCCTCGCCGCGCTCAAGGCCGCGCACGGCACGCGCGAAGTCCTTGTAGGTGCTGGCGGACTTGGTGCCGGCACCCGAGATGATGAGCGGCGTTCTGGCCTCATCGATCAGGATGGAGTCGACCTCGTCGACGATGGCGTAATGGTGGCCGCGCTGCACGCGCTGCTCGGGGCGGGTGACCATGTTGTCGCGCAGGTAGTCGAAACCGAACTCGGAGTTGGTGCCGTAGGTGACGTCTGCCTGGTAGGCCGGACGCTTGAGTTCGAGCGGCATGTTGTTCTGGAGCAGACCGACGGTCATGCCCAGGTACTTGTAGATGCGGCCCATCCACTCGGAGTCGCGCTTTGCCAGGTAATCGTTGACGGTAACGACATGCACGCCCTTGCCGGCGATAGCGTTGAGGTAGCCGGCCAAGGTGGAGACGAGCGTCTTGCCCTCGCCGGTCTTCATCTCGGCAATATGACCCTCATGAAGCGCCATGGCGCCGATGAGCTGTACGTCAAAGTGGCGCATGCCCGTGATGCGCTTGGAAGCCTCGCGCACGGTGGCAAAGGCCTCGGGAAGCATGTCGTCGAGCGACTCGCCGTTGGCGTAACGCTCGCGGAACTTATCGGTCTGGGCGCGGAGTTCCTCCTCGGTCATCTTCTCAAACTGGGGCTCAAGACCGTTGATCTGGTCGACGATCTTGTAGTAGCGCTTAAGGTCCTTATCGGATCCAAAGGACAGCAGCTTTGACATGAATCCCATGTGGTTTTCCTTTTTGGCCATCGCCCACGCCGTGCAGCTGCGGACGAGTTAAACACAGATGATTTTACTTTAGCCAAACAAGGCGCGGCCTATACGGTCGAGCTCGACCGCCACGTAATAACTACGACCAACCTGCCACAATGGGACAGGTTAATTTTGGCAGGTCTATCTGGGCAAACGCCGCCTCTCTGCCATGTGGTGCCATGGGGACAGGTTAGTTTGCACTAATTTAAAAAGAAAAAGGGCCGCGCACCCAAATGGATGCACGGCCCTCATGCCATGAATGCGAGCGATTCCGCGGCGAGCTATTTACTCAGCAGCCTCGGTGGTCTCGGCCTCGGCAGCGGCCTCCTCGACGGGAGCCTCTGCGGGAGCCTCGGCGGCCTGCGTGGCAGCCTCCTCGGCAAACTTAGCAGCACGCTTAGCCTTCTCGGCAGCCTTGGCCTCAGCGGCGGCCTTGCGAGCGGCCTCGGCCTCAGCAGCCTTGGCGGCCTTGGCAGCCTTGGCCTCCTCGGCCTTCTTGAGCTGGGCGGCAGCGGCGCCACCGAACTTGTCGGCGAAGCGCTGGACGCGTCCACCGGTGTCGACGAACTTCTGCTGGCCGGTGTAGAACGGGTGGCACTCGTTGCAAAGCTCGACCTTCATCTCGGACACGGTAGCGTGCGTCTTGAAGGTGTTGCCGCAGGAGCACGTCACCGTGCACTCGACATACTGGGGATGGATACCCTGCTTCATGGTAGGACTCCTTATTGGTCAGGCGCTGGTTACCGATCAGCGCATAAGGCGTCTTGGTTTCCGACCAAGACAACAAACTCGGCTATGGTACCACGGCGCCGCGTGTCCCACAAAAGGTTCACGGTCTTTTCGGAACGACACGAATCTGACCCATCGAAACACATCTCCACCGTTCCTTCAACTGGGAAAATGCCGTCCCCGGGGCCTGAGAAGGGCCCCGGGGACGTTCGACTGACTGCGGGAACGGCCTTTCCGCTCAATGTGTTCGGCTGAGATCGGAAATCAACCAAACTGAACTAGGTTCAGTTGACATGGTTAAAAACGAGGGGCGACGCTTTTGCGTCACCCCTCGTCCCGGCCGGGTTGCTTTAGTTGTACACACGGTAGTTACACTTGAACTGGGTTATGTGTCCATAGCTGGAGCGGTACCAACCCGATGTATAGCTGATTACTTCTGGGCCTAGATATTCGTATCTCTTGTTGTAGCGAAGCTGACGGTAGGTCGTGTCGTACTCTGCTACGTAAAACGTGTCTCCAGAGAAGGCTTTGTACCGGTCTTTAACCGTCGAAGCCATGTACGCGGGTTCGACATCGCCTTTCTCTCCGTTGAGCGCATAGACGGGTGCCGCGATTCCGCATAAAGCCGTTGCCACGAGGATGGCGTAGACAGCCATGCGCGACGCATTGGACTTCAGCTGTTCAAATAGTTTCATGTCATTCACCTCCCTCGTATGTATCGAGGTATTCCTGCTTGAGCGTCTGCG
>CABSMQ010000077.1:0-8569 GCA_902478965.1 uncultured Collinsella sp. | reverse complement strand
GCCCACCGCACGGCGCAGGCGGTCGAAGCGATTGAAAGGAACCCCCTCCATGTTGAAGAAAACCCTCGCCTTCGCCCTGTCGGCGGCGCTTTTCGCGTTCTCGCTCGCCGGCTGCGCCGGAAATTCAAGCGACAGCGCAAAGGCAAGCGATGCCGATTCCCAGGAAAAGACCGAACAGGCGGCCGATGCGCCCGAGGGCGCAAGCTCTGCCCCCATCACCGCCGACAAGGTGGCCGACGGCATCTATCCGATCACCGTAGATTCCAGCTCGAGCATGTTCAGGATTGTGGACGCCCAGCTCATCGTGGAAAACGGCTCCATGCACTGCGTGATGACGCTTTCCGGCACGGGCTACGGCAAGCTCTTCATGGGCACGGGCGACGAGGCTGCCGCCGCGAGCGAGGCCGACTTCATCCCCTATGTGGAAAACGCGGAAGGCAAGTACACCTACGACGTGCCCGTTGATGCGCTCGACGAGGACACCGCCTGCGCCGCGTGGAGCATTAAAAGGGAGCGGTGGTACGACCGCACGCTCGTATTCGAATCCGCCGGCGTCGATCTGCGCGCCGACGCACTGAAGTAACGCCATGCGGTCGATTCTTCCCAAGGGGGAAAACAGGAAGCGCCACAGCATCACGGCGCGCGCGATCGCCTGCGTACTCGTCGCCCTGCTCGCGCTTCCTTTCGCGGGGTGCAGTGCGAGCCCGAACGCGACCGGTGGCACGGCAGGCTCTCAGGAATACACTGTGAGCGTCTCGCTCTCCGGCGGGTCAGGGCGCGCAAGCATCGCCTCACCCACCACAATTGTGAAGGATGGCGACACCTACACGGCGACCATCACCTGGTCGAGTTCGAACTACGACAAGATGACCGTCGACGGCGTAGACTACGCGCCCGTAAACGACGGCGGCAACTCCACGTTCGAGATACCCGTCACGCTCGACGAGGACATCGCCGTGTCGGCCGAGACCGTTGCCATGTCGACGCCGCACACCATCGACTACACGATCCACTTCGACTCATCCACCATGAAGAAGAAAACGGGCGACGATGCAAGCGGCGACTCCCCTGCGGGAACGGCTTCAAGCGCCGCGGCCGACTTCCACAACGCCGATTTGGGCTGCGGCTGGGAGCCGACGGGGACGCTTCAGCTAGAATACGCCAAGCACTTCACTGTCGACGAGTTCGAAGGCGGCTTGCGGCTTATCTGCGTTTCGAACGGGGAGCGCTTCCTCGTGGTGCCGCAGGATGCGAAGGTACCTGATGGGTTGAGCTCCGACATCGCGGTCATAAGGCGCCCCGCCGACAAGGTGTACCTCGTGTCGTCGGCGACGATGTGCCTGGTCGACGCGCTCGATGCGAACGACAATATCATCATGTCGGGCACGAAGGCCGACGATTGCTCGGTCGGGGGCTTCAAAAGCGCGCTCGAAAGTGGGGCGATCGCCTACGGCGGCAAGTACAGCGCGCCCGACTACGAGCGAATATCGGCCTCGGGCTGCACGCTCGCCATCGAGAACACCATGATCAACCACACGCCCGATGTGAAGGAAAAGCTGCAGAAGCTCGGGCTCGTCGTGCTCACCGAACAGTCGTCGAGCGAGCCCGAAGCACTCGGGCGCGTCGAGTGGATTAAGCTTTTCGGCGTCCTGTTCGACAAGGAAGACGAGGCCGCGCACCTGTTCAACGAGCAGAAGGCCCGCGTCGAGCAAACGTCGAGGCTCGCGTCGTCAGGTAAAACCGTGGCGTATTTCTACATTAACTCGAACGGGGCCGCCGTCACACGGCGGGCGGGCGACTACGTGGCGCAGATGATCGAACTTGCAGGCGGCAGCTACGCGCTCGATGACGCGCAGACGGCGTCGACGTCAGGTTCGTCAGTAACGCTCGAAATGGAGCGCTTCTACGCGACGGCGAAGGATGCCGACATCATCGTCTACAACGGCACCATCGACGAATCGGTTGCCACCTTGAAAGACTTCGTAGGCAAAAACGCGCTATTGTCGCAGTTCAAAGCCGTGAAGAACGGCAACGTCTGGGTCACAAGCGCCGACATGTACCAGCAGATGACTTCTACCGCCGACATTATCGACGAGCTGCACGGGGCGTTCACCGGCGATGACACGAGTGACTTCCATTATCTGAGGAAGCTCGGCTAGCGCCATGAGAAGCCGGCTTACCATGGCATACGACGAATCGGGGCGCGCCGCGCGGTGTCGCGTCGTGACGGCGCTGCTCGCTGTTGCCCTCATCGTGCTCGTCGGGGCCAACCTGTGCATCGGGAGCGTGCTCGTGCCCGCAGACCACATCCCCGACATCCTTTCGGGCGGCGCGGCCAATTCCATGGAAAGCCAAGTCATCTGGGAGATTCGCCTGCCGCGCGTGCTTTCAGCCGTGCTTCTCGGCGGGGCACTTTCGCTCTCCGGGTTCCTGCTGCAGACGTTTTTCAACAACCCCATCGCCGACCCGTTCATCTTGGGCGTCTCCTCGGGCGCAAAGTTCGTCGTCGCGCTTACGATGATCGTGCTTCTGGGCGCGAACCAGGCCATGTCCTCGCCGGCCATGGTGGCCGCAGCGTTTCTGGGATCGCTTATCACCATCGGCTTCGTGCTCCTCATCGCACGGCGCATAAGTTCCATGGCCATGCTCATCGTGGCGGGCGTCATGGTGGGATACATCTGCTCGGCGGCGACGAACTTTCTCATCGCCTTCGCCGACGACCAGTCCATCGTGAACCTGCACAACTGGTCTTTGGGTAGCTTCTCGGGTTCGAGCTGGGACGACATCGCGGTCATCGCGGTCGTGGTGATCACCGTGAGCGCATGCGTATTCGCGATATCGAAGCCCCTTTCCGCCTTCCAGCTGGGAGAAGCCTACGCGAAAAGCGTCGGCGTGAACGTCGCACGCTTCCGCGTGGTGCTCGTCCTTCTAGCGAGCATGCTCTCCGCCTGCGTGACCGCGTTCGCTGGTCCGGTGTCGTTCGTAGGCATCGCGGTTCCGTATCTCGTGAAGTCGGCGCTGAAGTCGTCGAAGCCCATCCGCGTGATTCCTGCGTGCTTCTTGGGAGGCGCCATCTTCTGCGCGGGTTGCGATTTGATCGCGCGCACGCTGTTCTCCCCCGTCGAGCTTTCCATCAGCGCCGTCACCGCCATCTTCGGCGCGCCGGTGGTTATCGCGCTCATGCTGAAGAAGCGGGTGAGGTAGATGGGGGAATTCGTGCCGCGGCCCAAAACGCTCGGAGGGGAGTCGAACCTCGAAACCCCGGTCGAAACGCAGGCTGACGGAGCGCCGCTTTTCCGCATAAGCGACCTGTCGGCGGGCTACGACAAGAAGGTCGTAGTCGAAGGCGTCGATCTGGAGGTTCGCGCGGGCGACGTCGTGGCGCTCATCGGGCCGAACGGCTCGGGCAAGTCGACCATCTTGAAAACAATCACACGCCATCTGGCACCGCTTGCCGGCACGGTCGAGCTCGACGGGCGGGAGATTTCCCGATGGAAGACGGCGGAGTTCGCAAGGAACCTTGCCGTTATGCTGACAGATCGCCCCCGGACCGAGCTCCTCACCTGCCGCGATATCGTAGAGGCGGGAAGGCATCCCTACACCGGGCGAATGGGCACACTCACGCCCGATGACCATAATCGGGTCGACGAGGCCATGAAAACCGCACATGTGGAAGGGCTCGCCGAGCGCGACTTCATGCAGATAAGCGACGGGCAACGCCAGCGCGTCATGCTCGCACGCGCCATCGCGCAGGATCCACGTGTGCTCGTGCTCGATGAGCCCACGTCGTATCTCGATATCCGCTACCAGATCGACCTGCTGCGAATACTTCGCCACCTTGCGAAATCGCGGAATGTTGCTGTCATCATGTCCATCCACGAACTCGAGCTCGCGCAGAAAAGCGCCGACAAGGTGATTTGCGTGAAGGACGGCCGGGTCTTCCGCGCCGGCGCACCCGAGGACATATTCACGCGCGAGACGATTGGCGAGCTCTACGGCCTTCAACATGGCACCTTCAACGAGCGCTTCGGCAGCGTGGAAATCGGGCGCCCACACGGCGATGCACACACGTTCGTCATCGCCGGCGCAGGTACGGGGTCGGCTGTGTTTCGCCAGCTCATCCGGCAGGGCAAGGCGTTCTACGCGGGCGTTCTGCACGAAGGGGACATCGACTGCGAGCTCGCGCGCGACCTGGCGACGGAATGCGTGGCCGAGCGCGCCTTCGAGCCGATCGGGGATAAAACCATAGCCCGCGCCAAAGAGCTCCTCGTCCACTGCGCGCGCCTTATCGTGTGCCCCGCCGCCTTCGGCACCATAAACGCCCGCAACGCAGAGCTCGTCGAGTTCGCACGCTCGCATGGTATCGAGGTCATGCGAGCGTGCGAAGGCGCATCGGAGGATTCCAATGGATACGCCTAGGCGCGGTCCAAGAAATCGTCCGCATCCCCATCTGACACTATTTCACCGCAACTTAGAAGGTGTCGGCGTATAACGCTTCACCCCAAATTAAATTGATTCGTTGAATAGACACATTACAAATCTTTAAACTTCGTTTAATCCACAAGTGGGTATTATCACACATGAAGCACACGTGAAAGGATATACCCATGTCGCTTACACAGTCAGCAGAGCGTGCAGCGCTTAACAAGCTCATCGATTATCTCGACGACAACCCGCAAGAAAACATCGACAAAATCATGGATCTCGTGAACAAGCTGGTCCCCAATCGCGTATTTCCTGTACAGCGAGAGGCATTCACCAATGTCATCAAGAGCCGCGGCAATTGGTATGACCTGATTATGCGTGTGTTCAGCCTTAATCCCCAGATGCGAACCAAGCTGCTTAAGACCCTCATTGTCGACGCCAACCTGCTTGCTTGGCCAGAGCAGGAAAAGAACCGCGAAAAGTACCAGTGCAACGTTCCGTGGGCCATCCTGCTCGATCCCACGAGCGCCTGCAACCTGCATTGCACGGGCTGCTGGGCCGCCGAGTACGGCTACAAGCAGAATCTCTCGTTCGAAGACATCGACTCTATCGTTACGCAGGGCAAAGAGCTCGGTACGCATATCTACATCTATACCGGCGGCGAGCCGCTCGTCCGCAAGCACGACCTGATCAGAATTTGCGAAAAACATCAGGACTGCGTGTTTCTCTGCTTTACCAACTCCACGCTGATCGACGAGGCCTTCTGCGACGACATGATTCGCGTAGGTAATTTTGTCCCCGCCATCAGCGCCGAGGGCAATGAGCACACAACCGACGCCCGCCGCGGCGAAGGTACCTACGCAAAGATCGAGCACGCCATGAAACTCCTGCGCGAGCGCGACTTGCCGTTTGGTATCTCCACCTGTTGGACCAGCGCCAATGCCGATACGGTTGCTACCGAGGAGAACATGGACTGGATGATCGGCGAGGGAGCACTCTTCTGCTGGTACTTCCACTTTATGCCGGTTGGCCGCAATGCAACCTCCGAGCTCATGCCCACGCCCGAGCAGCGCGAGCACATGTATCACTTTATCCGCGAAATGCGTGAGAAGAAGCCGCTGTTTACGCTCGACTTCCAAAACGACGGCGAGTTTGTAGGCGGATGTATCGCCGGCGGCCGCCGCTACCTGCACATCAACGCCGCCGGAGACGTGGAGCCATGCGTGTTCATCCACTACTCAAACGCCAACATCCACGATGTGAGCTTACTCGACGCGCTGCGCTCTCCCCTCTTTATGAAGTACTACGAGAACATGCCGTTTAACGACAACTACCTCAAACCATGCCCCATGCTCGAGAATCCCGACGTGCTGCCCAAACTGGTCGCCGAGAGTGGCGCAATGAGCACCGACCTAATCGAGAAGGAGTCACCCGAGCAGCTGCGCGAAAAGACCCAGGCTGCCGCCGAGGCATGGTCACC
The DNA here is from genome assembly GCA_902478965.1 of uncultured Collinsella sp. Lineage (GTDB taxonomy): Bacteria > Actinomycetota > Coriobacteriia > Coriobacteriales > Coriobacteriaceae > Collinsella. The sequence goes on along the minus strand of CABSMQ010000077.1, from coordinate 2,664 downwards.
TGTCGCCGACCGCATCTGGAACGACTCCGACGATCCGTTATACGCCAAGCGTCACGAGGACAAGTCGCAGGGCATGGCCGATAGCGACATGCACAAGTTCGAAAAACAGGGCCGCATACTCAAAAACGGCGATTAATGCTGCCCTACACGACAAACGCTCAGAAATGAAGCGGAGCAGTCTCGAGGCTCATCTTCGAGGCTGCTCCGCCTTACCATCAAAACAGTTTTACTAAGTTGCGGTGAAATAGGGACCAGAACGGCCTTCCAATAACCAAAACAATCCCTATTCCACCGCAACTTCTTTAAGTTGTTGAATTATCGATGCTATTCGAAGCGAGATTCCAGACTCGACAGACCATTGAGAGTCAGATCGTTGGCGACCCCAGAGACGCGCTCGATAGGAACCGAGCCGTCAGACAGCGCCCACGTGCGATAGATACCGATAATACCCGACAGCAAAAACGCCAGATAGTAGTCGAACATCTCGTCCTTGAGACCTTGGGGCAGCAGATCGCGTTCGGCAATCTCGTGCTCGAGCGGCGCACGAAGACGAGCCATAAAATCATCGAGCGGAATGTTCTCGATCAGCTGACGATTGAGCACCAAGTTGTTGCACAGTGCCTCGTTAACGGTTTTAAAGAAGGTCGCCGCCGCGCCAAGAGCGCGCTCATTGGTGTCGCCGTCCATGGAAGCAAGCGTTTTCTCGACCGAGTCGACAATCATCTCCACCACATCGACGGCAATGGCATCGAGCAGGCCGTCAACCGTACCAAAGTGAACGTAAAAGGTCTTGCGGTCGACATTGGCCTCGCGCGCGATGGCACTCACCGTAATGTCTGCCAGCGGCTTTTCCATGAGCAGGCGCTCGAAAGCCGAAAGGATGGCATTACGGCTGCGAACGATGCGACGATCAAGACGCGGTTTGCTGGTTGCCATGGGCGTGTCCCTTCGATATGCGAGCGTTCATCAACAGATGAGAGATAATCTACGTAAGAGGATTATCCCCCATACAGCACAAATATGCCTCGCATCATGAAGAACGCACGACTGCCCTACTGCGACTTAGGGTGCTTCTTCTAATTGAGTGCCGACGGAGATACGCGAATACCATCGCCTGTCTGGCGCACATAGGCTTTATGAGCCGGCTTAGCGGTCCCAGAAGCCTTCTGAGCCTGCTTCTTGGGATCAACAGTAACAGCATTCGCGGGGTGCGGCTTAGTGGGCGTAGAGGGCGTCTGAGGCGTGCGGCCGAGCTTGCGCATCACGCGATCCCAGCGCGCATGGATGCTCTCGTTGTGGGCGCTCTTAAGGCCCAGCAGGGGCGCAGCCAAAATGGTCGGCGCAATAAACGTAATGAGGCGCCACAGCAGATAGCCAGCGGTCGAAGCCGACCCAAAGAAATGACCCAAGAACAATGCAAAGCCGCCCTCAGCGCCACCAGTTCCACCGGGCAAGGGAACCGCAGAGCTTAACAGCTGGACAAAGGCGCTCGCGGCCATGACCGAGAAAAAGTCGACCTCGTGGTGGCCAAAGGCAAGCATCAGGAAATACGGAACCAGATAGAAAAACGCGAGCTGCAGCATGGTGATAAACACGGTGAGCAGCATGGAAGAAAAATGTCCGGCCGAAAGCTTGAACTTCTCGGAGAAGGAGTAGATCTCGCCATCGACAAACGTGCGCCAACTCTCGATCTTAGTGGCCGAGACACCAATGCGCTCAAGCCAATTGATGATGCAATGGGCGACGCGCGTGACGGTCTTAGGCATGAGCGCGACGGCGAAGATGCCAAGCAAGATGCAGCAGTGTCCACCAAAGCTAAAGACGCACAGCAGCGTCATGTCGCCGTAGCGTTCGGCAAAAAACGGCATACGGGCGAGCAGCAGGATAGCGCCCCAGGCGACCAGGCCAAACTGGTACACGATAAAACGCGTGAATTGCGTGGCGCCGGCCTCGCCCACGTTTTGGCCGGCCTTGGTCAGGCGATAGATCTGAGCCGGGGTGGAGCCCATCATCATGGGCGTCAGGTTGCCAAAGAAGATGCCACTCGCCTCGACCGAGATCAGGTCGCGGATGCCGACGGGCGAATTGGGATCGAGCCAGACGGCGATCGCATAGGCCACAATGCCAAAGAACAGGTACATGAACATGAAAAGACACGCGACAACGAGCCATGACGCCTGGACGCTCGACATAGCGGTCCAAAACTGCCCCATCTGCCCGGTTACCACCAGATAGACGATATAACCTACCAGCACGACGCCGATAAAGATGGCGCCGCGGCGTGCGCTCTTATTGTCATCGCCGCCCGAGGCCTCAACCTCGACCTGGGGCTTAGACGTATGCTGAGAGGACTCCGTCATGAGACTCCTTCTAACAGTCAAAATATCTTGGATATTGTACCCGTAAGGGCCATAGGCAGAACGCAAAGCTCTGGTTCAAACGGGAATTGCAGACGGTTGTTTGAAAATAAAAAACCCCGCCTTCCATAGGAAGTCCGGGTATCAGATGCGTGGTAGCCCGTACCAGATTCGAACTGGTGATCTCCGCCTTGAGAGGGCGGCGTCCTAAACCGCTAGACGAACGGGCCATAAGCCTCAGCAGAAAAGAAATGGTAGCCCGTACCAGATTCGAACTGGTGATCTCCGCCTTGAGAGGGCGGCGTCC
>CABSMQ010000076.1:0-8607 GCA_902478965.1 uncultured Collinsella sp. | reverse complement strand
CGTCAGATGTGTATAAGAGACAGCACCTAAGGTGGCCCCGAAGGCGGATATCGCCCTCCCCCAGTACGGCATTGCCACAACAGACGCCGAACGCCTGACACGCAGCCTTAAGCACACGATGAGTACCTACTGCATGATCAATAGGACCGAAGCGGGCCTGTCCAAGGCCCTGCAACAGCTTGAAAGCCTGCAAGAGGAAGCTACGGCTCTAAATAAACCACATGCCAACGACAGTGAAATCGCTGCCCTCGCCCGCCTACAGTCGCAGATTCAGCTGGCAACGGAAATGGTCAAAGCCATGCGCGAGCGAACCGAAAGCCTCGGATCGCACTATCGAGCGGACTAAATCGATTCTCACCTTGAGTTTGATCACAATTTCTCAACATGTATCGAGCCCCGTAAGCATGATTCCCCTAAGGAGAACACGCTATGGGGCTTTAGTCGTTTTTCCCTAAGGGAATCACGGTGCAGATTCCTCAGCTTCGCGCCCTTTCGGGTTCGACCCCATGCGTGGTCAACAAAAAACGACCAGCCTGAGCCAGTCGCTTTAACAATCTTTGGGTGGGCCGTCAGGGGGTCAGCCTGCTGCGCAGGCGGTCGCTGCGGCGCTTCGCGCCTTGCGCGCTGCGCTGGCAAATGCTTACGCATTTCCTCAGCTCCGCGCCCCGACGGGTTCGACCCCATGCGAGGTTAACAAAAAAGCGACCAGCCTAAGCCAGTCGCTTTAACATGCTTTGGTGGGCCGTCAGGGGGTCGAACCCTGGACCTTGGGATTAAGAGTCCCCTGCTCTACCAACTGAGCTAACGACCCAAAGCTAAAGTCCGTTGTGGCGGACTTTAGAGAAGATATCGTGTGGTGGGCCGTCAGGGGGTCGAACCCTGGACCTTGGGATTAAGAGTCCCCTGCTCTACCAACTGAGCTAACGACCCGATATCAACACGAAGCAAGAACTGGGGTGGGTAAAGGGACTCGAACCCTCGACCTACGGGACCACAACCCGTCGCTCTAGCCAACTGAGCTACACCCACCGTGTCCTGTGCGCTTCGCGCTCGACTATTATTGCAAGGAACGCCACGCGATGCAAGCCCCAATTTTCAAGAATTTTGAAAAGAGTTTTTCGAGACCATTTCGAGCAAATCCCACCGGTTTCATAGGAGTAAACTTGCCCCACTGCAAATGCTCGAAAGGACTGGCATGAAAGAACTCTCCAACCGCACGGCAACGTTTACCGATTCCGTCATCCGCCGCATGACGCGCATCTCCAATAAGTACGGCGCCGTCAATCTCTCGCAGGGCTTCCCCGACTTCGATCCCCCGGCGCAGCTGCTCAACAGCCTGAGCACCATCGCTAGCGACCCCAAGCCGCTCTATCACCAGTACTCCATCACCTGGGGCTCCCAGGCCATGCGCGAGGCGCTCGCCGCCAAACAGGAACACTTTATGGGCATGTCGATCGACCCCAACCAGAATATCGTGGTCACCTGCGGCTCCACCGAGGCCATGATGGCAGCCATGATGACGGTCACGAACCCCGGCGACAAGGTCGTCATCTTCTCGCCGTTCTATGAGAACTACGGCGCCGACACCATCCTCTCGGGTGCCGAGCCCATCTACGTGCCGCTCAACCCGCCCACATTCGACTTTGACCGCGAGACGCTCGAGGCGGCCTTCCGCGACAACGATCCCAAGGCCATCGTCCTGTGCAACCCTTCCAACCCTTGCGGCAAGGTCTTCACGCGCGAGGAGCTCACCTTTATCGCCGACCTGTGCAAAAAGTACGATGCCTACTGCATTACCGACGAGGTATACGAACACATCGTCTACGCGCCCCACGAGCACGTCTATATGGCCACGCTGCCTGGCATGTTCGAGCGCACCATCAGCTGCAGCTCGCTGTCTAAGACCTACTCCATCACCGGCTGGCGTCTGGGCTACACTATCGCCCCTGCCGAAATCACCGAGCGCATCAAAAAGGTCCACGACTTCCTCACCGTGGGCGCCGCCGCTCCCCTGCAAGAGGCCGTCGTTACCGCCCTCAACTTCGACGACAGCTATTACGATGAAGTCCTTGACCTCTATACCGCCAAACGCGACCTGTTCTGCCAGGGACTCGATAGTATCGGACTTAAGCACAACGTACCGCAGGGCGCCTACTACGTGATGATGGATATCTCAGAGTTTGGCTACGACAGCGACCTCGAGTTCTGCGAGGACCTCGCGTCTAAGGTGGGCGTGGGCGCCGTGCCCGGCTCGAGCTTCTTCCGTGAGCCCGTCAACCATCTGATTCGTTTCCACTTTGCCAAGCGTGACGAGACGCTTAACGCGGCGCTTGAGAACCTCAAATCGCTACGTGATAAAATCAAGCCGCGCGGGTAAGGACGGCCCGGCAACTAAAGCAACCAAAGATGCCCCGCACCGCCCGCCGCGTTGCGGGGCATCTTTTTAGAGCGCTTTCTTAAATGGTTTAGAGCTCTATACTTTAGTCACGGAGCAACACGTCCCAGAGAGAGGAATATTATGGCAGAGCAGCAGCTTATCGGAGCGCTCGAGGCCGGCGGCACCAAGATGGTCTGCGCCACGGGCTATGCAGACGGCACGGTCCTGGAGCGTGAGCAGATCGCGACCACGACCCCGCAGGAGACCGTCGAGGCCGTCAACGCGTGGTTTGCCGACAAGGGCATCGCCGCGCTGGGCATCGGCGCCTTTGGCCCTACTGCAGTCAACCCTGCCTCGCCCCGATACGGCAAGATCCTGGAGACGCCCAAAACGGCATGGCGCTACTTTGACCTGCTGGGCACCATCCAAAACGAGCTCAATATCCCCTGCGGCTACGACACCGACGTCAACGTCGCCTGCCTGGGCGAGGTCACCTTTGGTTGCGCCCAGGGCCTCACTGACGTTGTGTATCTGACCATCGGCACCGGCGTGGGCGCCGGCGTGCTCTCGGGCGGCCAGCTTGTGCACGGCATGATGCATCCCGAGGCCGGCCATATCCTGGTCACGCGCGACCCGCGCGACACCATCGGCGAGCATAGCGCCTGCCCCTTCCATGACAACTGCCTCGAGGGCCTCATCGCCGGCCCTGGCGTTAAAAAGCGCTGGGATGGCAAGAGCGCCGGAGACATGGCCGACGACCCGGAGGCCATGGACCTGCTCGCAGGCTATCTGGCACAGGCGCTCATGACCTACACGCTGTGCTACGCACCGCAGAAGATCATCATCGGCGGTGGCGTTGCCGATCACACCCCTATCGTGCCGCTCGCCCGCAAGAAGTGCGCCGAGATGCTCAACGGCTATATCGTCACGCCCGAGGTCAACGACATCGATAACTACATCGTCAACAACAGCCTCGAGGGCAAGCAGGGCATTATGGGCTGCCTGGCCCTGGGCGCACAGGCGCTTCAGTAGCAGACGCACCCACGGGGCGTGGCACGCCCGGCAAATCCAACCTACGGAACGACGCCACCACGCCCCATATAAGCCCTCAAATAAAAAATGCCGCCTAGGACCAAACAATACGTCCTAGGCGGCATTTTTGGCGTACATCAGCGACCGTAAGAGATATCGAAGCACAACGCCCGTTGCCGCTCCACAGCAGTCGATCATCACATCGGTGATCATGCCGGCGCGCCCCGGCACAAAGAGCTGAATCGTCTCGTCGATCGAGGGAATCAGTAGCAGGAACACCGCTGTGGGCAGTAGCACGTCAAAGGTGCACCGGCCCTCAAAATCAAAGGCGTGCGTTGCCAAGATGCCGAGCACCATATACTCGGTAAAATGCGCGCACTTGCGAACAACAAAGTTGGTCACCCATTCATATGGAAGTCCCACGCCGTGCAGGAAACCGCGGATAGCTTCCATGACCGTTAGACTCAGCGAGCCCGACCCCGAGCCGGGAACCAGCGAATTGCCCCAGATCAAGAGCGCCATCAGGCAGGTTACAACCGCCCATTTTCGATTGATCTTAACCATGCAGAAGTTATGCCTCCGCGCGGAGCGGCGCGAAGCTGGCGGTACCGCCCTCGATAACGCTCAGGTAGGCACGGCCCGTACGCTTGGCGGTAGAGGACTGCAGGCGCTCGATCTCCTCCTCGAGGATCTGATTGACGCGCTCGTGACGACGGTTTTCCATAATGCCGGCGGCAATAGCCTCGGCCCGCTCGATGCTCTCGCGCGAGATACGGGCAGTATCCTCGGGGAACACAGCGCTGTGACGGCCGACATAGGCGGGGGCAGCAGGCTGAGGGGCAGCGACGGGAGCGGGGGCTGCAACAGGAGCAGGCTCGTCAATCTCATCCAGAATCGCGGTGGCGGCGGCCCACATGTCCTCGTGGCCCGAGTAATCAGCCATGGGGACATCAACCTCGAGTGAGGCATCCGGAAGGTCGCCGGTGTCGATGCGATCTTGGGCATCAATCGATGCGGTGATGGCTGCAGGCTCATCGAGGTCATCGAAATCGATATCCGCGGCACCGGAGATGATAGGCATGCTGGCGAGGTTTACATTGTACGGCGCAGCCTCAGCCGCCTGCTGCTGGGCAGGAGCGCCCCAAAGCGAGCTCTCGGCGGCACGGCGGGCGGCAACGGCCTCCTCGTCCGCGGCCATGGCTTCATCAACGTACGAATTGTCGGCAGAAGCGTTCGCGTCCGCCGAGGTAGCGCTGTAGGCGTTATTGGCTGCCGTGTTGGCGACGAGTGCCACGAAAGCCGCCGTGCTGCCCGCAGGGGCGGCCTGGGAGCCAGACACGGCGCGTGCCGCGGCGGCGATGTCGTCGCGATTGAAGGAGCCGGTCTGCCCGCCGTTGGTGAGCTCGTCGATGGCGACTTGATAGACGTCGCGCGAGTGTGCAGGGTCGCAGCTCACCGGCGAATCGTCGTCAAGCATACTGTCGATCATGGACCAAGCCTCGTCCTCGTCCATAGCATCTGCGGCTCGAGCGATGGTAGGGACACCATCATCGGCATGACGGCGCTGGAACGCACCAGTCAGGCCGGAAAGGAATGCCGAGGTAGACTGCTCCGCCTGAGCCTGAGAATCAGAAGCCGCAGCGTAAGGAGTCGCATCCTGCTGCTGAGCTGAAATCGAGGCGGTCTTGAACTCGCTTTGATGCTGATTGAGATTGGCGGCACCGCCCATGGCATCGGGCTGGAACAGACGCTCTTCACGCTGCGCACGATACTCGGAGATACCCAGCGAGGCGGCATAGATACCCACGCCCGCCACCGCGCCCACGGCGAAGGGAACCGCACCCGCCACGACCGTCTCGTTCACCGACGAAAACGGCAGCGTCGCGGCATACATAACCACGGGAGCGGCAAGGCCGATCCCGCACGAAAGTCCGGCAAGGACTGCTCGTTGTGTTGCATCAGAAGAAGCCATGAGCTCTCCCCATCTTCCAGCACCCAAATCGCATCATTCAGTTGGCTGCGCGAGAGAAGATGAAGCGGGGCTATGCCCCAAAGCAACGGTATATGGTTCGTTTCATCTGCGTTTTCCGTCGCGAAGCTTAAAAGCTATTATGCGAAACCGCCCTGTCGATTGCAAGCGACGATGTCGGATTGAAACGGGAAACCTGCTGCTTGCCAGTCTTATGGTCAAAAAAGCGCGGAGCGGCGATATAGAAAAGGGCCGAGGCTCAAAGCCCCGACCCTTTATTGCATTGATGACTATCGCTGCGTGTGGATGACAACCTAGAACGTCTGCTCGTAGTCGCTGTGCTTTTTGGCCGAACGCACCAGGAACTCCTGGTTGGTGTTGGTGCCCTTAAGACCCTTGATAAACGATGCGGCCGCGCGCTCGGTGTTGTTCATGCCGGCAAGAATGCGACGCAGGCCAAAGACAAACGGGCGCATCTGCTCGTCAACCAACAGGTCCTCGTTACGCGTACCGGAGGCAACGGGGTCGATAGCCGGGAAGATGCGGCGGTCGGCCAGGTCGCGGTCGAGCTTAAGCTCCATGTTGCCGGTGCCCTTGAACTCCTCAAAGATGACCTCGTCCATCTTGGAACCGGTGTCGATGAGGGCAGAGGCCAGGATGGTGAGCGAGCCACCGTTCTCGATATTGCGGGCTGCGCCCAGGAAGCGCTTGGGCGGATACAGTGCCGCCGAATCGACGCCGCCCGAAAGGATGCGGCCTGAGGCGGGCGCCGCCAAGTTGTAGGCGCGGGCAAGACGCGTGATGGAGTCGAGCACCACCACAACATCGCCGCCCAGCTCCACGATGCGTTTTGCGCGCTCGATGACGAGCTCTGCCACGCGAGTGTGGTTGTCGGCGGGCATATCGAAGGTCGACGCCACAACCTCGCCCTTGATGGAACGCTGCATATCGGTGACCTCTTCGGGGCGCTCGTCGACGAGCAGGCAGATGAGGTGCACCTCGGGGTTGTTAATCGAGATAGACTGGCAGATCTTCTTGAGGATCGTGGTCTTGCCGGCCTTGGGCGGGGACACGATCAGGCCACGCTGACCCTTGCCGATCGGCGACACGATGTCGATGGCGCGACCGGTAATGGAGTCCTTGCCGTGCTCCATGCGCAGCGGCTCGTTGGGATAGACCGGGGTGAGGTCGCCGAACTTAGGACGGTTGCGAATCTGCTCGGGGTCCAGACCGTTGACGGTCGTGATTTTGGCGAGGCCGGCGCGCTTGTCGCCGCCGCGCGAAGGACGCAGCGAGCCCTCGATGACGTCGCCCGTGCGCAGACGCGCGGAGCGGATGAGGTAGGCGGGCACGAAGGCGTCGTCGTTGGACTTCATGTAGCCATGGGCGTGGATGATGCCGGAGCTGTCCGGGCGAATCTGCAGAATGCCCTTGATGTCGCGGAAGCCCTCGGCCTTCGCGGCAGTGGTGTAGATCTCCTCGACGAGCTCGGCCTTCTTCTTGCCGGTCGTCTCGATCTCGAACTCCTTGGCCTTCTCGCGCAGCTCGGCGACCTTCATGGCCGCGAGTTCCTCGCGCGAAAGCGTGGGCTCGGTGGGGGCGGCGTTGCGCTCCTTGTTGCGCTGTTTGCGATCGCGCTGGCGGTTGCGACGGTCGTTGTTGCGCTCGTCCTTGCGGTCGTTGCGCTCGTCGTTACGCTTGTGCTGGCGACGGTTGGGGCGAGCGCCGTCTTCGGCCTCGGCGGGCGCGGCACCATCAGTTGCGGCGGCGTCGGCATTGGCCGCAGCGGCGTCATTGGCCTCGGCGCCGGAATCGACCTGCGCTTCGACATCAGCCCGCTGCTCGGACGCCTTGGCCTTAGCGGACTTCTTACGACCACGCTTGGGCTTTTCGGACGCAGGCTGTTCGACGTCCTGGGGCTCAGCGGCATCAATCGATGCATCGGCGGTCGTCTCGGCGGAATCCTCGGACGCACCCTTCTTGGCAGCCTTGGCCTTGGACGTGCGCTTAGCAGCAGTACGATGGCTGCGACCAGGACGGACGTCGGCGGGCTCGACATCGGCGGGAGCGGCCTCGGAAGTCGTAGCATCCTGGACGGGCGCGTCGGCGGCGGTTGCAGACTCGGCGGTCGCCGCAGCATCCCGAGCGGCTGCAGCTGCGGCTGCGGCCTTCTCTGCCTCGACGAAGGCCTTGGGCTTGCGACCGCGACGGTGCGGGCGCAAAGCCGGATCGACAACGGGAACTTCGCTGGCCTCGACAGGCGCAGCGGGCTCAACAGGCGATGTGCCCTCCCCTGCCGCGGAACGGACCGAAGCCTCAGTGAGCTCGGGGGTTACCTGATCGGCAACCTGCTCGGCCTTAGCAGCCGTGCGACGGCGTGTGCGCGGTACCGGCTTCTCGGTCGGCTGGTCGGCGACAGGGGTCTCGGTGGCGGCAGGTGTCTCGGGCACAGACGGAGCCGCAAGCTCGGTCAGAGCCGCGGCCTCGCGCTCGGCAGCACGACGACGGGCGCGCACCACCTGAGCCTCGCTAATCTGCGCCAACGCACGCGCCTGCGCGACCTCATCGGAAATCGGCTCCGAGGAGTCAGCTGCAACGGTGCGCTTGGCGCGCGTCGTGCGCGTGGCACGGCGCTTGGGCTTGGTGACCTCCTCGCCGTCAGCGACAGGCTTGGCCGCGCGGCGCGTGCGCTTGGGCTTTGCCGGAACAGCCTCCTCACCAGTTGCAGGAACGGCCTTCTCAGCCGTTGCAGGCGTAGGCGTCTCAGGAGCCGAGGCTTGCGCGGGCGCCGCGACCTGGTCCGACGCAACCGGTGCAGTGGGAGCGGCCTGCGTCGTCGTTATTTCGTTTTCTTGCTGTTGATCAGACACAGTGTTTGCTCAACTTTCTTTTCAAGCCCTGTGATCACATGCTCCCTGCATAAACCTTCAGGGCGGCTAAACAGTCTAGTTCCGTTCAAAACGACGGACATCATTGATCTGTATCGAGATGATTGCGTCATATACGCAGCGTTAGTGTAACACAACCGCAACCACCTGCAACTTAGTCATTGGGAACGCTCTTAAACGACTAGTCAAAAGGGGCACTTTTTGGTTTAACACCCACAAATCTGACTGCCTCCGCCAAAACTATGGCGGTTTACTACGATGAATCGCTCAACCGCGACCACTCCGAGATCGCGCGAATTTTTGTGGTGTAAGAGGGAGGGCCGCGTCAGCGCCCCCTGCGC
>CABSMQ010000075.1:0-8689 GCA_902478965.1 uncultured Collinsella sp. | reverse complement strand
TCTAGCTTCGTCGGCAGCGTCAGATGTGTATAAGAGACAGCAACCGACCTCCTCGCCCATATCAAAGTAGATCTCGGAGCACGGACCGCAGGGGCCGGTGGGGCCAGCGGCCCAGAAGTTGTCGTCCTCGCCCAAACGGGAGATGTGGTCCTCGGCAACGCCCAGAGAGCGCCACACGTCGTGGGTCTCGTCGTCCTCGGTAAAGACGGTGAAGTACAGGCGGTCAAGCGGCAGCTTGAACTCCTTGGTGATGAGCTCAAAGGCCCAGGCGCAAGCCTGCTCCTTGGAGACGCCGCCAAAAGAGAAGTCGCCGAGCATCTCGAAGAAGGACAGGTGACGGCCGTCCTCGCCAATGCAATCGATGTCGTTGGTGCGGACGCACTTCTGGCAGGAAATCGCGCCGATCTCCTTCATGGTCTTCTTGCCCTGGTAGTACTCCTTAAACTGGTTCATGCCAGCGTTGGCAAGCAGCAGCGAAGGATCGTCAGGAACAAGAGACGAAGAAGGATAGAGCTTAAGACCGCGCTCCTCAAAGAAGTTGAGGAACTTGGAGCGGATCTCGGCCGTAGTCATTGACGGGTAGTCAGCACTCATAGAGGGAATCTCCTCGGTTTCACATCGAAACAGTTCAAACGTAACGATATTACCATCCCACCGCGCCTGTGCAAAAAAGAGGGTCGCCAAACAGCGACCCTCCAGCGAAATTGCATGTTAGCACGTATGAATGTTAACCCGAATTACCCCGCTAGTTATCGTCATCGTCCATGGAGCCGTCGATACCGGTTTTGGTATCGTCGTCCGAGTTGGAGTCATCGTCCTTGGCAAAGGGGTTCTTGAAGAAGCCCGTGGCATCAGGTTGCAGACCAGAGAGCTTGATCCAGGGATTATCGAGCTCGGGCTTGGGCATGGCCTTGGCCTCGGGCGCAGTCTCGTTGCCGATGAGCTCGGACTCGTAGATGAAGGTGTCGTCGCCGAGCGCGTCGTAGGCGGCGACCGGGTTGCCATCGGCATCGCGGTACGGCGTGCCCTTAAACACGGCGCCGTCATAGGCCACAAGCTGTCGGCCGGTCTCATTCTCGAAGTAGTACACGAAGATACCCTTGAGAGCCGCACAAAGCGGGATGGCAATAATCATGCCGATGGGGCCCATGAGTGCCGAGCCAATAACGAGCGCCGTGAGGCTCATGATGGGATGCACCTGCACCGAGCTCTGCATGACCTTGGGCGAAATGACGTTATCGGTGACGTTTTGCGCGACCATCGTCACGATGAGCGTCCATAACGCCAACATGGGGCTGAACATGAAACCGAGCACCGTGGCGATTGCTGCGCTCACCCAGGGACCGACGACCGGAACCAAATGCATGATGCCGGTAAAGATAGCCATGAGCGCCGCATACGGATGGCCGATGATCATAAAACCGATAAAGGCGAGGAAACCACCGCAGATGGACGTCACGACCATACCGCGCATGTAGCCGCCGACAGAGCGAGAAAGGATGGCGACCATAAAGCGGTACGAGGTCTCCTTCTCCTGACCGATGATGGTGCAAATCTCGTGGTGCATGCGAGGGTAGTCGCAGGCCATCCAGTAGGCAAGCACCAGGCCAAGGAAGATAACGAACAGCTGCGAGGCCGTATTGGTGATGAGTGGGAACACACCACGACCAAGCTCGGCAGCGATCTGAGACACATACTTCGATGCCACGGTAACAAGCGACGAAAGATTATCGTCCAAATACTCCTTGAGCGGCGTGTTGTTGAGCGTCTTGGCGTGCGAGATCATCTCGTTGAGGTCGCCACCCGCAACACGAAGCTGCTCAGGCAGACGGCTCAGGACTTCCATGATCTGACCAAAGAGAATCGGCGACAAGATGCAAACGACACCGACGAGCACAGCAACAACAACAATAAGCGCGATAAGCGAACCGATGCCGCGATTCACGCCATGGTGCTCGAGCCAGTTGGTGATCGGGGACATCACAAAAGCAATGATGGAGCCGACGGCAAGAAACTCAATAACCGGTGCCAGGATGCCCATAAGGTTAAAGATGACAGCAGCAATAACAATGCAGCCGACAACAGCCCAAATGCGCAGCGTCAGAATGCGGGTGTCGCGCAGCACGCGATCGGTTTGTTGGGGGTGCTCACTCATGAACGAATCATCACTCCGTCGGGGTCGATCTTATCCTGAATCTTCTTAAGCGTGCGGCGCAGCAGACGCGAAACCTGCACCTGAGAAATACCCAGTTTCTTGGCGATCTCGATCTGGGTCATGCCCTTCACAAAGCGCAGCTCGATCACCTCGCGCTCGCGCGGCGAAAAATCACGGATGGCTTCCTCGATCACTAGGCGGTCATCGGTAAAGTCAAGCTCGTTGTCGTCGTCGGCGTAACGGTCGAGAATCGAGGGAGCATCGTCGGAATCGGATGCACCAGGAGCCTCGATGGGCACCGAGGTATAGGCCGAAGACGATTCCATAGCCTCGAGGACCTCATCGACAGTCACATCTAGATACTCAGCGATCTCCTCAACCTTGGGCGAACGCTGCAGCTCGTTGGTAAGTTTGTCAGTAGCCTGGTTGACCTTGGCAGAGAGCTCCTGCAGGCGACGCGGAACGCGCACACTCCAGCCCTTGTCGCGGAAATGGCGTTTGATCTCGCCCAGGATAGTGGGTGTTGCAAACGTCGTGAACTCGAGCCCGCGCTCGGGGTCAAAGCGGTCGATAGCCTTGAGCAAACCCAGATAGCCGACCTGCATGAGGTCGTCGAGCGGCTCGCCGCGATTCTTAAATTTGTTGGCAAGAAACCTTACCAGATTCATATGGGACATGACGAGCTGCTCGCGGGCGTCCGGATCACCGGTCTCCTTGTAACGACGAAACAGCTCGCGGGTTTTCTCCTTGTCCCAAGCGGTCTTGCCGCTCCGGGAACGTTCGGTCATATTAGATATCCGCCTTGAGGTCGAGGGAAAGCGTCAGGGGCGCCGCAGTCTTTTCGTAGGAATCGCACACGCTCGCGAGGATGAGCTCGGCATACACCGCAGCCTGGTCGTCTTCATCGACCGTAGCCTGATCGCCAAAGGTAATAGTCATGCCAACGTGGGTCTCATCGACATCGAATTTGATGGTGATGTCATCGCAGTCGACCGCGGTGCAACCAAAGATGAAAGCCTCCTCGGCAGCCATGCGGATGTCCTCGATGCGATCGACAGACATAGAGCACAGGGCACCAACGTTGGCGGCCGTCATGCGCACAAGGCGCGCCAGACGCGGGTCGCCGGCAACGGTCAGCGTAATGGGGCAAGTTGCTTCGCTACTCATCGCAGGACTCCTCGGAGGTCTCGGCGGGCGTATAGGTGTAATACTGAGCAGGCTTGGCAGCGGGCTTCTGAGCCGTGTCCGCACTATCGGCGGCCTCGTCCTCAGCCTCACCAATCAGAACGCGCTCGGTAGGACGCTCGGCCTCGGCGGCGGCAGCGGCGAGCTTGCGCTCGGTGTCAGCTGCAGGAGCCTTCACCTTATTGAAGAGCTTCTGAACAGCACCGGCGGCAGAGTCGGTCACGCTCGACACAGCATTGCTGGCCTCGGCCATGCTGCCCGTAACCTCGGAAATGTCGCGAACCACGGCTTCGACCTCTACGAGATTGGAGGTAAGGGCATCAACTGCCGTCTTGCTCGACTTAAGCAGCGGCTCCATCTGGGCAAGCGCCGGCGTAAGCTCATCGACAGCGCCATCGAGCTTTGCCACCACAGGCTGAGCCTCGGCGATGGTGTTGTTGAGGTCGTTCACGGTCTTATCAAGCGAGTCGACAACGGTGCGGGTCTTGCGCAGGGTAAGCGCGAGCTCAACGATGGCCCACACGCCGGCAACGGCGAGCAGCAGCAAGGCGATTTGAATGGGACTCATACAAGCCTCCCAAAGGAATCGAAATACAGACGGTTTCCATGGTACCCCAAAGGGGACCGAACATGCCAAGAGCGGCAACGTGGGACAAAATTATCAGCAGCTACTTCGGTGCATTCCCGCTGCGGTCGCGTTCGCTTTGCTCTACGCGCCATTCTTCCCAACCGCGGCCGGCAGGCTGCCAGAACGCGCCGCGCTCCAGTCCCTCGGGCAAATAGCGCTGATCGACCCAGCCTTCGGGATAGTCATGTGGATACTTATACACACCGTAATCATCGCTGCCCGGGCGATGGCGATCGCGCAGATAACTAGGCACCTCACGAAGCCCACTAGAATGGATATCGGCCAGCGCCGCATCAATGGACGCCTCACAGGCATTGGACTTAGGCGCCAAACAAACATAGAGCGCAGCCTGCGCGAGGTTAATACGGCACTCGGGATAGCCAATGACCTCGGCAGACTTAAACGCGGCATGCGCCACCAAAAGCGCCTGCGGGTCGGCGTTGCCAACATCCTCAGAAGCGTGAATCATAATGCGGCGAGCGATAAACTTAGGATCCTCCCCAGCATCAATCATGCGCGCGAGCCAATAGATCGTGGCATCGGGGTCGCTACCGCGCATGGACTTGATGAACGCACTGATGATGTCGTAGTGCATGTCGCCGTTTTTGTCATACGTAAAGCCGCGACGCGGGTTGGCGATCTTTACGTCATCCACGGTGATGGGATAGCGCTCCCCCGCCGCGGGCGTTGGCGTTCCCTCGGTATCGGGACGCGTGACGGCAATCTCGCTCGCAAGCTCGAGCGTCGTGAGCGCCGAGCGAGCGTCACCCGCTGCCAGCGTGCAGATGGTCTTGACCGTATCCTCATCGGCCGAGAACTTACCGTTCAAGCCCTGCGGCGCCTCAAGCGCACGTTCAATAAGCGTGGCGATATCCTCATCCTTCAGATGCTCAAGCTCCACGACGCGACCACGTGAGAGCAGTGCCGAGTTGACCTCGAAGTACGGGTTCTCCGTCGTAGCGCCAATCATAATGACGGTACGGTTCTCAACTGCATGCAGCAGGGCATCCTGCTGCGACTTAGAGAAGCGGTGAATCTCATCGATGAATAGAATGGTGCGGCGGTCGTACGTATTCAGGCGCGTCTTGGCCTCATCAATCACGCGACGCAGGTCCTTCACAGTACCCGTGACGGCGCTGACCTCGACAAACTCGCTCTTGGTATGGTTGGCGATAATGTGGGCCAGCGTCGTCTTGCCCGTACCGGCAGGCCCGTACAGAATCACGCTCGAAAGCACGTCGTGCTCGATCGCGGCACGCAGCCATGAACCCTTACCGACGGCCTTTTGCTGGCCCACGTACTCGTCGAGCGAATTGGGTCGCATGCGCACCGCGAGCGGCGCATTTTTAAAGGAACGCTCGCGCGTCGAGGCAGAAAAAAGGTCGTCCATAGCCATCCCGTGCATCAATCAAAAACGTTTTCCACTAACAGTATACCGAATTAATACGAACTACCGTTCGTTAATATAGGTACGGTGCGGAAACTCCAGACCAGGGAACAGCTTGCTCGTCAGCTCGCAGAAATAACCGTCCGTCATGCTCGCGATATAATCCACTACGGCTTGATCCTTGTCGTCCCGCCAGGCATAGGTGCGCTCGTAGTAGGAAAGCTGCTGCTCAATGCGCGAAATATGGTGCTTAAAGATGTAAGAGGACTCGTCGCCACTGTTTAGATCCCGCAGGCAACGGTCGTAGAGCTTTACGAACGCCTCGCGCAGCTCCGCCTCGGAATCGCCTTCGATACCGCCCTTGCTATAGATCTTCTCGTAGTTCTCGCGCTTGGCTCGGCGAATTTCCTCAAACAGGTCCTCGCTCATCTCGATGCGCGGCCTACCATAGCTATGCTCCACGATATCGATGGAAGCGTGCGTAAGAATCCAACTGTTGTAGGCACCGCCCCGGCCATCATCAAAAGCGTCGGGCGAAAGCAGGCCCGCCGCGATCGCATCCTGACGGTCACGACCGACGTAGGCAAGGATATCCGAGATGCGGACCACACAGCCTTCAAGCGTCATGGGACGCAGGTGCTCAATTGCGCTATAGCCCTTGGCAATGCAGTCCTCAACCGTCTGATCGAACTGGTCAAAGGAACCCATGTCCGAAAGCTCAAACACGCGTTGCTCGTACTCGCCGTTATGGCACAGAACGCCATCAAGCGTCTGGAGCGACACGTTGCGGCCGTACAGGGCATCGAGCACGCGGACCGACTGCACGTTATGGAAAAAGTAGCGACCCGTGCGCTCGTGGTAGATATCGTTGAGGAATCGCTCGCCCGCATGGCCAAAAGGCGTGTGTCCCAAGTCGTGGCCCAGGCCAATCGCCTCGATCAAATCGCAGTTGAGCCCCAGGGCGCGACCGATATCGCGTGCAATGCGCGAGACAAGCTGCACATGCAGACCGCGGCGCGACAGGTCATCGTTACTGCGAAAGCTAAAGACCTGCGTTTTGCCTGCATAACGCGTGTACGCCGGAAGATGAAGAATCTTTTCGGTGTCGCGCATAAACGCCGGACGCATAAGCGTGCCTTTGTCGGCAGCGCGATCAATACGACGAATGACCTGGTAGTCGTTACAACGATACGGGTTGACATAGCCCGAAGCACGATCAGCGGCAATGCGCTCGACAAGTTCGGGCGACAACGCCGAGGGAATACGGTCCATGCGCGCCTTAATGACGGCCGTTTCTTGATTAGTTGCCATGGCATGCTCCTTAAGAAGGATGCGCAATCGGTTACAAAGTGCAGCCAACAACCTCGATTATGGCAAAAATCGGCACCAAAAACGGGAGCAATGGCAGGGAGCGCGATTTTGTGATGACGCAGGAGAGGGCAAGGACCAGGAGCGCGACGGCAAATGCCACGATGCAACCCATAGGGTCGAGCGTGCAAAGCGCGAAGAGTGCTTTGGCGTCCCCCATGCCAATGCCCGAGGTTTGGCGAAAACGACGCCAGAATAACTCAGTCAGCACAAGGGCAAGGTAGACGATGACCGCAAGACCGGCATGGTCAAGCGCCGTGTTAACGCCTTTGTCGAGCCAAACGCCCACTAACGCCGTCACCGCACACGCACCGGCAAGCTCATTGGGAAAACGTCGCTGACGGGCATCAATCGCCGCGCCGGCAAAGATGCAAATCCAAAACGGGATATAAAACATCGAGTACCTCCTCGAGCTGCATCGCAAAAGCAAAAACCACCACAAAGGTACCTGTCCCCTTTGCGGTGGTTTTAGTGGTGGTTATTTAGCGCCTTGCATGACCTCGTCGAGAGTAACGCTGACGGCGTGCTGCGTCGGGACCCAGTCGACCTTCAGGAACAGCGCTGCCACCGTGATGGGGATATAGCTGAACATAAAGATCGGGAAGGTAAACAGGTTAGTCACCAGACGCCACTTTTGCGCGCAGTGAATATGCTTGTACTCAAAGATAGTCGTGAGCAGCGCCAGGATGAAGAAAGTCTGATACATCATGGCGAAGGTCATAATGAGCGAAGCGGCGCACGCCTGCATCTCGACTTCGGTTGCCAAGAAACCATGCGAAAGGCCACCCACAATCAAGAACGTCGCATTAGCGAGCATCGAGATCAAGGACAGCAGCATACCCGGGGCGATGGTCATAAACATGTCATAGGCGGCAAAGCGATGATAGCGGAAGGTCGATTTGACCAGGTGCTTACCGTAGGTAAAAAACACCTGGTAGAAGCCCTTGGTCCAGCGCATGCGCTGTTTCCAGGATGCTTTGAACGTCACGGGTTGCTCGTCAAAGAACTCCGCCGGCGCATAGCCAATGCGAATGCCGTGAATGGCGCAGAACGTGGTGAACTGAATATCCTCGGTCAGCGTATGGAACTGCCAACCGTGCATGCCCTCGATAACGCTGGCGGAGATGAGGTAGCCCGAACCCGAGACGGCGCAAGACGTCTTGCAGATATTACGCGCGTTGTTGAGAAAGCGTGCCTCACGCAGATACCAGGTGGCATTAGCTGCCGAGACCCACGAGCTGCCGAAGTTCTTGGAGTTGCGATAGCTCGTGACCACATGGAAACCCTGGTCAAAGGCATCGTTCATCTTAGACACGTAATCGCGGGAGATAACGTTGTCGGCATCGAAGATGAAGTAGCCCTCAAACGTGTCGGGATACTCGTTAAGGATACGGTCGAAACCAAAGTCCATGACCCAGCTCTTGCCCTTACGGGCCAGATCATTGCGCTCGTAAACAATGGCACCGGCCTCGCGCGCAAGCTGCGCCGTGTTGTCGGTGCAGGCGTCGGCGACGACGAAGACCTCGATAAGCTCGGACGGATAGTCCTGATCCTTGATGGAGCGTACGAGGTTGGCGATCACGGCTTCCTCGTTATGCGCCGCGATAAAGAACGCATAGCGGTGGAGTTTTTTGGCCTTGGGAGGCGCGACCTCGCCACGAAGAGCACCGATGACAAAGAAGACCACCTGGTACAGAAAGCAGACCGTGAGCAGCGTGACGACAATCTGGTTGAAGATCACGATGGGTGTGTTGGTTTGTAAAAAGGCGAGCATGCAGGCTCCCGAGAACGCATTACGTAAACAAACGTATATCTTACCGCAGGCTTACCGAGTTCAAGAAACCACCTAATACTGGCTAGGCTTCGAGCAGACCGAGCTGCGGAACGATTTCGTCACCGGCAGCGGTGCGGCCAAGCGAGCGCGGGGCAAGGTCTGTCTCTTATACACATCTCCGAGCCCACGAGA
>CABSMQ010000074.1:0-8797 GCA_902478965.1 uncultured Collinsella sp. | reverse complement strand
TAAGAGACAGGCCCAGGCTGGTGATCTGCTCATGTTCCTCGCAGTAGCGCAGGGTCTTTTCCAGCTCCTCGCCGTCGTTCATGCCGGGGCACAACACGATCTGCGCGTGAATCTCGATGCCGGCGGCCATGATGGCCTCGAGTACGTCCATGCCGCGCTGGGCGTTGCGGCCCATCATACGACGGCGGACGTCGGGGCTCACGGCATGGACCGACACGTTCATAGGGCTCATGTTGCGTTGGATGACGTTTTGCACGTCCTCGTCGGTGAGGTTCGTGAGCGTGACGAAGTTGCCCTGCAAAAAGCTCAGGCGGTAGTCGTCGTCGCGAATATAGAGCGTGGAGCGGCCGCCCTTGGGCAACATGGTCATAAAGCAGAACACGCAGGCGTTTACGCAGGTACGCATGCCGTCGAAGATGGGGCCATCGAACTCCAAACCCCAGTCCTCGCCCGGGAAGCGGTCGAGCTCGACGGGGGTGACGGTGCCGTCGCGCGGGTCGAAAACCTCGAGGTCGACGGTGTCGTCGTCGGCCTCCCAGAGCCACACGATCATGTCGGTGAGCGCCTCACCGTTGACCGTGAGCACACGCATGCCCGGCTCGATACCCACATCCCACGCGGGCGATTCGGGACGCACGTTCTTTACGAGCGCGCCCTCACCCGGCTCGGGGTCGCGGCTGCGCCCGTAATCGGCCACCTCGGCGGCGTATGCGGGTACGGTCTGGTCCATGATTAGCGGCAAAGCTCCTTGATGCGCTCGACGGCGCGCTCGATGTGTTCTTGCGGGGTGGAGGCTCCGGCGGTGATGCCGATGTGGTGAGCGTCGGTAAACCAAGCGGTCTCAAGCTCTGAAGCTTCCTCGATGTGATGCGTGCGCTCGCAGGCGTCTGCGCAAATCTGCGCCAGGCGGCGGGTGTTGCCCGAGTTCTTGCCGCCCACGACGACCATGCAGTCGCAGCGGTTGGCAAGTGTGGCTGCTGCCTGTTGACGCTCACTCGTGGCGGCGCAGATGGTGTTGATCACACGCAGCTCCTGCACGCGCGGGGTGATAGCTGCCACGACCTCGGCGAGGTTCTGCGCGGTCTGGGTGGTCTGCACGACGAGGCCTACCTTGCCCTTGAACGAAAAGGCGTTGGCGTCGGCGGCACAGCTCACGACCAGCGCATCAGTGCCGGCGTGGCCCAGGATGCCCTCCACCTCAGGGTGACCTGGCTCGCCTACGACCACCACGCGGTAGCCCTCGCGCACCAGGCGCTCGGCTGCCACGTGAACCTTCTTGACGTAAGGGCAGGTGGCGTCGACGACGTTAAGGCCACGCTCGCGAGCGGCATCGATCACCTGCGGCACCACTCCGTGCGCGCGAATGATTACGGTGCCCGATGCGGCGTCGTCCAGGTTCTCGGCCAAGCCAACGCCTGCCTCAGCGAGCTCGCGTACCACGATGGGGTTATGAATGAGCGGTCCCAAGGTATGGACCTGAGTGCTCTCCCCTGTCTGCGGCGCGGCGGCCAGCGCCATGTCGAGCGCGCGCTGTACGCCGTAGCAAGTGCCGGCGTGGGCTGCAATCTCGATGGTGGGCGCGCCGTCCTGGTCGGACGCAGTCGCGGCAATATTCGTCACGTTCTCACTCATGGCTAGAACCTGCCCGGATGCTCGGCGCACAGCTCGTCGCGCATGGCGTAGACGCGGTTCATGGCCTCGGACTCAAACCATTCCAGGCGCACCGTGCGCTTAAGCCCAGCCGGTGCGTCGGAAAGCGAGACGGCCTTGCCGGCGCGGATCCAGCATTTCTTGGGACGCATGAGCTTTTTGCCCGCGGGCGTGATGTCGGACCAGCCGCAGATGGCGAGCGGGTTGACGGGCGCCTTGCCCATCTGGGCGATGAGCGCAAAGCCGCCGTGGACCTCGGGCTTGATATCGCGCGAGCGGATGCGCGTGCCCTCGGGGAAAATCAGGACGTCCTCGCCGCGCTGCAGCGCATGCTGGGCGGCGCGCAGGCACTTCATATCGGCAGTACCACGCTCCACGGGGATGCCGCCAACGCGGCTGAAGGCCCAGCGCACAATCTTGCTCTTGGCGAACTCGGACTTAAAGATGGGACGAATGCGGCGGCCCCCAAAGAACAGCGCCGTCTCCACGGCCAAGAGCTCGGCCATCGAGGTGTGGTTGCAGATGACCACGCTGCCGCGGCCTTCCTGGCGCTCAAACAGAAGATCGGCGTCCTCGACCTTCCAGCGCCACATGAGCTTGGAGAAGGCCCAAAGGATGGCCATGACTACGACGACGGTGCCGCGGATGAGCGCTGGAAACTCGGCGTAGGGGGCGTTGTAATAGTCCTCGGGCGTCTGCTGAAACAGGCGCATGGGCTACCTCCTTTGGTTGATAAGGTCCTCGATTATCGAGACGACCTCGTCGATGGTGTGGGCGGTGGAGTCGACGTGCACGGCGTCCTCGGCGGGCACGAGCGGGGCGACCTCGCGGCTGCTGTCAAGCTTATCGCGCTGCTTGAGGGCGTCGAGGGTCTCGTCGACCTCGGCTTCGAGCTGCTCGGACGTGAGCGGCTGGGCGTCGTTTTGGTGACGCTGCAGCACGCGGCGGCGGGCGCGCTCACGCGGGTCGGCGGACAGGAAGACCTTGACCTGCGCGTTAGGGAACACGACGGTGCCGATGTCGCGACCCTCGGCCACGATATCGCGGTCCTCGGCGGCGCGGCGCTGGTGGATGAGCATGGCGGCGCGCACGCCCGGATAGGCCGAGACCTTGGACACGTTGGCGTCGACCTGCGGGGTGCGGATGGCGGCCGAAGCGTCTTGGCCGTCGATGGTCAGGCGCGTGTCCTCGCCGGTGCCGTTGGTAAAGCGGATCTCAATCTGCTCGGCGAGAGCGTCGATGGCCGCCTCGTTATCCAGATCGATGCCGCGGTCGAGCGCGGCGAAGGTGACGGCGCGATACATGGCGCCCGTGTCGAGCTTGTTAAAGCCAAGCTGACGGGCGATCTCCTTGGCGATGGTGGACTTGCCGGATCCGGCGGGGCCGTCGATGGCGACGATCATGCAATGCTTCCTTTCAATGGTTGACGTGCTGGTATGGTTCGCGGGCGTTGGGGCGCGGCGGGTTTGCCTAGCCCGTGTAGCGCTCGCGGTAGGTGTTGCGCTTGGGTGCTGAGCCATGGCTGCCGTGGTGACGCGTGCGGCTGGCAGGCGTGTCTTGGGGCTTGCCGCCGTTGCGCTTGGAGCTCGCCTGCTTGGGCGGGATGCCGCCGGCCTTGAGGATCTGCACCTCGCGGTCGGTGAGCTCGCGCCACGAGCCCTTGGCCACGTCCTTGAGCTCCAGGCCGGCAAAGTTGCAGCGGTGCAGGCGGATCACCGGGTGGTGGATCTTGCTCAGCATGCGCTTGACCTGGTTCTTGCGGCCTTCGCGGATGATGACCTCCACGGCGGTGGTACCGGGCTTCACACCCTGCGGGGCCACGGCTTCAGCCTCGCGCGCGTTGATGATGCGACAGATTGCCGGCTGGCACGGGCCGTCGTCGAGCTCGATGCCGCGGCGGAGTGGTTCCAGATCGCGGTCGGTCAGCTGCCCGTCCACGAGTGCCTGGTAAGTTTTATAGACATGCTTGCTGGGGTGCAGCAGGTCCTGTGACAGGTCGCCGTCGGTGGTAAAGAGCAAAAGGCCCGTGGTGTCACGGTCCAGGCGGCCCACCGGGAACAGTCCCGGAAAGCGGTCGCGGGGGACCAGATCGGCCACACAAGGGCGCTCCTGCGGGTCGCTCATGGTGGTGAGGTAGCCGGTCGGCTTGTAGAACATCAAGTACACGGCGCCCTGGTTGAGTTTGACGGGCATGCCGTCGACCTCAATGTGATCGTGGTCGACATCGACCTTGGTGCCCAGCTCGGTCGCGACCTGGCCGTTGACGGTCACGCGGCCAGCGGTCATCAGGTTCTCTGAGCCGCGACGGCTCGCCACGCCCGCGCGTGCCAAAAAGCGCTGCAGGCGCATGGTGTGCGGATAGACGGGCTGGGCGTCGGTTGCGGGTGCTTCGTTGCCCACGGCGCGCGTCTCCCCTACTTCGTTAGTCCTCGTCATGCAAATCCTCCGAGGTCTCGTCGACGTCCAGGGTTTCCAAGTCCTCGACTGCATCAACATCTTCAAAATCGGTATCGAGCAGTTCGCACTCTTCGTCCAGGTCCTCGGCCTGCTCCTCGAGCGTGGACTGAATACTGCGGCCACTCAGACGCTCGCGGATAAACTGGCGCGACTGCTCGTCGGGGGCAAACTGCTCCAGGTCGGGCAGGTCGCGGGTGGAGCGCAGGCCGAACTTTTCCAAGAAGGCGTTGGTCGTGCCGTAAATGATGGCCTGACCGTGCTGGGGGTCACGGCCGAGCTCACGCACCAGGCCCTTGTCGACGAGTGACGCGATGACGCCGTCGGAATTGACGCCACGGATGCCCTTGACCACCTCGCGCGTCACAGGCTGGTGGTATGCGATGACGGCCAGGGTTTCGAGCGCCGCTTGCGACAGCTTTTGCGTGTCCCAGCTCAGCACGTAGGCCTCGACCACGTCGTGGTAGGCGGGGTGAGTAAACAGGCGCCAGCCGCCGGCGACCTCGCGCAGCTGAAAGCCGCGGTTGGCCTCCTCGTACTCAACCTTGAGCTCGGCGAGCAGCGATGCGCACTCGCCGGGGGCGATATCCAGTGCGCCGGCCAGCGCGGGCGCACTCACCGGGTCGCTTGACACCAGCAGCAGCGCCTCGAGAGCGCCTTTGAGGCTGTTTGCCTCCAGCGTGGAAAGGGTTGACATGGTTGCCGCTCCTATTCGGTGAGCTCGGGGCCCTCGCCGGGCACGTAGGCCTCGGCGCCCTCGACGCGGTTGATGCGGATGGTTCCAAAAATCTCGTCCTGGCTCAGCGTAAGCGAGCCGCGCTTGGCGAGCTCGAGCATGGCCAGGAAGGTGACGACGAGCTGCTCGGTGGTGGCGTCGCCGTCCAGTAGCTCGCGGAAGGTGCAGGTTTGGTGCGCCATGGTAAAGCGATCGACCGAGGCCACCGTCAGGTCGAGCGGCACGCGATGCGGCGCCACATGCTCGGCCTCCAGCAGGAAGGTCTGGCGCTTGCCGTCCAGGTCGGCACATATGACGGCGAGACCGCGCAGCGTGATGCCGGCAAGGTAGTCGGGCATAAGGCCTAGGAACTCGGGGTCGGGGCCGGCCACGCGCGGATGCATGCGGCTTTCGGCCTGCATGCGCGCACCGAGGGCCGCAGCCGCGCCTTTAAACTGCTTGTAGGCAATCAGGCGCTGAATCAGGACCTCACGCAGCGCGTCGCCGTCAAGCGTGCTGAGCTCCTCAAGGTCTTCGTCGAACTCGTCATCGTCGTCATCGACTTTGCGCGGGGCCTCCTGCGGCACCAGAGAGGCAGCCTTGATGTCCAAAAGGGTTGCCGCGACCAGCAAAAAGTCGCTTGCTACGTCCAGGTCCAGCGCCTCGATGCGCTCGGCCTCGGCAAGGTACTGCTCGGCCACCTCGCTGATGGAGATGGCGCCGATATCTACTTTTTGGCGGGTTACCAGCTGCAGCAGCAGGTCGAACGGTCCGCTGTAGACCTGCGTCGACACGCGATACGACATCTTCGACCTCCTTTGACGGCGCCTTCGCGGCGCGGTTTGGGTGCATGCTGCGACCGTTTTACACGGACGACCTGTAAGTTTACCTTAGATGCCGGCGATTGCGAAGTTGAGCAACTGCTCAGCAAGCGGATACACGGTAACGTCGAAATAGCGGCCGATTACATCGATGCCGGTCCACATAGGCAGCAGGTACAGCACTAGGATGAGGATGGGCATAGCGTATTGCTGCAGACGATAATAGTTGTTGAGAGCCTTGCCTTTAAGGAACGGCACGATGATTGACGAGCCGTCGAGCGGCGGGATCGGGATGAGGTTGAAGAACGCGAGCGACAGGTTGACTACGATGAACGTGGCGCCGAAGTTCATGATCTGCGATGCCACGGCAAAGGACATGCTGGTGTAAAGGTTGCCGTACGTTGCGTGCATGAGGGCGGCCGCGAGGCATGCGAGTGCGATGTTCGACGCGGGGCCGGCCACGCTCACCAGGACCTCGTCGCGCTTGGGGTGCTTGAGGTTGTTGAGGTAGACGGGCACGGGCTTGGCAAAGGCGAACACCGGGCCACCGGCTGCGAGCATGAGCAGTGGCAGGATGATGGTGCCGAACGGGTCGATATGGTTGAGCGGGTTGAGCGAGACGCGGCCGCGCGAGCGCGCCGTTTTGTCGCCGAGTGCCCATGCCGCGGCGGCGTGCGCACTCTCGTGGATGACGATGCCCGCAATGACGGCGACGGCGCTGGCTAGTAGGTTCATGATGTAGCTGCTGGACATGGCACTCCCCTAGCGGACGCGGCGCGAGGCGCGCGTGAGCAGGTAGTCAATTACAAACAGGATGACGGCGACGATAGCGTAATCCAGGCGGAAGACGCCGCCAAAGGGAGAGGTGATGACGCCGTAGCCGGCGATGGCGCTCGGCAGCGCGCGCGAAAGCTCAACGACAAAGCCCACGATCTGCAGCTTGGCGGTGAGGCCGCTAAAGCACAGCAGCACGGTCATTGCGCTCATAAAAATGCCGCAGATGCGACAGGCGATGGCGATGATGCTCATCGCCACGGCGGTGGCCTTACGAGAGTTCACGCGCGGTCTCCTCTTCGATCTGGGTGGAAAGCTCGAGCCATTCGTCCTCGAGCTTGGGTAGCTCTTGCTTAAGGCCGTTATATTCCCCCAGCGCGGCGTTGAACTTGTCCTGATCGGCATAAAGCTCTTCGCTGGCCATCAATTCCATAAGCTCGTCATAGCGGGCGCGCTTTTTGTCGAGCTCTGTCTCGATCTTCTTGAGCTGGTTGCGCACGCCCTTGAGCTTTTTGTTGAGCGCAGCGCGGGCCTGGGCCTCGGCGCGCTTTTGCTCCTTGGTCTTTTTGCCTTCGGCGGGCTTGGAAGCGGTGGCGGGGGCGTCGGGCTGGGCCGCGGTGACCTTAGCGGACTTGGTCGCGGCCGGTGCGCTCTCCCCTGCCGCCTCGGCGGCGGCGCGGGCTGCGAGGTCCTCGCGCTTGTAGAGGTAGTAGTCGTAGTCGCCGTCGTAGACCGTGACCTTGCCGTCGCGGATGTCGATGATGCGGTTGGCCACTGCGCGTACCAGGTGCTCGTCGTGACTGATCAGCACGATGGTGCCGGGGAAGTTTTGCAGGGCGTTCTCGAGCATGTCCACCGAGTCGATGTCCAGGTGGTTGGTGGGCTCGTCCAGGCACAGGAGCGCCTCGGGGGCCACGAGCATCTTGGCAAGCGCCAGACGCGCCTTTTCGCCGCCGGAGAGGACACGGACCTGCTTCTCGATGGAGTCGTTGTCGCTAAATAGGAAGGCGCCCAGCAGGCTGCGCTGCTGCGGCACGGTCCACTTGGGCGTGACGGTGTCGATCTCTTGCAGGACGGTGTTGGACTCGGTCATGCCCTCGAGCGCGTGCTGGGCGTAGTAGGCCACACCCACGTTGGTGCCCAGGTCGCGCGTGCCGGTAGTGGGCGGCTCCAGGCCGGCGAGAATCTTCATGAGCGTGGACTTGCCGGCGCCGTTGGGGCCGACGAGTGCCACGTGCTCGCCGCGGTAGAGCTTGAGGTCGATGTCGCTGTAGATGTGCTTGTTGCCGTAGGACTTGGACACGCCCTCCAGGCCGACGACCATGTCGCCGGAGCGCGGCGGGTCAGGGAACTTAAAGTCGATGTGCTTGTGGCCCTCGGGCAGGATGACAAGTTCCTTTTTAATCTGCTCGATCTTACGGATGCGCTCCTGCGCCTGGGCGGCCTTGGTGGGCTTATAGCGGAATTTGTCAACGAAGACCTGCATGTGGGCGATGTCGCGCTCCTGGGCGGCTCGCTTGGCGCGCATCTGTTCCAGGTTGTCCTCGCGCTGCTTGAGGTAGCTGCTGTAGTTGCCGGTGTAGGTGGTCACGCGACGGTTTTCGAGAGCGGCGACGTGGTCGACGCAGGCGTCCATGAAGGCACGGTCGTGACTGACGATGAGGACGGCGCCGTCGTAGTTGGCGATAAAGCCGCGCAGCCACTGGACGCTTTCGAGGTCCAGGTGGTTAGTAGGCTCGTCCAGAAGCAGCAGGTCGGGGTGGCGCAGGAAGAGCTTGGCAAGCGCGATGCGCATCTGCCAGCCGCCCGAGAACTCGGAGCACGGGCGCTCAAAGTCGGTGACCTTAAAGCCCAGGCCGGACAGGATTTTGCGGGCGTTGCTCTCGAGCTCGTAGCCGCCCAGGTGCTCAAAGCGGTCCTGGACCTGGCCGTACTCGTTAAGGAGCGCGTTGACGTCCTTGCCCTGTTCCGAGAGCTCGGTGATCTGGGCCTGAAGTTCGTTGGCGCGCTCGCCCATGCGGCGAATTTCCTTGGCGGCGGCCATGACCTCGGCGAGGATGGTGGTGTCCTTTTGCTCCAGGTTGGTTTCTTGCTCTAGATAGCCCACCTGGCAGTCCTTGGCGTACTGGACCTGGCCGGCGTCGGGGCTATCGATGCCCATGATGATCTTGAGCATGGTGGTTTTGCCGGCGCCGTTGGGGCCCACGAGCGCGAAGCGCTCGCCGGGGTTGATCTGGAAGGACGCGCCGCTAAAGAGGACGCGCGCGCCGAAGCTTTTTTCGATCTTGTCGACCAGGAGGATCATGGTGCCGCCTTTGACCTTGTGTGCCTATATGAAAAAAGGCCCCAACTTGCGTTGGAGCCTCATTCAATGCTCGGGTGG
>CABSMQ010000073.1:0-8940 GCA_902478965.1 uncultured Collinsella sp. | reverse complement strand
GAGACAGGCTTTATGCTTAACTGGCTCTTCACCTCGATCGCCATCGCGATCGCCACGTTCCTCGTCCCCGGTATCCAACCCTTCGGCTTTGCCGAGACCTGGGTCTGCTTTGCCTTTGTGGGACTGTTCCTGAACATTGTCGATTCGTTCGTCAAACCGTTCCTCACGGTCATCTCGCTGCCGCTCACGATCATTACGCTGGGCATTTTCCAGCTTGTCGTCAACAGCTTTATGCTTGAGCTCGCGAGTTACCTGTCGGTCAACCTGCTGGGCGTCGGCATCTCCATCGCCAGCTTTGGATCGGCCTTTATGGGCAGCATCCTGGTGTCCATCACGCGCAGCATCCTCGACAGCATCGCCGAGGACTAAAACGGCCATTCCGGCCGTGCCCGTCTCAACAGCCCAAAACGAAGGCCGTCCATCGCAAAAATGGGCGGCCTTCTTATTTGTCAAGTCTCAAAGGGCGAGAGAATCTACCATTTCCACCCCGTCCCCAAATGGCAGGTGTGGGTTAGATGACGTAGTCGTAGCCATGGTTGGGAGCGACAAGTTGATCGAGCGTCACACCGTCGAGGTAGTCGTTGATGAGCTTGTCCAGGTTCTTCCACACGTCGAGCGTGGGGCACTCATCCGAACGCGAGCAGCCCTTGCAGTCGCCATCCAGGCAGGCGACCGGCGCCAGACTGCCCTCGGTCAGGCGCAAGATCTCGCCCACCGTGTATTGCTCGGGCGGGCGCGTGAGCACATAGCCGCCGCCCTTGCCGCGCATGCCCGAGAGCATGTTGGCGCGCACGAGCGTAGCCAAAATGATCTCGAGATATTTCTCGGAAATCCCCTGTCGCGCCGCGATCTCTTTGAGCGGGATGCGACCGGCTGCCTGGTGCTCGGCCAGATCGACCATAACGCGCAGGGCATATCTGCCCTTAGTAGAAACCAACATGTATAGTGCTGCCTTTCGGTCATTTAGTCCGTAGAAATTCTAGCCGAAAAATTGGTTTTGAAAATACCCGTTCCGGTCAAGATGGTTAATCAACTTGCAATAATCTCCTATTTCCTATTGCATTACTAGGCTTTACTGTCTACTATGCTTGCCAACAGCAAAACGAACAACCCATAAGGTTTATGGGTTTCGCTGCTACACACACCGTAAAACCACACGGTATCCAGTCATTTAAACACTTTGGAGGTTCACCATGAGCAATGTTTACACGTCCATCGATCAGCTTATCGGCCACACTCCGCTTCTGGAGCTCACTCACTTTGAGGCCGATGAGGACCTCAAGGCCCGCGTGCTCGTCAAGCTGGAATACTTCAACCCCGCCGGATCCGTTAAAGACCGCGTCGCCAAGAACATGATTGACGAGGCCGAGAAGGCTGGCAAGCTCGTGCGCGGCGGCGACTACACCATCATCGAGCCCACGAGCGGCAACACCGGCGTCGGTATCGCCTCCGTGGCGGCCGCCCGCGGCTACAAGGTGATCATCACTATGCCCGAGACCATGTCCGTCGAGCGCCGCAAGCTGATGCAGGCATACGGTGCGCAGCTCGTGCTCACCGACGGTTCCAAGGGCATGAAGGGCGCTATCGCCAAGGCCGAGGAGCTGCAGAAGGAGACTCCCAACAGCATCATCGCCGGCCAGTTTGTGAACCCCGCGAACCCGGCCATTCACAAGGCCACGACCGGCCCCGAGATCTGGGACGACACCGACGGCAAGGTCGACATCTTCGTCGCCGGCGTTGGCACCGGTGGTACCGTGACCGGCGTGGGCGAGTTCCTCAAGGAGCAGAACCCCGAGATTAAGGTCGTCGCCGTCGAGCCCGCCACCTCCCCGGTGCTCTCCAAGGGCCAGGCCGGCCCGCACAAGATCCAGGGCATCGGCGCCGGTTTTGTGCCCGACGTCCTCGACACCCGGGTCTACGACGAGATCATCCCCGTCGAGAACGACGACGCCTTTGCCACCGGCCGTGCCGTGGGCCACAAGGAGGGCGTGCTCGTGGGCATTTCGTCCGGTGCCGCCGTGTGGGCCGCGCTGCAGCTGGCCAAGCGCCCCGAGAACGAGGGCAAGACCATCGTGGCGCTGCTTGCCGACACCGGCGAGCGCTACCTGTCCACGGCGCTCTTCCAGGACTAAGGGCCCGTCACTTGTCGATAGGCCCAAGGCACGCCGGCCTACCCTCTCTTCTGGCTGCCTGAGCCCATCTCGTTAGGGTGTCCCATGAGACGTCCGAACTTGCTACAATGTCTGCGGCGCGGAACCAGCCTCCCGCGCCGCTTTTCTTTTTTGGCCACATGCCACCAAGGAGAACCTCCCCATGCACAACAAGCGCGTGCTCGTCGCCATGAGCGGCGGCGTCGATTCCAGCGTGACCGCGTATCTGCTCAAGCGCCAGGGCTATGAATGCGTCGGCGCCACCATGCGCCTCACCTGCCCCACACCCGACCCCGCCACGGGCATGAGCAAAGTCGACCGCGACATCGCCGATGCAAAGGCCGTCGCCGAGCGCCTGGGGATACCCCACCATGTGCTCGACCTGCAGCAGACGTTCGACCGCAACGTTATCGAGCGCTTTGTGACTGCCTACCAGGAAGGGTTGACGCCCAATCCGTGCATCATCTGCAACCGCCATATTAAGTTTGGCGCGCTGCTCGATGCGGCACTCGATATGGGCTGCGACTACATCGCCACGGGTCACTACGCCAAAACGAACCAGGCGTCCGACGGCACCTGGCAGCTGCACCGCGGCGAGGACCCCAAGAAGGACCAGAGCTACTTTTTGTATTCGCTCACGCAGGAGCGGCTGTCGCGCACAATCTTTCCGCTGGCCGGGCTGGACAAAGAGCGCGACGTGCGCCGCATTGCCGCCGAGCAGGGCTTCATCAACGCCAAGAAGGCCGAGAGCGAGGACATCTGCTTTATCGCGGACGGCGACTACGCAGACTATATCGAGCGCCGCTGCGGACATCCCGCTGCACCGGGCGACATTGTGTGGCGCGACGGCAGCGTGGTCGGACGCCATAACGGCGCGCTGCGCTATACCATAGGCCAGCGCAAGGGCCTGGGCGTCGCGATGGCGCACCCCGTGTACGTAACGGGCGTCGACGCCGTCAACAACACCGTGCATCTGGGCGAGGCAGAGGACCTGACCGCCGCGGCGCTCACGGCCAATGACTGGATCTGGAGCACCCCTGCCGATCGCATGGAGGCAGAGCTCACGTCCGGTGGCATTCGCGTAGGTGCCAAGTACCGCTACCGTCAGAAAGACCAGGCAGCGACCCTTACGCGCGGCGAAGACGGGCAAATGCTGCTGACTTTTGACGAGCCGCAGCGAGCCATCGCCCCCGGCCAGGCCGTCGTCGTCTACCGCGGCGACGTCGTCCTCGGCGGCGGCACCGTTACTGCCGCCATCAAGTAGTCCCACCCCCTTCATAAGTTGCGGTGAAATAGGGACTGTTTAAGCGTTTAAAACCGCCAAACAGTCCCTATTTCACCGCAACTTAGAGAGGACGGCCTCGGTCGGTACTGCCGTATCAGCCGAGGCCGCTGCATCGTTAGCGCTGTACGTAGGCGCGGACCAGCTCGTAGGTATTGCGCACGCCGTCGATGTGGCTGCGCTCGTAGTTGTGGCTCGCGTACACGCCGGGGCCGATCAGACCATGGCGAATGTCGTAGCCGGCCGAGAGCGTGGCCTCGACGTCGGAGCCATAGTGCGGGTACACATCGATGGCGTAATCGAGCTCCAGCTCGCGCGCGATGTTGGACAGCGTGGTTACCAGGTCGTAGTTGTACGGACCGCCCGAATCCTTGGCGCAAATCGAAACCATGCGCTCGGTGCAGCCCAGGTCGTCGCCCACGCAGCCCATGTCCACGCTGATCATCTCGCGCGTGTCGGCCGGCACAAAGGCACCGCCGTGGCCGACCTCCTCGTACACCGTAAAGAGCAACGAAACCTTGCGCGAAAGCGTCACCTCGCCTTCGGCGACGGCGCGGGCCAAACCCAGCAGAATCGACGCGGACAGTTTGTCATCAAGGAAGCGACTCTTGATGTAGCCGCTCTCCGTCACCGTGGTGCGCGGATCCATAGCGATGATGTCGCCGGTTTGAATACCCAGCTCGAGCACATCGTCCTTGCTGTCAACGTTCTCGTCGAGCAGGATTTCCATGTTCTTCTCGATGGTCTTGACCGGCTCATCGGCCACATGCGCCGAAGGCTCGGTATTGAGGACCACGCCCGTGTAGACATTGCCATCGCGCGTATAAACGGTGCAGTTCTCGCCATCGGCCGTAGACCACTGATGCCCGCCGAGGGTCGTGGGGCGCAGGCGACCATTGTCCTTAATGGAACGCACCATGGCGCCCAGGGTATCGACATGGCTCGCCAACACGAGCGGCTCACCCTCACCACCAAGCCCAACGAGCACATTGCCCTTATTGGAGCGCTCGGGCCCAAACCCCATATCGCGCAGGGTCTCCATCAGATAATCAGTAGCCGCACGGGTATAGCCGGTAGGCGAAGCAATAGAAGTCAGCGTCTTAAGCTGTCCTGCGATATAGGAGAGCGTCTCCCCTAGAGAAGCATCAATATTAGAAGTCATATGCATCCTTCCAAGTAAAACTAAGACCGAGTCCCGATTTTAACCGTTCTGCACGTGCAATGCCCCAGGAGCCGAGCCGCCTCCAGACGTCCCCGCACCGGTTTTGTGCACGTGCACGGTTTACAATCCCAATCTTGCATAAATCCTATCGGTATTTGCATAGAAATGAGACATCTTTTTGCTTCGTCTCAGGGTGCCCCACCTTGGACCGTGCAAAAAACGGAGTATTCAGCACCTTGGGCCCCAACGGCCCCATCACGAACGACAAAATGACGCGGTTACAACAGTGTTGCAGGTTGTCGCAAAGCAGGAACTCAGTAACAACCCCCTCCACTCATCGATAGCCCACCCACAATGGCTGTCGATGGGCGCCTGCGGGCCACTCGGCCCATTCACAACGTTATGCATTTTTAAGAGCTTGCTGAATACTCCCAAAAATGCACGCTGGAAAGTGCACCACCTATCCGTAGCGGGCAGTACGCCTTGGTTTTGCCCGTCTCAGGACATTGACGCAGCACAAAAAGCCCCGCCGTGCGTAGCACGGCGGGGCCAGCGGCAAGTCAAAAGACCATACGCCTACGGGCGAAGGACCACCAAACTGGGTTAGGCAGCCGGGCAGATCTTCTTGAAGAGCTCGATGACGTCGTCGAGCGTCGCCTCGCGCGGGTTGCCCGGGAAGCAAGCGTCGGCCATGGCGTCCTTGGCCAGAACCTCGATCTCGTCAGCCTTCATGGCCTCGCAGACGTGCGGGATATTCACGTCGGCAGAGAGCTGCTTGACGGCGGCGATAGCAGCATCGGCAGCCTCGTCGGTGCTCATGCCCGTGGTGTCAACGCCCATGGCAACGGCAACCTTGGCCAAGCGCTCGGCGCAAACCGGCTTGTTGAACTCCATGGCGATCGGTAGCAGCATGGCGCAAGCGACGCCGTGCGGGGTGTCGTAGTGAGCGGACAGGGTGTGAGCCATGGCGTGGTCGATGCCCAGGCCAACGTTGGAGAAGCCCATGCCGGCGACATACTGGCCAAGGGCCATGCCCTCGCGGCCGGAGCCGGGCTGGCCGGACTTGGCCTCGGCGACGGAGTCACGCAGGTTCTCGCTGATCAGCTTAATAGCCTCAAAGTGGAACATGTCAGAGAGCTCCCAGGCACCCTTGGTGGTGTAGCCCTCGATGGCGTGGGTCAGAGCGTCCATACCAGTGGAAGCGGTCAGGCCGGCGGGCATGGAGGCCATCATGTCGGGGTCGACGACGGCGACCTCGGGGGCGTCGTTGGTGTCGACGCACACGAACTTGCGGACCTTCTC
Source organism: uncultured Collinsella sp. (assembly GCA_902478965.1). Taxonomy (GTDB): domain Bacteria; phylum Actinomycetota; class Coriobacteriia; order Coriobacteriales; family Coriobacteriaceae; genus Collinsella. Next base: position 3,044 of record CABSMQ010000073.1, on the reverse strand, counting down.
GGGGTCGGTGATGACGTAGTTGATGGTCACCTCGGCGGCGGTACCGGCGGTCGTCGGCACGGCGATGGTGAACACGGCGTGGTTCTTAGTGGGAGCAACGCCCTCGAGGCTGCGGACATCGGCGAACTCGGGGTTGTTGATGATGATGCCGATGGCCTTGGCGGTGTCCATGGAGGAGCCGCCACCGATGGTCACGATAGCGTCAGCCTCGGCGGCCTTGAAGGCCTCGACGCCGTCCTTGACGTTCTGGATAGTGGGGTTGGGCTTGATCTCGGAGTAGAGGCTCCAAGCGATGCCGGCAGCGTCGAGCTCGTCGGTCACCTTAGCGGTGACGCCAAACTTGACCAGATCGGGGTCGGAGCAGACGAAGATCTTCTTGTAGCCGCGACGCTGGAGCTCGCCGGGGATCTCCTTGATGGCGCCGGAACCATGATAAGAGATGGTATTGAGAACGAAACGATTAGCCATTGATAGCCTCCCATCGTGTGCGGGGCACCCATTACGCCCCACGCTATGAGTCCCATCCTAACGCTTTTGAAACGAAAAACACGTGAGAACGTCAAATTTGTTAAAGCGTTTCAACAGATGATGAAAAATAATGCGGCAAAGGGACAGCCCCTTTGCCGCATTAGGTTACTTTCGGCAGCCCTCTTTCCAAGCCTCGGCCGCAACCTTCCAGCGTAAGCGCAAGTCGCGCTCGCGGTCGATGAACATGATGGCAAACGCGACAAACAGCAGCAAACTCGCCACGACGATGGCGTGCAGCCCCATGCGCTCAATACACCAGTTGCCCAACACGGCGCCAAACACAAAGATAAAGATCACGCCAAAGTACAGCAGGCCGTTTTCCAAAAAGCCACGCCTGTGGGTGATGATGTAATCGTCCACGTTTTGCAGCGCGTTGCGCAAGTTGCCGATGCACATGGTCGTAGCGATACCGTGACCGTGAATCTTGCGGAAGCTCTCGACCTGCATGCCGCAGGCAAACGAGGTGAGGCAGTTGGCGAGCAGGTTGAAATTGCCGCCCGGGATAAAGCTCACGCCCAGCAAGATGACGGCTTCAAAGAACACCGTCACTTGGCGCCAGTGAATCACGCTGCCAAACCGTTCGTGTACCAGGTCGGCAAGCATAATGCCCACGGCAAACGACACCACGGGGAAGAAATAGCGTCCCGCCAGCTGCCAGTTGCCCTCCGAGATGCTTACACCCACGAGCAGGATGTTGCCCGTCTGCGCGTTGGCGAAAACATGATCGCGCCCAATGTACGAATACACATCCATAAAGCCACCGGCAAGCGCCAAGATGATGCCCAGCTCAATAGACTCCGATATCTGTTTGGCACGCTGCATCGTCGTGCATCCTCCTTGTTGACGACTCTCTCGTGCGTTGGCGGAAACATAGCCGCCGTTCATACTGTAACCCATTGACAACATGGCGTGCGCGCGAGACGGGTTCTCCAACGCGCAGATACACAGTCTGGAAACAAACGACACGCGCATCGACGCGTCAATCCGCCAGCTCATGTACTCCCCCAGTCTTTTTAGCCCCGTCCCAAAAAGACTGGTTACAATTACGTGCAGCATACAGACACCGGGAGGGATCGTGGCAAAAAAGCCTCAGCACGCTCAGAACAGCGAACGCGGACAGCAGGGCAAACAGGGCCAGCAGCAAAAGCGCGGCGGCAAGGCGCAGGCCACGGTCGCCCGCACCAAGCATTCCCAAGCGACGCCCGCCCGCCCCTGGCGTCCGGGCCGCGATAAATTCCTCCCCGTCAGTCGTGCCGACATGGATGCGCGCGGCTGGGACCAGTGCGACTTTGTCTACATCTGCGGCGACGCCTACGTGGACCATCCAAGCTTTGGCATGGCCATCATCAGCCGTGTCCTCGACGCGCACGGCTACAAAGTGGGCATCATCTGCCAACCCGACTGGACCGACCCCGCCAGCATCACTGTGCTCGGTGAGCCGCGCCTGGGCTTTCTCGTCAGTGCCGGCAACATGGACTCCATGGTCAACCACTATTCGGTGACCAAGCACCGCCGCCACACCGACGCCTATACCCCCGGCGGCGAGGAGGGCCGCCGTCCCAATCGTGCCGTCACGGTCTACGGCAACCTCATTCGCCAGACGTTCAAGGACGCTCCCATCATTATCGGCGGCATCGAGGCAAGCCTGCGCCGCCTGGCCCACTACGACTACTGGCAGGACAAACTCAAGCGCTCGGTACTGCTCGACTCGGGCGCCGACATCCTCATCTACGGTATGGGCGAGCACGCGGTTGTCGAGATCGCCGACGCGCTCGACGCGGGGCTGCCCGTCGATCAGATCACCTATATCAACGGCACCGTTTACCGCACGGGTTCGCTCGACGAGGTCTACGACTACGACCTGCTGCCCAGCTGGGACGACCTTGCCGCCGACAAGCTCAACTACGCCCGCAGCTTTAACGTGCAGCAGCAGAATATGGACCCCATCACCGGACATCGCCTGGTAGAGCCCTACCCCAACAGCGTCTATGTGGTGCAGAACCCGCCGTCGGCGACACTCACCACCGACGAGATGGACGAGGTGGCCGAACTCCCCTACGCACGCGATTGGCATCCCGACTACGACACGGCGGGCGGCGTGCCGGCCTTTGCCGAGATCAAGTTTTCAATTAGCTCCAACCGCGGCTGTTTTGGCGAGTGCTCGTTTTGCGCCCTCACCTTCCACCAGGGCCGCGTGCTGCAGATGCGCAGCCACGACTCGATCATGCGTGAGGCCGAGCTGCTCACACACGACCCCGAGTTTAAGGGCTACATCAACGACGTGGGCGGACCGACGGCCAACTTTAGCCGCCCGGCCTGCGATAAGCAGCTCAAACACGGCGTGTGCAAGAACAAGCGCTGCCTATGGCCGAGCGTGTGCAAGAACATGGTGGTCGACGAGAGCGGCTACACGCAGCTGCTGCGCGACCTGCGCCAGCTGCCGGGCGTCAAGAAGGTCTTCGTCCGCAGCGGCATCCGTCTGTCTCTTATACACATCTCCGAGCCCACGAGACAGG
>CABSMQ010000072.1:0-9053 GCA_902478965.1 uncultured Collinsella sp. | reverse complement strand
ATCTACACTTCTAGCTTCGTCGGCAGCGTCAGATGTGTATAAGAGACAGTGGTTCTGCTATCGGCCCACAGCGCGGTGTTTGGCGAGGGGCTGAAAGAGTCTGCGCTGGAGTCGCTGCGCTTCAACGACGACCTACATCGCAGCATCCTGGTGCACGACCGTGACGCCGATGCAGGCGTAGTGCCGCTCGAGGAGGCGCTCATCGTCAACGATCCGGCATGCCGGCGCCGCCTAATGCTCTCCATGCTCACCGAGGAGCCCGACGCGTACCTGGCGCAGCTGCAGGCGGCTAAGCTTAACGACGACGTTGAGGTGGCGCACTATGCCGCGACGGCGGTGGCGCAGATCTCCAAGGAGTCCGACCTTAAACTGCAGCAGCTGGAGCGCGCCTTTAAGACGGACCCGAGCTCGCAAAACCTCATCGAATACTGTGATTTTCTTGGTGAATACTTGGGCTCGGGCTTGGCCGAGGGGCGCGTGGCTCAGATTCAGCGCCAACAGTACGCGCGCCTGCTTGCGCGTCGCTGCGAGCGCGAGGATACCCTTGAGCTGCGCATTCGATACGCGACGGCGCTGGCCGATGTCGGACAGATCGACGAGGCGCAGGCCGTGACCGACCAGCTGGTGCTCGACGTGCCCGAGGAGCAGGAGGTTTGGATGCTTTGCCTGCGCCTGGCCGTGATGCGCCGCGACGGTGACGAGGTCCACCGTGTGATCGATGCGATTGACAAGCAACATGTGTATTTGAGCGCCGACAACCGCGAAAAGTTGGCGTTTTGGCGCGACGGGGAGGAGGCCAGATGAGCGTGGCGCAACATATCCGCGACCGTGCAGGGCGCTTTCGTTGGATGGGACTCCTCGTGGTGTGGGCGGTCTTTATTGCCATGGCCGCCGTGCTGCTGGTGGAGCGTGCCGGCGTGCAGTACAGTGCGGGCCAGCATAAGCTGGGGATGCTTGCCGCCAACGATGCGGTGCCTGCCTCCTCGGCAATCTTTGGCCAAAAGCCCACATGCCTGGTCATTACCGATTCCGATCAAGCTGGCGTCGAGGACGTAAAGGAACAGTTCGACCAGATCCTGCTCGACATGAAGATCGCCCATCGCGATGTTGATATTGCCACCGACGGTGCGGACGCGATCCCATCGCTCACGTCGTTTGATCGCGTGATTGTGCTTATGCCCTCGCTTGACGGACTGGGTACGCATCTGACCGATCTGATGAGTTGGGTGAGTGTGGGCGGCTCACTCATGCTGGGCATGACGCCAGATAACTCGAACTGCCTGCAGGCTATTGCTTCCAAGCTTGGGATCGAATCGGCCGGATATGACTATGCGAAAGCCGAAAGTATCGTTCCGAGTGAGGACTTTATGCTGGGCGGGGGAGAGCGCTACGAGTTCTCGGATCCCTTCGATTCTTCACTTTCGGTTTCATTGCGCGAAACGGCGCACGTCTGGGCAAAGACCGGCGATGCGGGCACGCCGCTCATTTGGTCTAACGATTGCGGAAGTGGTCACACCGTGGTGTGCAACATTGGCATCTACGACAAGGTCATGCGTGGGTTCTATGCTTCTGCCTTAAGCTTGCTGGGTGAAGCCACGGCCTATCCGGTCATCAACAGCGCCGTGTTCTATTTGGACGACTTTCCTAGCCCTGTGCCCTCGGGCGACGGCACCTACATCAAGCGCGACTACGGGCTTTCCGTCGCCGATTTTTATGTCAAGGTCTGGTGGCCCGATCTGCAAAAGCTTGCGCAAAAATACGGCATTCGCTATACCGGCGTGATGATCGAAAACTACGAGGACGCGGTCAACCAGACCGAGCCTGCGCGCCAGGCCGATACCACACAGTTTCGCTACTTTGGCGGCATGCTGCTGCAGATGGGCGGAGAGCTGGGCTTTCACGGCTACAACCATCAGCCTCTGGCGCTCTGGGATACCGACTATGGCACGCTGTATGACTACAAGACCTGGAAGAACAAGGAAACGCTCGTCGCATCGCTCAACGAGCTTATCGCTTTCCAGGACGAGGTGCTGCCTAATGCGCACGGCTCGGTCTACGTGCCGCCGTCGAATATCCTTTCGGCCCGTGCGCGCAAGCTTATCAGCACCGACGTTCCGCGCATTAAGACTATTGCCAGTACGTACTTTGAGGACGGTACCGACCTGCCCTACGTGCAGGAGTTTGGCGTGGCGAGCGATGGTATTGTGGAGCAGCCGCGTATTGTCTCGGGCGGCATGGTCGACGATTCCTATATGCGCCTGGCTGCCGTGTCCGAGCTCAACATGCACTACGTGAGTACGCACTTTATGCACCCGGACGACCTGCTCGATCCCGATCGCGGCGCCAAGGAGGGCTGGGAAGTCTACAAGGGAGGCCTGACCGACTACCTGGACTGGCTCACCAAGTCTGCGCCCGACCTGCGCCGCCAGACCGGCTCGGAGTGCTCCGGTGCCATCCAGCGCTTTTCGTCGGTTACGGTGAGCGTGGATACCAGTGCGGATGCCTGGACGCTCAGCCTGGGCAATTTCCACGACGAGGCGTGGCTCATGTTCCGCGCCAATAATGGCGAGCCGGGTGCGGTGACGGGTGGCGAACTGACGCACCTTACAGGCAATCTGTATCTGCTCAAGGCAAATGATAAGACCGTGACGATCGAGCGCAAGGAGGGTGGCGACAAATGAGGATCTGCTTGGTACTCGAGGGTTGCTACCCCTATGTGCACGGCGGCGTATCTACCTGGATGCATGGCTATATCCAGGCCATGCCCGAGCACGAGTTTGTGCTGTGGGTGATCGGCGCGCATGCTGCCGACCGCGGCAAATTTGTCTACGAGCTGCCCGGCAACGTGGTCGAGGTGCACGAGGTGTTCCTGGACGATGCCCTGCGGCTTTCGGGCGAGCAACATGAAGCCAGTTTTAACGACCGCGAGCGCGAGGCGCTACGCCGCCTGGTGTCGCTCTCCAATCCGGACTGGGACGTGCTGTTCGATATCTTTCAGCGCCGTCGCGTGCATCCGCTCTCGTTTTTGCAGAGCCGAACGTTTATGGACATCTTCCGCGACGTGTGCCTGGCCGAGTACCCCTACACGCCCTTTGCCGATGCATTCCACACCATGCGCTCCATGTTGCTTCCCGTGCTCTACCTGTTGGGCGGCGAGGTGCCGGTGGCCGATGTGTACCACGCCATCTCGACCGGCTACGGTGGCCTGCTCGCCTGCCTGGGCTCAAGCGTTTCCCATGCGCCAGTGCTGCTGACCGAGCACGGCATCTATACCCGCGAGCGCGAGGAAGAGATCATTCGCGCCGATTGGGTGGTGCCGTCGTTTAAGGACCGCTGGATTCGCTTTTTCTACCTGCTTTCTGAGGAGATCTATCGCCGCGCCTTCCGCGTGACCAGTTTGTTCCATAACGCCCGCAAGACCCAGATCGATATGGGCTGCGATGCGGACAAATGCCTGGTTATCCCCAACGGCATCCAGTTCGACCGCTTTAAGGATATTCCCTTAAAGACCGAGGACGGCTGGGTGGACATTGGCGCGGTGGTGCGCCTGGCGCCCATCAAGGATGTCAAGACCATGATTTATGCCTTCTTTGAGCTGCACGAGCGCCTGCCCAAGGTGCGCCTGCACATCATGGGCGGCGTGGACGACGAGGAGTACGGCGCCGAGTGCCACGCGCTGGTCGAAACCCTGGGCGTGCGCGACCTGATCTTTACCGGCCGCGTCAACGTGGTCGAGTACATGGAAAAGCTCGACTTTACCATTTTGACGAGCATCTCCGAGGGCCAGCCGCTTAGCGTGCTGGAGTCGCTTGCAGCGCGCCGTCCCTGCGTGACGACCGAGGTGGGCTGCTGCCGTGAGCTGCTCGAAGGCGCCCCGGGTGACGACTTTGGCGTGGCGGGTTTTGTGACGCCGCCCATGTATCGCAAGGGCTTGGCCGATGCCATGGAGCGCATGTGCGTGAGCCGCGCCCGTCGCATTGAGATGGGGGAGCGCGGCCAGCGTCGCGTTGCCACGTACTTCTTGCACGAGCAGATGCTCGCCAACTATCGCACCCTGTATGACGAGACGGCGCAAGCGTTTGACCTGCCCAGAGAGGGGGAGTAGCCGGTGGCCGGAATTGGTTTTGAGCTCAAGCGCCTGTTTAGGCGCAAGGGCCTGTTTGCCACGATGCGCGCTTACGGCTACGCCGGCATTGTGTGCACGGGTCCCATGCTGTTGGGCGTGCTACTCCAGGTGGGTATCTTGGTGCTGTGCGGTCTGTGGGGTGTGGGCCGTGCCAACCAGGATCTGCTGGTGTGTATGGTGACCTACACACTGCTGGCCTCGCTTTTGCTCACGAGTTTTTTCTCTATGCCGGTCACGCGCTTTTTGGCCGATATGCTGTTTGCCGAGCGCGAGGACGAGATTCTGCCTTCGTTTTGGGGCTCCAACGCTATCATGCTCGTTGCGGGCACGGTGCTCTACGGTGTCTTTCTGCTGTTCTCGGGCGTCACACTGCTGCAGGGTCTGCTGTGCCTGTGGCTGTTCAACATTATGATTGTCAACTGGAACGGCATGAGCTACCTCACGGCCATCAAGGATTACCGTGGCATTCTGTGCAGCTTTGCGGCCGCCATTGGCGTGGCGTGCTTGTGCGCCCTGGCCGCGCTGGCACTGGGGCTGCCGCCGGTCGAGGGCCTGTTGGCGTCAATTGCCCTGGGCTACGGCGTCATGCTCGTCTGTGACGTGGTGCTGCTGTACCGGTATTTTCCTCAGAGCGACCGCAGCCCCTGGCCCTTTTTGCAGTGGGTCGATCAGTTTATGCCGCTGGCGCTCACGGGTCTGTTAACCAATCTGGGACTCTTTGCACACCTGTTGATTATTTGGGCCGGTCCCATTGGCGTGCAGATCAAGGGCTTGTTTTATGGTGCGCCCTACTACGATGTGCCGGCGCTCATTGCGTTTTTGACGATCCTGGTCACGACCGTCAACTTTGTGGTCTCGGTCGAGGTCAATTTCTATCCGCGCTACCGCGACTATTACAGCCTGTTCAATGACGGCGGCGTGGTAGGCGATATTGTGGTGGTCGAGGAGGAGATGCTCTCCACGCTTAACAGCGAACTGCGCTTTTGCGCGCTCAAACAGTTGTTTGTGACCGCGGCGGTCATCTCGCTCGAGACCACGGTACTGTCGGCCTTACCGTTGGGCTTTAACAACCTTATGCACGGGTATTTTCGCACGCTGTGCGTGGGCTATGGCCTGTATGCCGTGGGCAATACGGTGATGCTTATCTTGCTGTACTTTACCGACTACAAGGGGGCCGTGCTGGCCTCGGGGTTGTTTGCCGGTGTGGCCGGGCTGGCGACTGCCGTGTCGTTGCTTTTGCCGCAGCAGTTTTACGGCTTTGGCTTTTTGTTGGGTGCAGCGGTGTTTTTTATCGTGGCGCTGCTGCGGCTCGATACCTATACCGCCAACTTGCCGTATCGTATCCTGAGCCAGCAGCCCATTGTGGCGACCGACAAGACGGGCTGGTTTACCGAACTTGGCCGGGTGCTCGACCGTGTTGAGCAATGCTACGAGGACAAGCGCGCGGGCGGTGAGCCGCGCAGTGCGTTTGAACGTATGGTGGTTCGCCTGTACCAAAAACATTGGGGAGGTTCTGATGATCGATAAGTTGATGTCTCGCCGCTGCCTGATCGAGGCAGCTGCCGGCGCGCTGTTGCTTTCGGGCTGCTCGTCTCAGGACGAATCCTCGACCAAAAAGGTCAAAAAGCAAGACAAGATTAAAAAGGCCGAGGCCTCCGACCAGTCCAAGCACCTGCGCGATAAGGACGAGCTGTACGAGGTCTACGACGACTCGGACATTGTGACCATGTACCTGACGGTCTCGCGCGGTAACAGCTCCGAGAACACCGACCACAGCTGGGCCGAGATCAACACGTACTCGGTGTATGACTATGCCGACATGGGCGTTACGCGCTATCAGGTTATGGGCTTGCTGCAGCCGGGCGACGAAGACGGCCCGGTGGCCGGCGAGGTTGGCTATGGCGAGGAAGCGCCCAATGCCACCGTGCAGGTGCGCGGCCAGACGTCGAGCATGAACTCGCAAAAGAATTACAAGGTGGAGCTCAAAAAGGGCAAGGGTACCTGGCGCCAACAGCGCGCGATTGCGCTCAACAAGCACATGGGCGAGGGTATGCGTTTCCGCAACAAGATGGCCTACGACCTTATCTGTGGGATTCCCCAGATGATGGGCCTGCGCACGCAGTTTGTGCATCTGTGGGTGTGCGATCAGACCGAAAAGTCCAACGATACCTTTGAGGACTATGGCTTGTTTACACAGGTGGAGCAGCTTAACAAGACGGCGCTTAAGGCACATGGCCTGGATAAAAGCGGGCACCTGTACAAGGTGAACAGCTTCGATTTTCATCGCTACGAGGACACCATTAAGCTTGCCGACGATCCCGACTACAACCAGGCAAACTTTGAGGGCATGCTCGAGATTAAGGGCGATTCGGACCACACCAAGCTCATCGAGATGCTCGATGCACTCAACGACGAATCGCAAAAGATCGATGACGTGCTCGATACCTACTTTGATACCGAGAATCTGGTCTATTGGCTGGCGTTTCAGATTCTGACGGGCAACTGCGATACGCAGAACCGTAACTGCTATCTGTACAGTCCTCTCAACTCAAATACCTGGTACTTTTTAGATTGGGATAACGACGGCATGCTGCGTAAGCTGGAGCTTTCTCTTACCGGGTTTTCGGACTACGCGAGCTGGGAGCGCGGTGCAAGCAACTACTGGGGCAACGTGCTGTTTAACCGCGCGTTGCGCAGCAAGTCGTTCCGCAGCGAACTCGACCGTGCCGTCAAGGACTTGCGCTCGTATTTGACCGAGACTCGCCTGACCAAGATGATCAAGCACTACCGCGATGTGACTGAATCCCTGGTCTTTGCTTCGCCCGATATCGACAATCTGCCTGTCACCAAGGACCAATACGAGCAGATCGCCGCGGCGATTCCCTCCGAGATCGAGGAGAACTACAAGAGCTTTCGCGAGAGTTTTAAAAAGCCCATGCCGTTCTACATCGGCGTGCCGCAGATCGATAACGGTAAGCTGCGTATTAATTGGGATGCGTCCTACGACTTTGAGGCGCGCGACATTCGCTACACTGTGGAGCTTGCTCGTGACTATGCCATTAGCGACGTGGTCTTTAAGGCCGAGGACGTGCTGCTTCCCGAGGTGACCTGCGATGCGCCCGATGCCGGCCAGTATTTTGTGCGCGTGCGTGCCACCAACTCCGACGGTTATAGGCAAGATGCGTTTGACTACTATGTGACCGACGACGGCAAGCACTACGGCATGAAGTGTTTTTACGTGCAAGACGGCGGTAAGGTCGTGGAGGACACGTATGAGGAGGGCTAGCGCGCTGCTTGAGCGCTTGGCGGCTCCGCCTGTGCGTACCACGCAGGAGCGTTACCGCCACGAGCTCAAATATCTCATTAACGAGGGCGAGCACTCCGCGCTTGCCTGTCGCATGGCGCCGGTTTTTAAACTGGACAAGCATGCGCGGGCGGGTGGTTACACCATTCGCAGCCTGTATTTTGACGACTACTGCAACTCGGCCTACGAGGAAAAAGACGCCGGTATTCTCATGCGCAAAAAGTATCGCGTGCGCATCTATAACGGCAGCGACAAGGTGATTAAGCTCGAGCGCAAAAAGAAGTACGGCAGCTGGATCTACAAGGAGGACGCGCCGCTCACGCGCGACGAGTTTGAGCAGATCTTGGCCGGAGACTACGACTTTTTGCTGAGGAGCCCGCACCAACTCTGCCGCGAGTTCTACATCGAGTGCATCTGTAACATGATGCGCCCGCGGACCATCGTGGATTACGAGCGCGAGCCGTGGGTGATGGACGAGGGCACCGTTCGCATCACGTTTGACATGAACGTGCGTGCCGCGGTGGGAAGCTTCGATATCTTTGACGCGACGCTGCCCGCGCTGCCGGTCCTGGAGCCCGGCAAGCTGGTGATGGAGGTCAAGTTTACCGAGTTTTGTCCGCAGCTGGTGCGCGATATGGTGCCGCCGGGCGCGGCCGAGCTTACGGCGGTCTCCAAGTACTGCCTGTGTTACGAAAAGACCGCCTACCTGCGCGGATTTAATTACTGGGAATCGGATTTTGAGAACCGAGGGGATATTTAGACCATGAGCACCAGGGACTTTTTTAAGAACTCCGTTTTGGAGGCGTTTGGCCAGGTCGACCCTGCCAAGATCGGCCTGTCGCTGCTCGTGGCGCTCGCCATGGGCATCCTGATCTATTACGTCTACAAGCGCTTTTTTACCGGCGTGGTGTATTCGCGTAGCTTTGCCGTGACGCTTGTGGGCATGTGCGTGCTCACCTGCATGGTTACGCTCGCGATCTCGACGAACGTGGTCATCTCGCTCGGTATGGTCGGTGCTCTGTCCATCGTCCGCTATCGTACGGCGGTCAAGGACCCGCTCGACCTGCTGTATCTGTTTTGGTCCATTACCACGGGCATTACGGCGGGAGCCGGCATGTATGCGCTCGTGGCGCTCACGGCAGTTGTGATCGTGGTGATGATCGCCGGCTTTGCGAGCCACCAGGACAAGGCGCGCGTGTACATGATGGTCATCCACTACACGGGTCAGACCACCGGCGACGATATCGTGCGTGCATTTGGGCGCACCAAGTTCACCGTCAAGTCCAAGACGATGCGCGGCGACAAAGTCGAGATGGCCGTCGAGCTGTTCTCGGACGGTGTGGATATGCCCTATGCCGACGCCATCCGCGCGCTCGATGGCGTTGAGGACCTGACCCTCATCCAGTACAACGGCGAGTATCATGGATAACTATGTTCCGGCGTTCTAACGAACGCCGGACCGCTCGACGCTGCGCGGGCATCTGCCGGGCGATCTGCCGCTCAAACCGTCGCTCGCGTACATGAAGTACGCTTCGCTCCTCTTTCGCCGCACCTCGCCACGGCAGCTGCCCGCTCGCTCATATGACCCAATCCGCTGTCAAGAGCCACAATGGCCCCGCCGAC
>CABSMQ010000071.1:0-9218 GCA_902478965.1 uncultured Collinsella sp. | reverse complement strand
ATTGCATGGCCTTGTAGCGGCCAGCGCCTTCGCGCCGGTCCATGGCCTGAGCAATCAGCGCCGCCCCCCGCGGGCGTATTTGTCTTTGTTACTTCTTTAGCAGCCACAGTCAAACTTACGTCCCCGTTCCCCAGGGATCCCCCAATCGATAAATTCAAAAATGCGAACGAATAGCTGATGCAACGTCTCCCTTACGTTTTGCTGGGAACGTCGAGCGGTAGCAGCTCCCTAAAAACGGAATCGCCATCGCCCACGTCTACCAGGCACCAGCGTTTATGACGGTCGATCTTTTTAACGCGAGCCTCTTGCCCCATCAAGGGACCCTGCTCTATGTGCAACACGCCGTCTTCTATGCGTGCGACGCTGTTGCGTACCACGCCGTCGTCATCCAGAACGCTGCGGTACCAATCCTGCGCATCGTCCGGCATGGGCATGTACGCCCGCTCCCTACTGCCGGCGATGCGACAGCCAAAGCTCAACTGAGCCAAAGCCCTATCGAGCGCGGCAGCATCGTGCGTGGCGACGAAGAAATATTCCTTGTACATGGGTTTGGTTTGGAGCGACCATGCGCCGTCCCGCTTAAACCAGAACTCCTTTTGCATCACAAAAGCGTCCTGCATAAGGTTGTGCGGGATTATGCGGCGGACCTTTTCGCAGGTCTCGCGCTCTTTTCCATGGGGGGTGTGGACCAGATACCAGCGGACGCGGCCGTGCCGGCTGTTGGTGGTAACGCCGTTAAATGCGCCCGGCAGCTGCTCTTGGCGCCGTGCCGTCTGTTCCATGTTCTCGCCCCCCCTCTTTTGGCTTTGCGATGCACGCAAATGCAGGGGCGTTTAGAACAGGCTTCTCGCTCGCAGCTAGGCGCAGTCGCAAAAGTACAGGTTTTTGTAGAGGGGTATGGAGATGCACCTACTAGCAGTATATTTTGCGTAATCTGGGCAAACGCTGATTAATTGCTCGTATAATGTCGTCTGTCGAAAGATACAAAAACCTGTACCTTTTTGTGCAACAAAAAAAGCCGCTCAACCAGCGGCTTTTCTTATTTTGGTAAGAAAAAAGGCGACCGCCCTTTGTGGACGGTCGCCTTTGTTAATTGTTGTGCAGCTTGCCTTAGGCGCGAGTCTTGATCTCCTCGGTCACCTTGGCAACAAACTCGTCAACGCTCATCTGAACGGTCTCGTTGGAGCGATCGCGGACGGAGATGTTGCCGGCCTCGACCTCCTTCTCGCCCAGGATGAGCATGTAGGGCACGCGGTCGATGCTGCGGGCCTCGCGAATCTTATAGCCAATCTTCTCGTCGCGGTCGTCGCAGACCACGCGAATGCCGGCCTCCTCCAGCTTGGCGCACACCTCGTGGGCGTAGTCGCGGCTCTTCTCGGAAACGGGAAGTGCCTTGACCTGCACGGGAGCCAGCCAAGTGGGGAACTTACCCGCAAAGTGCTCAATCAGAATACCGATGAAGCGCTCGATGGAGCCGAAGCACACGCGATGCAGCATGATGGGGCGCTTCTTGGTGCCGTCGGCGTCCACGTACTCCAGGTCAAAGTTGAGCGGCATCTGGAAGTCGAGCTGGACGGTACCGCACTGCCAGGTGCGGCCGAGCGAATCCTCCAGGTGGAAGTCGATCTTGGGGCCGTAGAAGGCGCCGTCGCCCTCGTTGACCTCGTAATCCATGCCCAGCTTCTCCAGAGCGGTGCGCAGGCCCTCCTCGGCGCGAGCCCAGTCCTCGTCCGAACCCATGGAGTCCTCGGGGCGGGTGGAAAGCTCAACGTGATACTTAAAGCCAAACTTCTGGTACACGGAGTCGATGAGGTTGACCACGCCCACGATCTCGTCGGTCAGCTGGTCGGGACGCACAAACAGGTGGGCGTCGTCCTGGTTAAAGCAGCGCACGCGGAACAGGCCGTGCAGGGCGCCGCGCAGCTCATGGCGGTGCACCAAGCCAATCTCGCCGGCGCGGATGGGCAACTCGCGGTAAGAGTGCGGCTTGGAGGCGTACACCAGCACGCCGCCCGGGCAGTTCATGGGCTTAATGCAGTACTCTTCGTCGTCGATGACGGTGGAGTACATGTTGTCCTTGTAGTGGTCCCAGTGGCCCGAGGTCTTCCACAGCTGCTTGTTCATGATGAGCGGCGTGGAGATCTCCACGTAGCCGGCCTTGTGGTGGATCTCGCGCCAGTAGTCCAGCAGCGTGTTCTTAAGGATCATGCCGTTGGGCAGGAAGAACGGGAAGCCGGGGGCCTCGTCGCGCATCATAAAGAGGTCCATCTCGCGGCCGATCTTGCGGTGGTCGCGTTTCTTGGCCTCCTCCAGCATGTGCATGTGCTCGTCGAGCTCTTCCTTGGTGGCAAAGGCGACACCGTTGATGCGGGTGAGCATCTTGTTGTCCTTGTCGCCCTTCCAGTAGGCGCCCGAGACACCGGTGAGCTTAAAGGCCTTGAGGGCCTTGGTGTAGCAGATGTGAGGGCCGACGCACATGTCGATGTAGTCGCCCTGCTGGTAGAAGGTGATGCGGGCGTCGTCGTCCAGGTCGCCGATGTGCTCGACCTTGTACTTCTCGCCGCGCTCCTCCATAAGGGCGATGGCCTCGGCGCGGGGCTTCTCGTACACGGAGAACTTGAGGTTCTCCTTGACGATCTTCTTCATCTCGGCCTCAATCGCAGGGAAGTCGTCCTCGCTGATCTTGACGCCCTCGGGCAGGTCGACGTCGTAGTAGAAGCCGTTGTCGGTCGCGGGGCCGTAGGCAAAGTCGGCCTCGGGGTACAGGCGCTTGATGGCCTGTGCCATGATGTGCGCGGCGGAGTGGCGGATGACGTGCGTGACCTCGTCCTGCGGGAGCTCGGCCACCGAACCGTCATTGTAGAGTGCCTTCATGGGTATGTTTTCTCCTCTCGGATGCCTGATGCAAGTGCGTGCGATGCGCTCGGCGTTTTTGACTTGCATCATTATAGGCAGGTTGCCTTGGTATACAAGCGCCCGCCGCACCTTAATGGCACGGCGGGCGATTTTCTACGCATGCTTCATCGTGTGGGGCGGGGTGTGGGGCGCGCGTGGCTTGCGGCGCGCCCGTGACTTGCGGCCGGCCCGGCGATGGATGCGTTACTGGATGCGAGTTCGGCAGTAGGGGCAGACCTTCCAGTGCGCATCGAGCGGGCGATGGCAGCTGGGGCATACGTTGCGAACCTGGGTATCGCACACCGGGCAGACGACGAAGTCCTTCTCGATGGGCGCGCCGCACTGCGGGCAGGTGCCGTACTGGGCAAGCTGGCGCTCGCGCAGGGCCATGTCCAGCTCCTGCTCCTCGCGGTCGGACGCGTAGGAGTGCGGGCGCAGGACCAGGTAGGCGATGAGGCCCACAAACGGGATGAGGGCGATGATGCCCCATGCCACGTAGGCGCTGGCGCCGCGGCGGCGAGCGTCGATGAACACATAGACGACCGACAGCACATACAGGGCGATGATAAAGCCGACGAAAGCATAGACGACGCCCATAAGCTGCGGCGACATGAGCTCGGAGATGTACTTGGACATTGGGGTGTACCTTTCGGAATATTAACAGTCTGGTCAAGTTTACCACGGGGTTTCTTTATATGGGACCACGGCTAGGGGCGAGGCTGGCGCGGACACAAACATCTCAATCTGTAACAGGTGGGAGCGGAATCCGGTCCTAACTGTTACAGATCGAGACGCAGAGGTCCCTCCCCGACTTCAGTCTCGATCTGTAACATCTTGGGCCCCAAAACCCCTCTTACTGTTACAGATCGAGACGAACGGTTGCCGTAGTTGTCGGCAGACGAGGTTGTCGACGTTGCCGGGGTCTCCCCTCGCCTGCCGTTGGCGGGTGTTGCGGGGCTGTTCGCCGCATTGCCGCCGCGCTGGGGGCACGCAGACCGTAGGATGGTCTTATTGACAGCCTGTCAACTCGTCCGGGAGGCACTGTGGCAGAAACGTTTGATATCGCGATTGTGGGCGCGGGCATCACGGGATGCGCCATCGCGCGGCAGCTCGCGCGGTTTGACCTGTCCATTTGCGTAGTCGAGGCGGCTAACGATATTGCGCTGGGCGCATCGAAGGCAAATGGCGGCCTGGTGCACGCCGGCTACGATCCGGCGCCGGGAACCGTAAAGGCACAGGTCAACGCCCGTGGCTGCGAGTTGTACGGTACGTGGGCACAGGAACTGGGCTTTCTGTTCTGCCGCACCGGGTCAATGGTGTTGGGCTTTAACGACGAGGACCGCGCGCATCTGGAGCAGCTACGTTGCAACGGCCTTGCCAATGGCGTGCCCGAGCTGTCGATCGTCGGACCCGACCGCATCCACGAATTAGAGTCGCGCGCCAATGCCGATGCAACGTGCGCGTTGTGGTGCCCCTCGACTGGTTACGTTGACCCGTTTGAAGTGGCTATTGCCGCGCTGGAAAACGCGGTCGCCAACGGCGTGACATTTATACGGTCTGCGCCAGTGAAGGCCATTGAAGTTGTCGGCTCGGATGACAAAACCGCGCGCTTTACGCTGGCGACCCCCACTGGCAACGTGCGCTGCCGCTACCTGATCAACGCCGCAGGCAACGGAGCCGCGGACATCTCGCACATGGCCGGCGCCGAGGAGTTTCAGATGGTCTGGGCCAGGGCAACATCGTGGTGTTGGACAAGGAGCCACGCACGCTCATGCCGCTCTACCCCGTGCCGACGCCGGTGTCCAAGGGCGTTATCGTCACGGGCACCGTACACGGCAACACCGTGATTACCGCGACGGCTGCCGTGCGCGAGCCGGGCGACACGCAGACCTATGCGAGCGATGTAAAGGCGCTGCTGACCGGCGCGCGCAAGCTGGTGCCCGATCTGGATACGCGCCGCGTGGTGCGCGCATTTGCCGGCGGTCGCCCAGTCATTAAGGGGACAAACGACTTCTTTATTGGACAGTCGGCCGTGGTGTCGGGGCTGTTCCAGGCCGCGGGCATTCAGTCGCCGGGCGTGGCGAGCGCGCCGGCCATTGCCGAGCGCATGGAGCTTGTGATGCGTGAGGCGGGCGTGGAGCTGCACGAGCGGGCGGACTGGAACCCAATTCGCCGCGCGCCGGACGACTTTGACCGTGCACCGCTGGCGCGCAAGGAGGAGCTGATCGAGTCCGATCCCGCGTGGGGACAGATTGTCTGCCGCTGCGAGACGGTGCCCGAGGCCGAGATCGTGGCCGCGATCCGACGCCGCCCGGGTGCGGTTTCGGTCGAGGGTGTCAAGCGCCGCTGTCGTGCCGGCATGGGCCGGTGCCAAAGTGGTTTTTGCCAGAGCCGCGTGGTTGCGATCCTTGCCCGCGAGTTGGGCTGCGACCCCAGCGAGGTGCTGTTGGAGGATGCCGGATCTTGGTTGGTCGAGGGACTGCTGAAGGGGGTGCGCTAGGATGGCGGAATTCGGATCGAGCGCGATTGATAGCGGCACCGTTGAGGCCGTGGCAACGCAGAGCTTCGACGTGGTCGTCATCGGCGGTGGACCTGCTGGCATGGCGGCTGCGCTTGCCGCACATAAGGCCGGCGCCCACGTGGCCATCGTGGAGCGCGAGCAGCATCTGGGCGGTATCCTGCGCCAATGCATCCACCCCGGTTTTGGCCTTTCGCACTTTAAGCAGGAGCTCACCGGTCCCGAGTACGCGCAGCGCTTTATCGACCAGGTGCACGCAACCGACATTACGCTGTTCCTGAACAGCATGGTGATTGGGATTGATTCAGGCGAGTCTGCGGTTGACACCGCGGTCCACACCGTCACGCTCATGAGCCCTGCCGGCATGCTGCAGCTCACCGGGCACGCGATCGTCCTTGCCATGGGTTGCCGTGAGCGCACCCGCAGCGAGATCAAGATCCCCGGCAGCCGTCCCGCCGGCGTGTTTACGGCGGGCCTGGCGCAGCGATACATCAATATCGAGAACCTCAAGCCCGGCTCGCGTGCCGTCATTTTGGGCTCGGGCGATATCGGGCTGATCATGGCACGTCGCTGCACGATCGAGGGAATTTCGGTCGAGGGCGTGTATGAGCTCATGCCGTACGCCAACGGTCTGCGCCGCAACGTCAAGAACTGCCTGGACGACTTTGGCATTCCGTTGCACCTGTCCACCACCGTCACGCGCGTGATCGGACACGATCGCGTGGAGGCCGTAGAGGTGAGTCGGGTCGACGAGAGCCTGGCGCCCATTCCGGGAACCGAGCGCGTTGTTCCGTGCGACACGCTGCTGCTTTCGGTTGGTCTGATTCCCGAGAACGAGCTTTCGGTGGGCGCGGGCGTTGAGCTTGACCCACGCACGCGCGGCGCCGTA
Organism: uncultured Collinsella sp.; assembly: GCA_902478965.1. Lineage (GTDB taxonomy): Bacteria > Actinomycetota > Coriobacteriia > Coriobacteriales > Coriobacteriaceae > Collinsella. Next base: position 2,916 of record CABSMQ010000071.1, on the reverse strand, counting down.
GTGGACCAGAGCCTGCAAACGGGCGTGCCGGGCATCTTTGCCTGTGGCAACGTGCTGCACGTGCACGACCTGGCCGACAACGTGACGACCGAGTCCGAGCGCGCCGGCGCAGCTGCGGCGGCGTACGCGCTGGGGACCGACGCGGGCACCGTTCCGAGCTGCGAGCTCACCGTCTCCCCTGCCGGCATCGCGGGCTACGCGCTGCCGGGACGCATTACGGCTGTGGCGCTCACCAAGCTCAACTTCCGCGCGCGCCGACCCGTCGACGCCGCCCGCGTGCGTATTCTGGCAGGCGGCGAGGAACTGTTCGCAGGCAAGGTCCGTGCATTTAAGCCGAGCGTCATGGAAAGCTTCCCGCTGCCGGCGAAGGTGATTCAGCGCGCACTCGACCTAGGTGCTAGAGAGATTATTCTGTCTGTCGATCCCATTGAGGAGGCATAGCCCATGAGCACGAATGCGACCGAGACACTGCAGTTCAACTGCACCACCTGCCCATCCGAATGCCTCCTGACCGTAGAGGTAGAGCGTGACGCAGACGGCGCCGTGGTAGAGGTGCGCTCCGTGACCGGCAACAGTTGCCCGCGCGGTGACAAGTTCGCACATCAGGAACTCACCTGCCCCATGCGCGTGCTCACCACCACCGTGGCCGTATCCGGCGGTGACGAGGCGCTGCTGCCTGTGCGCACGGCTGAGGCCATCCCGCTGGCACTCCACGCCCAAGCCATGGCCCTCATCCGAGGCCTAGTCGTCAACGCCCCCATCCGCATGGGCGACGTAGTCCTACCCAACCTCCTAGACACCGGTACCGACCTAATCGCCAGCATGGACATCGACCCAGCCTAAGCAGATAATTTAGGACGGGGGTCTTTAGCTACCCCCGCCATCCACCCCGCCCCTCCTCAATTGCGGTGAAATACGGACTGTTTTATGGCTTCAGGCCGCTAAATAGTCCGTATTTCACCGCAACTTATGAGGGCGCGCTGGAATGCTAAGGAATGTCCCAAAGTGCCGGCATAAAAGGAACGTCCCCAACTGCCGGGCTTGGGATACCATGGTGGCAGCCTAGCGAAAGGATGTTTCATGGCACATGTCGATGACCAGCGTGTGGCGCGCGTGCTCGATGCGCTCGAGGCTCAACACCCCGGCGCACAGCTGCTCGTAAACGACCCGTGGTCGATTTACTATCTGACCGGTTTTTATGCCGATATGTTCGAGCGTTTTTGTGGCGTGCTGCTCGCATGCGATTGCGAGCCTGTGATCTTGGTCAACGCGCTACATCAGCTGCCCGAGTACGGCAATGCCCGCGTCGCCTATCACGCCGATACCGACGTCGTGGCCGACGCCATCGCTCGCGAGGTAGATCCGACCAAGCCGCTCGGCATCGATACCGTTATGCGCTCCGGCTTTTTGATGCCGCTCATGGAGCGCCATGCCGCCAGCGAGTTTTTCCTGGGCGACTTTGCCGTCGCCGCCGCACGCACCCACAAGGATGCCGCCGAGCAGGAGCTGATGCGCGCGTCCTCGGCCGCCAACGACGCCGTGATGGCCGACGCCATCAAGCTCGTTCACGAGGGCGTGACGGAGCGCGAAATTGCCGACCAGATGCTCGGTCTGTATCGCAAGCACGGCTGCAAGGGCTTTAGCTTTCCGCCCATCGTGAGCTTTGGCGCCAACGCCGGCGACCCACACCACGAGCCCGACGATACGGTACTCAAGCGCGGCGACGTGGTGCTGTTCGACATTGGCGGACGCCATCGCAACTACTGCTCGGACATGACGCGCACGTTCTTTTGGGGCGAGCCGGACGAGGAGACGGCACGCATCTACGACATCGTGCGCCGCGCCAACGAGGCCGCCGAAGCGATCATCGCACCGGGCGTGCGCATGTGTGACCTGGACCGCGCCGCACGCGACGTGATTGAGGATGCGGGCTATGGGCAGTACTTTACGCACCGCCTGGGGCACTCGATCGGCCTGCAGGACCACGAGCCGGGCGACGTCTCGCTCGTCAACGAGCAGGTCGTGGAGCCGGGCATGACGTTCTCCATCGAACCGGGCATCTACCTCCCCGGCCGCACCGGCGTCCGCATCGAGGACCTAGCCCTGGTGACCGAGAAGGGCGTCGAGATTCTCAACGCCTACCCCCACGATCCGCTCCGCCTAAACTAGCCCTTACCCAATAGCCCCTCAATAAGTTGCGGTGGAATAGTTCCCAGATTGGCCCACAGAGGCATAATCCAGGGACTATTTCACCGCAACTACCATGGGTCCAAGTCGACCAATTTGACAGTCTAGAGATGCGCCACGAAAAAGGGTTATCTACTACGTTTACCCGCACGGGTCGACCACACCCGCGTTTTCGCAAAACTGGCAAGCCTTCTACCTGCGGTTTTAATTTCGCGATTCTCGCTATGGTCAAGGGTTACCGGTCAAACGTAGTAAATAGGCCCATTTCGTGGCAAGCGAGTCAACTCGGGGCACAGGGCAGCTAAAAAAGCCCCGTCCCAAATTGACTGCTTTTGAGTTGCGGTGATATACGGACTGTTTGAGGCTTCTGGCTTGTAAAACAGTCCGCATTTCACCGCAACTGATGAGGGGATGGGTTAACGCAGCAGGCCGGCTACTTCGCCGGCTAGGGTGATGGTGCCGGCTGCTACGAAGGGCTCGCCCGCGGCCTTGAAAGCTGCAAGGGCCTCGGAAACGCTGGGGTATACGCCCGCGAGCTTATCGGTATCCACCAGGGCAGCAAGCTCCTCTGCCGGCAGGGCGCGGTCGGAATCGGTCTGGGTCACAACCACGCGCGGGAAAGCCGGGATCAACACGTCAACGATGCCCGCCACGTCCTTGTCGGCCAGCGCGGCGCACAGCAGCTGTCTCTTATACACATCTGACGCTGCCGACGAAGCTAGAAGTGTA
>CABSMQ010000070.1:0-9818 GCA_902478965.1 uncultured Collinsella sp. | reverse complement strand
CGTCGGCAGCGTCAGATGTGTATAAGAGACAGATCGTGTATGGATAATATCGCACTGTTGCGGCAAAGTTTCGCATAAGCCGACGAGCAGATGTTTCATTTTGATTACGATGCAGGTAGAAACGTTTTTGAGCACCCGAAGCACAAATCGCGTGTTTCGAAGCTGTTTCGTCCACGTGTCCCAAACCACCACAAAGGTGCCTGTCCCCAATGTGGTGGTTTTGGCGGCTAGAGAACGAGCTGATGGTAGTCGGCGGGGGTTATGCGGCCCTCGGTGGCAGCGCGGAAGGCAGCGAGCGCATCGCCCGAGAACGGCATGGCCCAGCACAGCCCGCAACCTGCGGTAATGGAGCCGGGCAAAGGCATAATGCGCCCGGGCACACCGGCATCCAGGCACAGCTGCTCGCATTCCATCACATCGAAGGTGCTGTCAAACGACACGATAATCTTGCGCTCGTGGTCGAGGGCATCACCGGACGGGCCTTCGCGGTGTGCCTCACGATACGCCGCGGCGGCCGCTTCCTCTTCCGCAGTATGTCCACAGCCACCGCAGCCGCAGGTACAGGGCTCGGAACCATCGCAAGTGCAAGGCTCTCCCGTGTCGGGACAAATATCGTGAGACATGGCAACTCCAATCGTCTAGGCGAGCAGCTCGGCTGCCGCAAACTCCTCGGGTGTATTGACGTTTTCGAAGCAGAGCGTGGAGCCCGCGGCCTTAACGATCTGCGGCTCATCTATATAACCAGCCTGAACGCGATTGATCAGGCAGCGAATGCGTTGGCGGTCCTGGTCGAGCAACTCTTGGGCAACCGGCGCACACGCGTCACGACGCCAGACGGCGCAAAGCGGCTCAATCCCCCGCTCCTCGCGCGGTACGCACACGTCGAGTGCCTCGGCCTCAACACGATCGGCGAGCGCGCCGATGAGTTCCGGCGAGACAAACGGCATATCGCAGGCGACGATCGCCACGAGCGGCAATCGGGCCGCAGCCAACGAGCTCGCGATGCCGCGCATGGCACCGGCGGGACCGTCGACGTCCATCACCACGCGGGGGCGCAGACCATCAAACATAAGCTCCTCAAGATAGGCAAGCTCGCTGGGACGCGAAGTCGTCACGACCAACTCGCCGGCAACTGGCGCCAGCCGGCCCAGCACGCGCTCGATGAGCGGCTCGCCGCAAAACGCCATGCGCGCCTTATCGCAGCCCATGCGCGACGACAGCCCGCCCGCCTGGACGACACAAGAAAGATTGGCACGTCTTACGGTAGTCATACGGCAAAACACCTCCATCGGCATGCTCGAAACCCGATGCACGAAGCTAAAAACAGCCGCCGAAATAGCGGCGCTACGAAAAGCTCGTGCAAAAACAAAACAGCGCCTTTGCGGCACGCAGCAAGACCGCGAGCACAAAAGCGCTGGTAGCGTATGGCGGGAACGTATGTGAATCGAACACATCCAAGACGTTTTGCACGCCTCGCAACGGTTTTGAGGACCGCGGAGCCCACCGGAGCCCATCCGTTCCCAAGTGCGGCGGTATTTTACCAAACCGAGCAGCCAATCTAGCGCAGGGAGCGCAGGCCGCCGGCCTCCTTGTCGAGCACCGTAAAGCGCACGGCATCCAGGTGCTCCAAGATGCTGATGGCGCGTTTGCGCGACACGCCCAGGGCCTCGCGCAGCACGCTCGTTGTGGCTGCGCCACCGGCTGTCTCAATGGCGGCGGCGACGAGCTCGCGCGCATGGGCCTCGGCGGCAGCAGACAGGGCAACGTCGCGCTCGACCTTCACGATGGAACGGTTGAGCGAAAGCTCGCGCAGGGCACGCGTCATGGTGTCGCGATCGAGCTGCAACTGCTCGCCCACCTCGGGCAATATCGGTGCATCGAGGCCGGCTTCGTCCAGCAAGGCAACGATACGTTCGCAGGCCTCGCGCACCACACGCGCCGCGGCGGCAGCGGAGTGCGGGTCGAATACCTCGGCACCCTCGGCGGCACACACGCCACGCGAGCAGCCCTCGGCAATCAGAGCCGCGGCAACGCCATCATCAGCGGCAGGCCACGCAGCATGGGCAACGGCGCCGGGCGTAAAGCCCGTCTCCTTGGGAGACGCCGCGTGCATGGCTGACAGGGTCGCCGCCAGTGCATCCATCGCAGCGTCGAGCACCACGGCGTCCGCCAAGTAGTCCGCATCACCCACAGCAAGCTTGCGAACAGAGCCCTGCGACACCAACCCGCGCAGTGCGGCATCGACCTCGCCGACACCAAGATCCAAAGCGTCGGCAACATCAACCGCCGTAACCGGTAGCGTCTGCAACGCCAGCCAAGCGCCCACACCGCCCGCGATATCGCCGGACTCAAGCGCCGCATACAGCGCACGCTCCCCTTCGGCAAGCTCGCGCGAGCGACGGCAGCGCGAAAGCAGCACGCGCCCGCCGCCGATGAGCATAACGGGCGAATACGACAGCACCACGGCATGGTCTCCGGCACACAGCGGCAGCGGCTCCTCCAGGCGCACCTGCACGGTACGGGTCTCGCCCACCGCCATGGGGGCCTCGCCCTCCAAAAGCATGATGCGGCCGACGACCTCGGCCGTGCCGACCATCACATGCACACGCGCGCCCGACTCGAGCACGCGCGGCTTGGTGCCCTCGCGGCCCAGGTAGGTGAACGTCATCATAAAGCGCAACGTCTGGCCAAAGCGGTCCGCCACGCCCAGCATCTCGCCACGGTCAAGCGCCGCGACACCGTCACCAACTAGGTTGAGCGCCACACGCTGACCAGGCAGCGCGCGCGGCGTATCGCCATGCACCTGAATCCCGCGCACGCGACAGACCGTACGCGACGGCAAAGCCATCAGCTCGTCGCCCACCGCAACCGGCGCATCGTGCAGCGTTCCCGTTACGACAGTGCCGACGCCCTTAATCGTAAAGCAGCGGTCAATCGGCAGGCGCGGCGCGGCATCGGTGCGCTCGGCACGGTCGCGGCAGGCATCCCAGCAGGCACTTACCTGCTCGTCGAGCACCGCAAGCAGCCCGTCGATCCCCTCGCCCGTCTTAGACGACACGGGCACAATCGGCGCGCCCGCAAACACGGTACCCGACAAAAAGTCATCGACATCGAGCTCGGCAAGCTCGGTCATCTCGGCATCGGCCAGGTCACACATCGTCAGCGCCACCACCATATGCGTGACGCCCAGCAGCTCCAGCACGTGCACGTGCTCGCGCGTCTGCGGCATTACACCCTCAACGGCAGAGACCACCAGCACGGCAACGTCGATGCCTGTCGCACCCTGCACCATGGCGCGCAGGTAATGCGCGTGGCCCGGCACGTCGACCAGGCCGATGATCTTGCCACTCGGCAGTGCCAGCTCGCCAAAGCCCAGCTCCACGGTCATACCGCGACGGCGCTCAACCTCCAGACGGTCGGGATTCTTGCCGGTCAGCGCCTCGATCAATGCCGACTTGCCGTGGTCAACGTGGCCCGCCGTGCCAACGATAACGGGACACTCCACCAGCGCTTTAACCTCACTCATCGAGCAATCGCCTTCTCAACGCACGCGACGAGCGTCGATGCCGCCGTCTCGATATCGCGGTCACCCACGAGTGTGCGCACGTCAAACAAAATGCGATCGTGCGAGGTTCGCGTGACGACCGGCGTGTCGAAGTCCTGGACAAGCGAGCGCTTGAGCGCGTCGACTGTCAGGCGCTCGTCAACAAGGCGCACGGCAACGCACATGGTGGGCAGCTCCACGGTAGGCAGCGAGCCGCCACCGGGGGTCGACGATTCCTCGACAATCTCCACCTGAACGGCGCACGGGCAGCCGGCCTTATCGAGACCCGCCACCATCAGCTCGCGCAGCTTACGCGCGCGACGCTCCAGATGAGCCTGCGGCAGCGTAAGCATGCTGAGCACCGGAATATCGCGATGAGCAACATCGGCGCCATCCATGTAGATACGTAACGTGGCCTCGAGCGCCGACAGAGCCAGTTTGCCCGGACGCAGGGCACGCATAAGCGGATGCGACCCGCAGGCCTGGACCAGATCGCGACGACCCATGATAATGCCCGCCTGCGCGGCGCCGAGCAGCTTATCGCCCGAGCATGACACGATATCGAGCCCCGCCGCGACCGAAGCCGACGTGGTTTCTTCGCCTCCGCGCACCAAGATGTCGTCGGGCAACAGCGCGCCCGACCCCTGGTCCTCGTAGAACAGCAGGCCATGCTTGTGAGCAAGCGCCGCAAGTTCCCGAGAACCCACCTCCTCGTGAAAGCCCTCGATGCGATAGTTGGAAGGATGGACCTTAAGGATCATGGCCGTATCGGGTGTGATGGCTTGCTCATAATCTGCCAGGTGCGTGCGGTTGGTGGCGCCGACCTCGACGAGTTTGGCGCCCGAAGCCGCCATGACATCGGGGATGCGGAAGCTGCCGCCAATCTCGACAAGCTCGCCGCGGCTAACGATGACCTCTTTACCCGCGGCATGGGTGGCAAGCACCAGCAGCACCGCGGCGGCATTGTTGTTGACCACGAGCGCGTCCTCGGCACCGGTGAGTGAGCGGATCAGCTGCGCGGCGTGCTCCTTGCGCGACCCGCGCGAACAGGTGTCGACGCTGTACTCGAGCGTGCTATACCCGCGCGCGACCTCGGCCACGGCTTTGGCAGCTGATTCCGCGAGCGGGGCGCGACCCAAGTTGGTATGGATAACCACACCCGTGGCGTTGACGGCGGGACGCAGGCTCGGCAGCGCGGAGCGATGCGCACGCCACTCGATAGCCGATGCCAGCTCGCGCTTGGAACGCGGGGCGGCACCGGCGCGAATGGCGGCACGCTCCTCGTCGAGCTCGGCCGTCACGGCGGCATGCACCACCGCGTCGCAGGTCTCCCCCGCCGCCTTCACAACCGGCCACTCTGCGAGCAGCTCGTTGACGGAAGGAATGGCGCGAAGGCGGGCGCGTACCTCATCGGACATGTTCTGGCTATCGCTCATGTGCGACCTTTCAAAACCAAAGGTGAATCAATCGTTCGAACGTCAAACTATCAGCCAATTCGATCGGCTGAGTCAATCAATCGCTATTATCCTCGCGTGCCGCGATCTTTTCCACGCGAACGGCGTTTTCCTGGGTGAGCGCAGCGCCCGTCAACGGGTCCCAACGCAACGGCGTATGGTCGAGCGGGCCCACGCCCAAGGCTTGAGCGCCACCGGCATCGGCGCCAAACGAACGCCCACCGGGGGCGGCCGACGTAAAGATGCACGCCGGATGCAGATACGGCGTCGTCTCCACTCGCACGCGGTCGCGGCCCATATCGCTCACGAGTTCGACGATATCGCCGTCGACGATGCCCATGCGCGCAGCAACATCGGCATTCATCTGCACGGCATCCAGGTCCGATCCGGCCTCGGCGGCACCTTGGGCCGCAAGCCTTCGCGAGGTATGCGACTCAAAGGGACGGTTGCCGCTAATGAGGCGAAACATCCCCGGACCGGGCTCCACCATGGGAGCGATCCAGTTGGGTACACGACCCAGACCGGCTCGTTCCCATACGTCGCTTGCCAGCGCAATTTTGCCGCCATCCAAGGGAATCGCCGGCTCGCCCGTACGCGACGGCAACGCAACACCCGTGTCGGCCCAGCCGCGCTCCTTGAGCTCGTCCAGATTGATCCCAAAAGGCGCCACCTGGGCAGCCGCCAGATCGTCAGACGTAAACTGGAAGTACTCGCCCACGCCACACGCCTGCGCCAGACCGGCAAAAATCTCCCGACCGGGACGTGAGTCGTCATGCTGCACAGGCAGCACGGCGTTGCGGTAGAACACGCGCGAATCGTTGGCGCCCACGACCGTCCCCACGCCGCGGTCGGCCTCCAGATACGTCACGTCGGGCAGCACGAAATCAGAAGCACGCGCCGTCTCGGACCAACGAATATCAATCGTTACGAGCAAGTCGAGCTGCTGCAAAATACTCAACCAAGCCCGTGCATTGCCATAGCCCGCACCGGGGTTACTGGCATAGACGATGAGCCCACGCAAATCGCCGGCAAGAATCGACTGACCGATGGTCGTGCACAGGCCGCGCACCGGATCGACCAGTGGATAGCGCTCGGACCCCAGCTTGGGCCCACGCGGCACCGGCGGCGTCGCAAAGCACGTGGGATCGAGGTCGCCCAACACAAGCGGCGTGGGCGGATTGAGCGCGCCGCCCGCATGCCCGATGCAGCCCAGCAGCACATCGACCAAGCAGATAGCGCGCGCGGTCTGGGTGCTATTGGCATACGCGATACCGATGCCACCATGAAAGCCCGCATCCACCACAGCGGCAGGCGCGGCGGCAGCCAAATCACGCGCAGTCGCTCGGATATCGTCCGCCGGCACATCGCACATCGACTCAGCCCACTCGGGCGTCCAAACAGAAGCAGTCTGCGCCAGCTCGTCAAAACCCGTGGTATAGCGGGCAACAAACTCGTGGTCGTACAAGTCCTCGGCAATCAGCACGTGGGCGATGCCCAGCAGTAGTGCCAAATCGCAGCCCGGGCGCACGCGTAGCCAGCGGTCGGCAAGCGCGGCGGAGCCGCTGCGCCGGGGGTCGACCACGATAATCTTCGCCCCGCGCCGGCGCGCATCGTTGAGCGCATCGACGGCCCCCATCGTCGATGAATCGACGATGGAACGCCCCAGGTACATGATGCAATCGGTATGTGCCAGGTCGGAGGCGGGGCTATAGCCCAGGCTGTGCTCCCAACCGGTAAGTCGGCTTACCTCGCAGGCGCCATCGGCACCGTACACGTTGGGCGAGCCCAGCGCATGCATAAAGCGATACGCCCAGTAGCGGTCGAACGAGGGAACGCCGAGCGTCATGCCCAGCGCGCGCGGACCATGCCCGTCAACAATCCCCAAAAGGCGCTCGGCAATCTGCGCGAACGCCTCGTCCCAGGTAATCGCATCGAACCCCGAGCCATCCCGGCGGCGTCGCATGGGGTGCACAATGCGATCGCGCTCGTCAAACGGCATTGCCAGGCGATGCCGTCCGCGGGCGCACAGGGCACGCGCCGCGCACGGATGCCCCGCAACCGGCAGCTCAGCCACCACACGCCCATCCTCAACGCGTGCCGCAAAGGCGCAATCGGCATAGCATCCCCCGCATGTGGTCACCACGGCGCGACCGTCGCGCTTCACAGCAGATGCCATCTCGATTACCCCTTTCATCAGCCAAACACAACAGGCCAAAAACCCGGCAACGAGCCCCAGACCCAAAAAGCCTCCCGCACGGCAACGCCCCGCGGGAGGCCCAACATCAAACAGACGGTACCTTACGCCTCGGACTTCTTAGCGTAGATAAACCAGTAGCCGAGCGCGATCAGAACCGCGCCGCCCACGATGTTGCCCAGCGTGGCGGCGGACAAGTTAAACGCAATGCCCGCAGCGTTGAGGGCATCGGCGCCGGCAACGTCGGCACCATAGCCGCACGCGTGCATCACGGCACCCATAGGCAAAAAGTACATGTTGGCAACGCAGTGCTCAAAACCGCAGGCCACAAAGGCGGCGATGGGCAGCAGAATGCCCACGACTTTATCGACCACGGTCTTGCCGGCGGTACCGATCCACACGGCCAGGCACACAAAGATGTTGCACAGGATACCGCGGAAGAAGATCGTCACCCAGTCGATCGTCACCTTGCCGGCGGCGACGCTCACCATGGAATTGGCGACCGCCTCGCCGTTGAGCTTATAGATACCGGCCATGTACACCAAAAAGACGATGAACAAGGCACCGACAAAATTGCCGACCCACACGACGACCCAAGCCTTGAGCATCTGAGCCAGGGTGATCTTTTTGCTCTTGAGCGCGCAGACCATAAGCGAATTGCCGGTAAACAGCTCGGCGCCGCACACCAGCACCAGCACCAGGCCTAGGCAAAAGCACAGGCCGCCCACGACGCGCTGGGCACCCCAGCCCAGCGTGCTGTCGCTCAAAAACACGGTAAAGAACAGGCCGCCGAAGGCGATAAACGCACCGGCGAACATTGCCAACAGAAAGGCCTTTGCGACCGGCAGGTTGGCCTTGGTCACGCCGGCGGCCTCGGTCTTGGCCTCGATCGCGGCGGGCGCCAGGCAATCGGGAGCGGGGTACTCCGCCTTGGAATCTGCCATGTCAATCACTTCTTTCCTAATCAGCAGGGACAAGCGCTCCTATTGCTCTTGTCCCAAGCGGACAAAGTGGGAAAAGTCGTTGGCGGCCACGGCGTCGTACACGGCGTCGACGGCGTCAAAGACTTCCGGGGACATGGGGTTGTAAAACTCCGTATCGCCCGGCTGAATCCCTATGAAGACGATATCTTCGCACGATTGCTCGATTTCCTCGATCAGAATCGACAAAGGGAGCGAATGCGTGGTGAACATCGACTTGCGGGCCACGTCACGTTTGTCGAGCAAGCGGATGGCGCCGACGGGCAGCGCCATGTCGGCGGCATCGACCAAAACCAACCGCGGCGGACGCTCACGCTTGACCTCGATGATGTCATCCTCGGGCGTTTGACCGCCATCGATGGTGTACCAGCCGGCAAGCGGCGCGTCCTCCATCTTTTTGGAGAGCACGGGGCCGGCGGCATCGTCGGCACGCAGCACGCTTCCCGCCGTGAGCACGATACCCGCAAACGGGGCACCGTTCACGCGACCATCCACAACGCGACCCATTACTGCAACCTTCCTGTCAGATACACGCCCGACACATCGCGCACGCGCTCAACCAGATCGCGAAACTTCATCAGAAACGCGACCTGCTGGGCATGCAGGCCAAAGTCGTCGTCGAACACCGAGATGCCGGCCTTGGCAGAACCGCGAAAACCGCGATCGTCGAGCAGCGTGTCACAGGCCTCGAGCAGCGACGGCACCGCCGCCTTGTCGAGCTGGCACTCGCCAAAGAAGCGGATGGCCTCGAACTTGGTCTTGGCCTCCCCCTCCGGCAGCGCGTCGATAAGCGTATAGAACACGTTCACCGGCACCGACAGGCGCGGCTCAAAGCAGTCGAGCACGCCGGTGTGGTGGCCCACGGCGAGCGTGTAGTACAGCACGTCGCAGGCCTCCTGGGGAACGTCTTCCTCGGTCTCCACAAACTTACGCGTAAGCTCGTAGAAGACCACCTGGTCGGGCGTATGGCCCAGGCAGGGGTCGGCGACGCCCTCGGCGGCCTCGTCGCTTGCGCGCGAGGCATCGCCAAAAGAGCCGCCGAGCATGCCGGGGCCCGCAAAGTAACCAGAGCGGTCCGTGAGCTCCATCTAGCGACCTCCGGCCAGTACCAGATCCTGTAACGCCGAGTACACCTCAACGCGGCGCGGATCGTCCTGCTTGTCGATGAGCAGCGCCATGGCACCTCGGATATCACCCTTGGGCGCGTCCTCGAGCGTATCCATAAACTCGTTGGCCAGGTCGCGGCCGTAACGGTAGCCGCTCATGGCGCGAGCCTCGCGCTCGATGGCAACGCGCAGCTTGTACGGCACGCCGGGGTGCAGGATATCGGCCTGCTCGCCGGCAGCCTCCACCGTAGTCTCGGCATGGAGCTTTTGGTCCAGCAGGCCAAGTGCCATGGCAAAGCCGTAGACGGTCTGCGCGGGGCTGGGCGGGCAGCCGGGGATGTAGACATCGACCGGCAGAATCTTATCCGTGCCGCCCCAGACGCAGTAGTTGTCGTAGAAGATGCCGCCGGTGCAGCCGCACGCGCCATAGGACACCACGATCTTGGGATCGGGTGCGGCCTCAAACGCGCGCAGGGCCGGCATGCGCATGGCACGCGTCACGGCGCCGGTGTACAGCAGCACATCGGCGTGACGCGTGCC
>CABSMQ010000069.1:0-10064 GCA_902478965.1 uncultured Collinsella sp. | reverse complement strand
TCGAGGAGCTCAAGGCTGCTCTGCGCAAGGGCGTTCTGGCCAACGAGCTCAACCTCGTCTTCGTGGGTTCCGCCTACAAGAACAAGGGCGTTCAGGAGCTGCTCGACGCTGTCGTCGACTACCTGCCCAGCCCGCTCGACGTCGAGGCCGTCACCGGTACCGATCCGGACACCGGCGAGGAGATCCAGCGTCATCCTTCCTTCGACGAGCCCTTCTCCGGCCTGGTCTTCAAGATTATGACCGACCCGTTCGTCGGTAAGCTCACCTATGTCCGCGTTTACTCCGGCCGCGCCGAGTCCGGCTCCTACGTGGTCAACGCTTCCAACGGTCAGCGCGAGCGCCTCGGCCGCATCCTCGAGATGAACGCCGCCGAGCGTATCGACCGTGACGACGCTGCCGCCGGCGACATCGTCGCTTGCGTCGGCTTCAAGAACTCCACCACCGGTGACACCCTGTGCGAAGAGGGCAAGGAGATCGTCCTCGAGAAGATCGAGTTCGCTAAGCCCGTTATCGACGTTGCCATCGAGCCCAAGACCAAGGCCGAGCAGGACAAGATGTCCCTGGCTCTGACCAAGCTCGCCGAGGAGGACCCGACCTTCCAGGTGTCCACCAACCACGAGACCGGCCAGACCATCATCGCCGGCATGGGCGAGCTGCACCTCGAGATCATCGTCGACCGTCTGCTCCGCGAGTTCAAGGTTGATGCTAACGTTGGTAAGCCCCAGGTTGCCTACCGCGAGACCGCTGGTCACGACGTCGAGAAGGCTGAGGGCAAGTTCGTCCGTCAGTCCGGCGGTCGCGGTCAGTACGGCCACGCCGTCATCAAGCTCGAGAAGATGGAGGAGGGCTTCGGCTACGAGTTCGTCAACGCTATCGTCGGCGGCGTCGTGCCCAAGGAGTACATCCCGTCCATCGACAAGGGCATCCAGGAGGCCCTGAACACCGGTGTTATCGCCGGCTTCCCGGTCCTCGACGTTAAGGTCACCCTGTTCGACGGTTCTTACCACGAGGTCGACTCCTCCGAGGCTGCCTTCAAGATCGCCGGTTCCATGGCTATCAAGGACGCCCTCAAGAAGTCCGATCCGCAGCTGCTCGAGCCGATCATGGCTGTTGAGGTCGAGACCCCCGAGCAGTACATGGGCGACGTTATGGGCAACCTCTCCGGTCGCCGCGGCAAGATCGAGGGTATGGAGGATCGCAAGAACAGCAAGCTCATCCGTGCCAAGGTGCCGCTGGGCGAGATGTTCGGTTACGCTACCGACCTTCGCTCCCAGACCCAGGGCCGTGCATCCTACACGATGCAGTTCGACTCTTATGAGCCCGCGCCCAAGTCCATCGTGGACGAGGTCATGAGCAAGAACGCCTAAGTTCGAGCTCCCTGTTACGTAATCCGCGAGAACATCTCTCGCACTCTTTGGAGGTTTAAGTTGGCTACCCAGAAGATCCGCATTCGCCTCAAGGGCTATGATCACGAGGTCGTCGATCAGTCCGCGAAGCTCATCGTCGAGACCGCTCAGAAGACCGGCGCTCGCGTTTCCGGTCCTGTCCCCCTGCCCACCGAGCGCAACCTGTACACGGTTATCCGCTCGCCGCACGTGAACAAGGACTCCCGTGAGCAGTTCGAGATGCGCACCCACAAGCGCCTCATCGACATCCTCGACCCCACCTCGGGCACCGTTGATTCGCTCATGCGTCTCGACCTCCCCGCTGGCGTCGACATCGACATCAAGCTCTAAGCTTTTTGCTCGATAGTGCGATTTGCAAGGCCGCAGCCCTAAGGGTTGCGGCCTTTTTTGTGCCGATGGGGTAAAGGGTCTACACTACTGAGCTATTCGACAAACGGGTGTATGAGTAAAACTGTTGGGGGCAGATATAGATGGTCGAGTGGATCGTTCGTCGTGCGCAGGGCGATCGTGCACGCGTGGGCACGTTAACGGGCGTGGTGTGCATTCTCGCCAATGTGGCACTATGCGCTGCGAAGGGTGCAATTGGCGTGCTGTCGGGATCGGTTTCGATTGTGGCGGATGCTATGAACAACTTATCCGACGCAAGCTCAAACATCGTGAGCGTGCTGGGCTTTAAACTGGCGAGCAAGCCGGCAGACCCCGAACATCCTTACGGCCATGGCCGCTACGAGTATCTCTCGGGTCTGGTCGTGGCGGCGCTCGTGCTGCTGATCGGACTCGAACTGGTTAAGTCTTCGTTTGAGCGTATCATCCACCCCGAACCTGTCGAGTTCTCGCTTGCCCTGGTGGCAGTCCTGGCGCTTTCGATGGTTGTAAAGCTGTGGATGGCGGCCCTCAACCAAAAGCTCGGTGACCGTATTGAGTCCGATACGCTGCATGCGACGGCTCAAGACTCAAAGAACGATGTCCTGGCCACGGGTGCCGTGCTGGCGTGCGCGATTGTTTCCCAGGTGACGCATATCAATCTTGATGCCTGGGTTGGACTTGCCGTTGGCGCCTATATTGGCTGGAGCGGCTTTGAGCTCATCCAGGATACGGTGAGCCCGCTTTTGGGCCAGACGCCCGATCCTAAGCTGGTCAAGCACATTCGAGACAAGATCATGAGTTATCCCGGCGTTTTGGGCGTTCACGATTTGATGGTCCACGACTATGGCCCGGGCAGGAAGTTCGCAAGCGCTCACGCCGAGATGGCGGCCGAGGCCAGCCCGCTGGAAAGTCACGACACGCTCGATAACATCGAGCAGTCGTTTAGGGACGAGGACGGCATGATCGTCACGCTCCATTACGATCCCATCGTGACCGACGATTCAAATGTGGCGAGCATGCGCCTGCGCATCAACGCTATGGCCCACGAGATTGATAGCCGCCTTTCGATTCACGATCTGCGCTGCGTGCCGGGTCCCACGCACACCAACGTGATCTTTGACTGCGTGCGTCCCTCGGATCTGCAGATGAGTGCCGATGAGCTCAAACACGCGCTGGCCCAGAGGGTCGAATCGGAATACCCCAAGTCGATTGCCAAGATTACGATCGACGAAGACTACGTAGGGCATACCCACGAACAGGATTGAGCCACGCAAGCTATTGATGCAGAAGGGGAGAGCATGAAGAAGCTGTATCTACTCCGTCACGGTCAGACGGAATTCAACGTTAAAAAGCTCGTCCAGGGTCGCTGCGATTCACCGTTGACCGACCTGGGCCGCAAACAAGCGGGAATGGCGGCCGCATGGCTCAAGGCCCACGGCGTCGTCCCCGACAAAGTGGTCTCATCACCCTTAGGCCGAGCCATGGACACGGCAAGTCTCGTCGCACGCGAACTTCTCGGCCCGGACGCCGCTGTCGAGCCCTGCGAAGGCATCATCGAGCGCTGCTACGGCACCTTCGAAGAAGGCCCCCACGACGCGCTACCCACCGACGTTTGGGATCCGGGCGAGGATCTGGTCCCCTTCGGAGGAGAAGGAAGCCGCGCGCTGCAAGAGCGCATGGTAGACACCCTCACCAATCTCATGGGCGCCGATGGTATCGAAACCCTCCTAGCAGTAAGCCACGGCAGCGCCAGCCGCCAATTCATCAAGGCTGCAGCCCCAGAGGGCTTCGAGCTCCCAGCAAAACTCCCCAACTGCGCCATCATGATCTTCGATTTTGACGAAGCAAAGCCACAAGCAGAAGGCGAGCCAATGCAATGCAAGTTCACCCTCCAGCAAATAGTGGACCCTCAACAAAGTAATTAGCTGAGCGAGCAGAGTTAAGCAGACATCAACGTGTCGTCTCCCGAGCACGGCGGAGGGCCGGAGAAATATATTAAGGTCATCGCGAGTTCCGCACGCAAAGGAGAGCACTTAATGTGCTCTCCGTCTTGCGCAGGACTGTAGAGCAGGGACCTTAATATATTTCTCCGGCCCTCCGCCGTGCCCAGGAGCCATCCACGCACTTTACCTGCGTAAACAATGTGAGTGAAATATGAATCTCGATGGATACGCCCGCAGCCGTGTATACTAAACAGCTGTGTGAAACCAGGGGAGTATTCTGGCTGGACAAAATGCCTGCTTAATAGGGTTGTCAGGTAGTCTGGACATAATACAAGGTTGGGGAGCACGTCGTGTAAGTAGTGGTCCTCTAGGGGCGTACGCTCGGTGGTGTACGCATTGTCCCAAGACCACGCGAGAGTTGGGATCATATCTTGATCAGCATGATTCTCGGCCGCAAGATTGGCATGACCCAGGTTTGGGACGAGGACGACAACGTCGTTCCCGTCACGGTCATCCAGGCTGGCCCCTGCGCTGTCTCGCAGGTTAAAACTCAGGCAACCGACGGCTATGACGCCGTCCAGATCGGTTTCGGCGACATCAAGGCCAAGAACGTGAACAAGCCCATGGCTGGTCACTTCGCTAAGGCTGGCGTCGAGCCTGTCCGTTTCCTTCGTGAGGTCCGCGTCGAGAACGGCGAGGAGCACAAGGTCGGCGAGGTCGTCACCGTCGCTGATTTCGCTGATGTCGAGAAGGTCGACGTCATCGGTACCTCCAAGGGTAAGGGCTTCCAGGGTCGCATCAAGCGCTGGGGTCAGCGCCGCGGTCCTATGACGCATGGTTCTCACTTCCAGCGTCACCCCGGTTCTATCGGTCAGTGCGCCTATCCTGCGCGCGTCCTCAAGGGCGTCAAGATGGCCGGTCACATGGGTAACGAGCGCGTTACCGTCAAGAACCTTTCCGTTGTCCGCATCGATGCCGAGCAGAACCTCATCTTGGTCAAGGGCGCTGTCCCGGGTGCCAAGAATGGTCTCGTCGCCATCCGTATGGCCTAAGGGCCCAGCCCATTTAGCCCAGCGTCATACCAAGGAGAACACTTAAATGGCAAAGTTTGAAGTAAAGAACAGCGAGGGCAAGAAGGTCGCCGAGGCCGAGCTCGCCGCTGAGGTGTACGGCATCGAGCCGAACATCCACGTTATGCACCACATCGTCAAGTGCCAGATGGCCTCTTGGCGTCAGGGCACCCAGTCCGCTAAGGGCCGCTCTGAGGTTTCCGGTGGCGGCAAGAAGCCTTGGCGTCAGAAGGGCACCGGCCGTGCCCGCCAGGGTTCCATCCGTGCTGCCCAGTGGCGTCACGGTGGCGTTGTCTTCGCCCCCAAGCCCCGTTCCTACGCTAAGCGTATGAACAACAAGGAGGTCAAGCTGGCTATGCGCTCCGCGCTGTCCGCCAAGCTGGCCGATGGCGAGCTCGTGCTCGTCGACGACTACGGCTTCGAGAAGCCTTCCACCAAGGCTGCCGTTGCCATGCTCAAGGCTCTCGGCCTTGAGGGCAAGCGTCTGACCATCATCGTTCGCGATGAGGACGTCAACGCCTACCTGTCGTTCCGCAACATTCCCAAGACGTTCATCATCACTGCCGACGAGGCCAACACCTACGATCTCGTCAACAACAACGCTGTGCTGATGCCCGCCGACATCGCCGCTCACTTCGGGGAGGTGCTTGCATAAATGACCGCCCACGAGATCATCATCCGTCCGATCGTGTCCGAGCGTTCCTTCTCCGGCATGGAGCAGAACAAGTACACGTTCGAGGTCGCCAAAGATGCTAACAAGTATCAGATCAAGGACGCTGTCGAGGAGATCTTCGGCGTCAAGGTCGTTCGCGTGAACACCCTGACGGTCAAGCCCAAGACCAAGCGCGTGCGCTATGTCGCCGGCAAGACCCGTTCTTGGAAGAAGGCCATCGTCACGCTGGCCGAGGGCGACACCATCGAGGTCTTTGGCAACCAGGCCTAAGACTCGCTGCTGTTGAGTGAGCTCATGCCTCCCAAATAGGGGAGGCGAGAGCTCAAGGTTTTGGGCGTATAAAATGGACACGCCCGGAACCGTGTATACGTCCGGTGTCATCGCACCCGAGGCAGAACCTCGAATCCCTGTCTGCGATGGCTAACGGATTCCTATTGAAAGGGATTGTAATGGCTGTAAAGCACCTTAAGCCGACCTCCGCTGGTAGGCGTTGGCAGACGATCTCCGATTTCTCCGAGATCACCTGCACCAAGCCCGAGAAGTCTCTTCTCGAGCCCCTGCCCAAGAAGGCCGGTCGTAACAACAACGGCCGCATCACCACCCGCCACCAGGGCGGCGGCGTGAAGCGTCGTTACCGCGTGATCGACTTCAAGCGCAACAAGGACGGCGTGCCCGCCAAGGTTGCCACGATCGAGTACGATCCGAACCGTTCCGCTCGCATCGCTCTGCTGCACTACGCTGACGGTGAGAAGCGTTACATCCTGGCTCCCAAGGGCCTCGAGGTCGGTCAGACCATCATGTCCGGTTCTGACGCCGACATCAAGCCGGGCAACGCTCTGCCCCTCGCCGACATCCCCGTCGGTACGCTCATCCACGCCGTCGAGTTCCAGCCGGGCAAGGGCGCTGCTATCGCCCGTTCCGCCGGTAACTCCTGCCAGCTGATGGGTAAGGAGGGCAAGTACGCTATCGTCCGTATGCCTTCCTCCGAGATGCGCCGCATCCTCGTTACCTGCCGCGCCACCGTCGGTGAGGTCGGCAACGCCGATCACGCCAACATCGTCATCGGCAAGGCCGGCCGTAAGCGTCACTTGAACGTGCGCCCGACCGTCCGCGGTACCGTCATGAACCCTGTCGACCACCCGCACGGCGGTGGCGAGGGCAAGAACCACACCTCTGGTCGTCCCTCTGTTACCCCCTGGGGTAAGCCGACGAAGGGCCTTCGTACGCGCAAGAAGAAGAAGGTCTCGAACCAGCACATCATTCGTCGCCGTAAGAAGTAATTTCGGATACCGAGTTTTAGGAGAAAGCACTTATGAGCAGAAGTCTCAAAAAGGGCCCGTTCGTGGAGACTCGCCTTCTCTCGCGTATCACCGCGATGAACGAGGCTGGCAAGAAGGACGTCGTGAAGACCTGGTCCCGCGCGTCCACCATCTTCCCCGAGATGGTTGGTCACACCATCGCCGTCCACGACGGCCGCAAGCATGTGCCCGTGTATGTTACCGAGTCCATGGTTGGTCACAAGCTCGGCGAGTTCGCGCCGACTCGTACGTTCCGTGGCCACAAGGCCAAATAGGGGGTTAACCGTAAATGGCAACTAAGTCTATTGAAACTGAGGCCACCGAGGTTCGCGCCGTCGCTAAGTACGTGCGTGTTTCCCCCAGCAAGGCCCGCCTGGTGGTCGATCTGATCCGCCGCAAGCCTGTCGCTCAGGCCTTCGACATCCTCCACTTCTGCGACCGCGCCGTCGCCGTGGATGTCGAGAAGGTTCTCCGTTCCGCCGTTGCGAACGCCGAGAACAACAACGGTCTGCGTGCCGACAACCTGGTTGTCGCCGCTGCCTATGTTGACGAGGGTCCGACGCTTAAGCGCATCCGTCCCCGCGCCAAGGGTTCCGCTTCTCGCATTCTGAAGCGTACTTCCCACATCACCGTCGTCGTTGCTCCTCGAAAGGAGGCGTAAAGCTGTATGGGTCAGAAAGTCTACCCCACCGGCTTCCGTCTTGGCATCACCGAGAACTGGCGCTCCCGCTGGTTCGCAGAGAAGGATTACGCTAAGACCCTCGGTAACGATCTCGAGATCCGCAAGTACCTCGAGAAGCGTCTTTCCCGCGCAGCTGTCTCCCGCGTCGAGATCGAGCGCGCTGGCGACAAGGTGAAGGTCATCATCCTCACCGCTCGCCCCGGCGTTGTCATCGGTAAGAAGGGTGCCGAGATCGATACCCTCCGCACCGAGCTCGAGAAGGTCGCTGGCGTCTCCAAGGGCCAGCTCTCCGTCGACGTTGTCGAGATCAAGCGCCCCGAGCTCGACGCCAACCTCGTTGCTCAGTCCATCGCCGAGCAGCTCGAGGGCCGCGTTGCCTTCCGTCGCGCTATGCGCAAGGCTGTCCAGTCCGCCCGCAAGGCCGGCGCCAAGGGCATCCGTATCCAGTGCTCCGGTCGTCTCGGCGGTGCCGAGATGGGCCGTCGTGAGTGGTACCGCGAGGGTCGCGTGCCTCTGCACACCCTCCGTGCCAAGATCGACTACGGCACGGCTGTCGCCAGCACCACCATGGGTGCCTGCGGCGTGAAGGTCTGGATCTACCTGGGCGAGAAGCTCCCGGGTCAGCCCGTTCCCAACCCTGCACTCGAGGGCTCTTCCCGTCCTCGTCGTCGTAACTCCGAGAGGAGGGGTCAGTAGTGCTTGCCCCTAAGCGTATTCTTCACCGCAAGGTGCAGCGTGGCTCCATGAAGGGCCAGGCCAAGGGTAATACCGAGCTGCATTTCGGCGAGTTTGGTATCCAGGCTCTCGAGGCCCATTGGATCACCAACCGTCAGATCGAGGCCGCTCGTATTGCCATGACCCGCTACATGAAGCGTGGCGGTCGTGTCTACATCACGATCTTCCCCGATAAGCCCATCACCAAGAAGCCTGCCGAGACTCGCATGGGTTCTGGTAAGGGTAACCCCGAGGAGTGGGTGGCCGTCGTCAAGCCCGGCCGTATCATGTTCGAGGTCAAGGGCGTGCCCGAGGAGGTCGCTCGCGAGGCTCTGCGTCTTGCACAGCACAAGCTTCCCATCAAGACCAAGATTGTTGCTGCCAAGAACGCTGAGCAGCGCATCGAGAAGGAGATGGCTGAGGAGGCCGCTCTCGAGGCCAAGTGGGCTGCTGAGGACGCCGCCGCCGCCAAGGAGGAGAACTAATGAAGCCCGCAGAGATTCGTGAGCTCTCGGACGCTCAGCTCGTTGAGAAGCTGAAGGAAATGCGCGCCGAGCTCTTTAACCTTCGTTTCCAGATGGCCACCAGCCAGCTGGACAACACCGCTCGCGTCAACACCGTGAAGAAGGACATCGCTCGCGTCCTCACGGAGCAGCGCGCCCGTGAGATCGCAGCGGAGAAGTCCGCTGTCGCCGAGTAGGACCTAAGGAGAGAACATGACTGATTCGCGTAACTCGCGTAAGGTCCGTACGGGTGTCGTTACCTCCGTCTCCGGTGCCAAGACCATTGTTGTCACCATCACCGAGCGTAAGCGTCACCCCAAGTACGGCAAGATGATGACCAGCTCCAAGAAGCTGCACGCTCACGACGAGGAGTGCACGGCTGGCGTGGGCGACACCGTCCGCGTTATGGAGACCCGTCCTATGTCCAAGATGAAGCGTTGGCGCCTCATCGAGGTCGTCGAGCGCGCTAAATAAGCAGTCGCTCTTACGACTTGTACGTTTCCGAAGATGTGCGTATGCCTGGCTTGCATACCACGGGCCGCATAAAGGCTGCGCACCTCTCTTCGGTTCTTAGTTCGGAGGAACATCTACCATGATTCAGATGCAAACCATGCTGAACGTCGCCGACAACTCCGGCGCTCGCAAGATTCGCTGCATCAAGGTGCTTGGCGGTTCCAAGCGTCGTTATGCAGGCATCGGCGATGTGTTCATCGGTGCTGTCCAGGAGGCTACCCCTGGCGCCAACGTCAAGAAGAAGGACGTTGTCCGTTGCGTCGTCGTTCGCACCGTTAAGGAGATCCGCCGCAAGGATGGCTCCTACATTCGCTTTGATGAGAACGCCTGCGTTGTCATCAACAACGATGGTTCGCCCGTCGGCACCCGTATCTTCGGGCCCGTCGCTCGCGAGCTTCGTGACAAGAAGTACATGAAGATCGTCTCGCTCGCTCCCGAGACCCTGTAGTTAGGGGAGATATATGTATATCAAGAAGGGCGATAAGGTCCAGGTTCTCTCTGGTAAGGATCGCGGCAAGCAGGGCGTTGTCCTGCGTGCTCTCCCCGCCGAGAACAAGGTCGTTGTCGAGGGCGTTTCGGTCGTCAAGAAGGCCGTCAAGCCCAACGCTGCCAACCAGCAGGGCGGCATCGTTTCGCAGGAGGCTCCCATCGACGCCTCCAACGTCAATCTCGTTTGCCCCGAGTGCGGTAAGGTTACCCGCGTCGGTCACGAGAAGGACGGCAAGAACAAGCTGCGCGTCTGCAAGAAGTGCGGCCACAAGTTCTAAGCTGCCCGCAACATCAAGTTGCTAGCAAAGGCCCGGATGCCCCACGGCACCCGGGCCTTTTTTGATCCCTACTCATTGGGGACAGGCTTAAATGAGTGGCCGTTGTTTGGCAGTCATTGGGGACAGACT
>CABSMQ010000068.1:0-10383 GCA_902478965.1 uncultured Collinsella sp. | reverse complement strand
GCTCCGCCTCGATCTCACGGCGCTGGCGGCTGAGCTCGAGGAAATCAACCGCCAGCGCCGTGAGATCGAGGCGGAGCTCACGCGCGATGCCATGGCAAAGGTCGAGGAGACCTATGACGGCGGGCGCGCGATCGTTGTGGGCGGCGAAGGCTGGCACGAGGGCGTCAAGGGCATCGTGGCAAGCCGTCTGACCAACCGCTATCACGTGCCGGCGCTGCTGTTCTCGATCGAGGACGGTATCGCGCGCGGCTCTGGTCGCTCGGTGGGCAAAGTTAACCTGTTTGACGCCGTCGAGCGCTGTTCCGACCTGCTGATTCGTCGCGGCGGACATGCCGGTGCGGTGGGTGTGACCATCGAGGCATCCAAGCTCGATGAATTCCGTCGTCGCCTTTCCGCCGTGCTATCGGAGATTCCCGCTGAGGACTTTGAAGACATCGACGAGGTTGCCGCCACGGTCGACCTTTCCGAGCTGAATATCGAGACTATAGAGCAGATTTCCCGCCTTGAGCCGTTTGGCCAGGGTAATAAGGTGCCGCTGCTGGCTGCCGAGGGCGTGACGATGTGCGATTGCGCCGTGGTGGGTAAGACCGGCGAGCACATGCGCTTTGTGGCGACCGATGGCGCCGCGAGCGTGCCGGCCATTATGTTCCGCGTGCCGCAAATCGATAAGCTCATCAACTGCGATAGCGCTGTCGACTTGGTGTTCGAGGCCGTTGCCGAGCATTGGCAGGGGCGTGTGAAGCCCAAGCTCATGATCAAGGATGTTCTGGTCCGCGATACCACGCTGCCCGGCGTCGACGATCCGGCATGCGAGCTTCGTCGTGGCGTGCAGCCGGCGGATTCTGGCCTGCGCCTGGAGTCGCGCAAGCGCGAGACGCTCGCCCAGCTTTCCTATACCGAGCTCACGCGCTCGCTTATCCATAGCTTTATCGGCTCGAACCAGCCGCACCGCGCGCAGGTCGAGGCGCTCGATGCCCTGGCCGATCACCAAAGTGTTCTGGCCGTTATGGGAACGGGGCGCGGCAAGTCGCTCATCTTCCATGTACATGCCGCGCGTGAGGCGGTGCTTCGCGGACGTGCGAGCATCTTTGTCTATCCGCTGCGTGCGCTCGTTGCCGACCAGGCCTATCACCTCTCGTCGACGATGGCATCGCTTGGCATTGGCGTTGGCGTGCTGACCGGCGAGACCGTGGAGGCGGCGCGCGATGACGTGTTTGCCGGCTTGGCTTCGGGCCGTACCGGCATCGTGCTCACGACACCCGAGTTCCTGTCCATTCACCGCGACCGCTTTGCGCGTTCGGGGCGCATCGGTTTTGTCGTTATCGATGAGGCGCACCACGCTGGCCTTGCCAAGGGCGGCGACCGCAGCGCCTATCTCGACATGCCCGATATCCTCAAAGCCCTGGGCGACCCGGTCGTTATGGCCGCGACGGCCACCGCGACGGCTCCGGTCGTGGCCGAGCTTGCCCGCATGCTTCCGATCACTCACACGGTGGTCGACGAGACGGTGCGCGAGAACCTGCAGCTCGAGGACGACCGTGATCTTGCAAGTCGCGAGAACCGTTTGGTGTCGATCGTGGCGACGGGGGAGAAGACCGTCATTTACGTCAATTCGCGCGACCAGTCCGTGGCGCTCGCCAAGACACTACGCAAACGCGTTCCCGACTGTGCGACCCGTATCGCGTTCTATAACGCTGGCCTTACGCGCACCGACCGCCATCGCGTAGAGGAGGCGTTTCGAGACGGCAGCCTCAGCTGCATCGTCTCGACATCCGCCTTTGGCGAGGGCGTCAACCTTCCCGATATTCGCCATGTCGTGCTCTATCACATGCCGTTTGGCGGCATTGAGTTTAACCAGATGAGCGGCCGCGCCGGTCGCGATGGCCAACCCGCCGTGATCCATCTACTCTATTCGTCGCGTGACGCCCGTATTAACGAGCGCCTACTCGACTGCTATGCGCCCGAGCGCGACGAGCTCGTCACGCTCTATCGCGCGCTGCAGACCATGTGGCGCTCCAACCGCGGCAAGACCGGGGACGATTTCTTTAGCGCGAGCGATATCGACATCGCGCAGATGTGCCTTGCCATCGATGCTCGCACGCCGGTCGACGAGCGCTCGGTGGAAAGCGGCTTGGGAATCTTCGAAGAGCTTGGTTTTTGTCGCGTTTCGGGATTTGACGACACCCGTCGCATCGCGATGGCCGAAAACCCCGGCCGCGTGCAATTGAGCAGGTCAATTCGCTATTTGGAGGGCTTGCGCTCGCGCATGGAGTTCTCGGCTTTCCGGAGTTGGGCGCTCGATTCGTGCGCTTCTGATATGCTAGCCAAAGTTAACCGCCCGATCGTACCGCGGGCCTAGGGGAAGGGGACCTCGATGGATGCCGCAGCCCGTACCGCCCATGATTCCACCCTCCAGCCGTTTTCGGAGATGGAGCACTATAAGCATGCCGATGAGCTGCCGCCCGAGATTATGGCGGACAGCTACGACAAGCTGGAGCGCTTGTGCCTCAAATATATGAATGAGGACGACTTCTCCAAGGTGGAGCAAGCCTACTGCTTTGCCGCCGAGAAGCACTGTAACCAAAAGCGCCGCTCGGGTGAGATGTACATTAACCATCCCGTCGAGGTTGCCATCATTTTGGCCGATCTCAAGATGGATTGTGACGTGGTGTGCGCCGCGCTGTTGCACGATACCGTCGAGGACACCGAGACCTCGCTCACCGATGTTTCCGGCCTGTTTGGCGATACGGTGGCCGAGCTCGTCGATGGCGTGACCAAGCTCACCAACATCGAAGTCGACAGCATGGACGAGAAGCAGGCGCTCACGCTGCGCAAGATGTTCCTCGCCATGTCCAAGGACATTCGCGTCATCATCGTTAAACTTGCCGACCGTCTGCACAACATGCGAACGCTGGCAGCCCTGCGCGAGGATCGTCGCCTGTTTAAGGCTCGCGAGACCATGGACGTGTACGCGCCCTTGGCTGACCGCCTGGGCATGAGCTCTATTAAGTGGGAGCTCGAGGACCTGTCCTTCTTCTACCTGGAGCCCGATGCCTACCAGCGCATCGCGCGCATGGTGGCGGAGTCGCGCGAGGTCCGTGAGCGCTATCTGGCTGAGACCATCAAGACACTCACCGACGAACTCAACCGCATTGGCCTGGAGGACTTCCAGATCAACGGCCGTTCCAAGCACTATTGGTCCATCTACCAAAAGATGAAGCGCAAGGGCAAGGAATTCTCCGAGATCTACGACCTGGTGGCACTGCGCGTCATCACGCATTCGGTGCGCGATTGCTACTCCACGCTCGGCGCGGTGCATACGCTGTGGCACCCCATGCCCGGTCGCTTTAAAGACTATATCGCCATGCCCAAGGTCAATAACTACCAGTCGCTCCACACGACGGTCATCGGCCCTACGGCTCGTCCGCTCGAGATTCAGATTCGAACCTACGAGATGCATGAGCAGGCCGAGTACGGCATTGCCGCCCACTGGCTATATAAGAAGTCGGGCGGATCGTCTGCTTCCAAGACCAATGACGCTCAACGTTTGGACGACCAGATCAACTGGCTCAAGCATTCGCTCGATTGGGCGGCTTCCGACGAGATCACCGATGCCAAGGAATACCTGCACTCGCTGAAGGTCGATCTGTTCGATCAGGAGATCTTTGTCTTCACGCCCAAAGGCGAGGTCATGGCGCTTCGTGCCGGCTCCACGCCGCTCGACTTTGCCTATGCCGTTCACACCGAGGTGGGAAACCACTGCGTCGGCGCCAAAATCAACGGTGCGGTGGCTCCGCTCACGCACGAGATTAAGACGGGTGACCGTGTCGAGATCCTGACTAACAAGAGTTCCAAGCCGTCGCGCGATTGGCTCAAGATCGTTAAGACACCTTCCGCCAAGTCAAAGATCCGCCGCTATTTTGCCGCTGCGACCAAGGACGACGACGCTGCCGCCGGTCGCGATATGCTGGCCAAGGACCTGCGTAAGCGTGGCTATGGCATTTCTACGCCGCGTTCGACGCGTGCACTCAACGCCGTGGCGGAGCAGTTTAACTTCAAGCAGCTCGAGGACCTGTTTGCCGCCGTCGGCGCCGGCAAGGTTGCCCCGCGCGCTGTGGGCAATAAGGTCGAGCAAATCTTGGACCCCAAGCCCGAGGAACAGCTCACCAAGGCCGAGGCTATCGCCGAGGTCGTGAAGCAGCCTGCTCGCGGCTCCAACCGCAAGCCGCAAAAGCGCGGCAAGAGCGCTAGTAACGGCATTATCGTCAAGGGCGAGAGCAACAGCGGCCTGCTGGTCCGTCTGGCTCATTGCTGCAACCCCGTGACGGGCGACGACATCGTCGGCTTCATCACGCGCGGTCGTGGCGTTTCGGTGCATCGCGCCAACTGCCCCAACGTCAAGGGTCTTATGGAACATCCCGAGCGCATGATCGATGTGGAGTGGGACGGCGCTGCCGACACCCTCTTCCAGGTCGAGATCGTGGTCGAGTGCCTGGACCGCATGGGCCTGCTCAAGGACGTCACCATTGCCATTGGCGATGCAGGCGGCAATATCCTTTCCGCCGCCACCTCGACCAACCGCGAGGGTATTGCGACCCTGCGCTTTATGGTCGAGATTTCGGATGCGAGCGGCCTGGATCCGCTGCTGGCTTCCATCAGCAGTGTCGATTCGGTCTACGACGCTCGCCGTCTTATGCCCGGCGAGGGCGGAGCGCAACTCAAGCGCCGTGTGTAGGTGCGAGAGCCTCTCAGCATCATAGATATTGGTTACGTTCGAGGCATCGTTTGGTGCCTCGAGCGTATTTTAGAAGGAGGGTATGCGCATGGACGATATGACTTTGGACCTGACACCTCGAGGCACGGCTTCGATTGAGGCGCTCGTCAACGGCCCGATTCAGACCAACAGCTACGCCGTGATTTCGAATGACGAGTGCTTAATCGTCGATCCGGCGTGGGAGGGCGAGCGTCTTGTGGAGCATATCCGCACCGCGCATCCCGAGGTGCGCGTACTCGGGTCTGTCTGCACGCACGGTCATGCCGACCATGTTGGTGGGGTTGCCGGGGTTCGAGCTGTCGTTGGCGACAGCGCACTATATGAGTTGTGCGCTAAGGACGTGACGGTACCTCGCGCAAATATCGAGGAGCAGCGCGCCATGTGGGGTATCGAGACGCCCGATCCGGGTGAGCCGACGCGCTTGCTTGCCGAGGGCGATACAATCGAGGTGGGCGACGTCTGCCTGCAGGTGATCGAGACGCCGGGGCATACGCCGGGCGGCATCGTCCTGTTCGCCGCGACCGAGCAGGGAAACATCGCCTTTGTGGGCGACACGCTTTTCCCGGGCAGCCACGGTCGTACCGATCTTTCCGGCGGTGACGAGGCGGCGATTATGCGCTCGCTCTCCAAACTTGCCAAGATGCTTCCGCCCGATACCGTTTGCTTGACGGGCCATGGCGATTCGACCACGATGGCGCGCGAACTTATGCAGAACCCGTTTATGCAGATGTAGGCTCGAAGCCGTCTTCCGAACCACGAAGACCGCTCAATCGTCAAGCTATTTTCCCCAGTGGGTCGATTCTGTGGGGCAAACGGTCAAAATTTGTCCAATCGGATGGTATTCGTGAACAAACGAACGTTTATGCTCGGGTATGTCGTGGTAAAATCTCAGGCGTTATCGGAGCAACCTTACAGGAGGTTTCTTTTATGCTCGTCAACGCAGCAGACATGCTCAAGAAGGCCGAGGCCGGCAAGTATGGTCTCGGTGCCTTCAACACCAACAACCTCGAGTGGACCCTGGCTATTCTCCAGGCCGCCGAGGAGGCCAAGTCTCCGCTGATCCTTCAGTGCACCGCTGGTGCCGCTAAGTGGATGGGCGGTTTCAAGGTCTGCGCCGACATGGTCAAGGCTGCCGTCGAGGCCACGGGCGTTACCGTTCCCGTCGCCCTTCACCTCGATCACGGTTCTTACGAGGACTGCTTCAAGTGCATCGAGGCCGGCTTCACGTCCATCATGTATGACGGCTCTCACGAGGAGACCTTCCAGCTTAACCTCGACCGCACCAAGGAGCTCGTTGAGCTTGCCCACTCCAAGGGTATGTCCATCGAGGCCGAGGTCGGCGGCATCGGCGGCACCGAGGACGGCGTGACCTCCAGCGGCGAGCTCGCTGATCCTGCTGAGTGCAAGCAGATTGCTGACCTGGGCGTCGACTTCCTTGCCTGCGGTATCGGCAACATCCACGGCGTGTACCCTGCCGACTGGGCTGGCCTTTCCTTCGAGCGTCTGGGCGAGATCAAGGCTCAGACCGGCGACCTGCCCCTCGTCCTGCACGGTGGCACCGGCGTCCCCGAGGATCAGATCAAGAAGGCCATCTCCCTGGGTATCTCCAAGATCAACGTCAACACCGATCTGCAGCTCGTTTTCGCCAAGGGCGTTCGCGAGTACATCGAGGCCGGCAAGGATCAGCAGGGCAAGGGCTTTGACCCCCGCAAGCTCCTCAAGCCTGGTCGCGACAACATCGTTGCCCGCACCAAGGAGCTCATGGAGGAGTTTGGCTCCGTCAACAAGGCGTAAGTAGCGGTTTAACTTCCCGCCGGAGGCCCCGTTTCCCCTACGCTGTTTCCCTCGCGCTCACCTGGTTTCGCCAGAAGTCGCGCGACGGAATCAGCTCCGGGGAAACGGGGCCTCCTTCGTTAACTCGCTACAGGGTTACTGGGCTGAATTCATTTTTTATAGGTACCGTTTATCGGTGTTGAGAGTTCCTTTATTGGGGCTTTCTTTTTTATCTCGCTACAATGGACTTCAAGCGTTCTAGTGACTTGGAGTTTTAGTATGGCTGTTGTTAAGGTGCTGCCTTCGGATGGGAAGGTTATTGACGAGGGTCCTGTTGGTTGCTCTGTTGATGTTTGCAATGATGACTTCCGTTTTCTAGATGTTGGCTTGCCACCCGAGATTCTCCGTTTAAAGGACGCGGGGTATCTTTCGCAGGCTATTGAGGCTTGCGACCGTCTACTTGCCCAAGATCCTGATCCCTCGCTTGCTGCCTGCGTTCGTGCCGAGCGGTATCGCATGCTTGAGACGCCGCTTCATTTTTCGGTGTCGCGCGATCGAGCTATTGCGATGATTCGCGAGGAGTGGCCTGAGTTTACCGAGGAGCAGTTTGACGATCTGATTGACCGTAAGCGTATTGACTGGCGCTTTATCGATGGCGAGCTGTTCGTTCTCGACAACTTCCTCGATTCGCTTCGCGTATATCCCAAAGAGGTTCCCGGCATGCGGCCCGATCCTACGGACGGAATTGCACTGCGCAACGAGATGCTCAAGGAGATGGAGTCGCAAAATGGATTGGCTCGCGTCATTACGCTTAAAGCGTCCGTGTCTGTCCCCGGCGCTCTGGAGGGGGAGACCGTTTGCGCTTGGCTTCCCGTCGCGGCTGCCTGCCGTCAGCAGTTTCGGGTCGAGATTCTCGACATGACGCCGGAGGGTGCTGTTGCTCCCGCGAACGCTTCGGCGCGTACCGCCTCGTGGTCTTCTTCGAGTGATCGCTCATTCTCGGTGACCTATCGCTATCAAATCAAAGCCGCTTATCGCGATATTTATGGGGGTGCGCTTCCGTCGCATCCGTGTATGGACGCGCCGTTGCCCGAAGATATTTCTGAGGACCGTCCGCACATTGCATTCACGCCGTATCTGCAGCAGCTGACGGCCGGTGTTGTTGACGGACTCGAGGATCCGCTCGATCGCGCTCGTGCTATCTATGATTATCTGACGCAGCATATCGACTATCGCTATCAGCCGCCGTACTTGCTTTTGGGATCTATTGCCGATGACTGCGCGCATTCGCTCCGCGGCGATTGCGGCGTTATGGCGCTCACGTTTATCACCATGTGCCGTATCGCGGGCGTGCCTGCCCGTTGGCAGAGCGGCCTGTACGTTGCGCCCGATTCGGTGGGGTCGCACGACTGGGCAGAGTTCTATACGCCGCAGACCGGTTGGCTCAACGCCGACGTGTCATTTGGATCTTCTGCTCGCAGGATGGGGGAGGAGTGGCGCCGCCGTCACTACTTTGGCAATCTCGACCCGTGGCGTATGGTGGCCAACAATCGATTCCAGGCAGAGTTTGAGCCCTCTTTCGACGGCATGCGCGAGGACCCTTACGATAACCAGATGGGTGAGGCTTCGGTCGACGGTCGCGGATGCCGTCAGCGCGAGATGCTACGCACGGTCGAACTCATCGAAATGCTCGAAGTTCCATTTTCGGACTAATCGGTAGAAAGCTGTGATAAACTAACTCACGCATTACGTGCCCGAGTGGCGGAATTGGCAGACGCAGTGGACTCAAAATCCACCGTTGGCAACAACGTGCGAGTTCGAGTCTCGCCTCGGGCACCATACATGCAAGTGAGCGTTCAAGGGGGTTGCGGCCCCCTTTTTCGTGCCGAACTCGCGTGAGCGCGCGAAGCGTTAAGCAAACAGGCCTGCGGCCTGTTTGTAGCGGAGCGTGGCGAGGGCGCCTCGCGCCCGAAGCCCGGGGCTTCGCGAAGCGAAGGCCCTTCGAGTCTCGCCTCGGGCACCATACATGCAAGCGAGCGTTCAAGGGGGTCAAGGCCCCTTTTTCGTGTACGTAATGTGATAACGCGCTGTACGTGTTATTATTCGCAAGGCGTTGTTCCCGCAATGCCCTAAAGAGGAACCCGAGGGTTCCCACCTTTTGGCGCCAATGAGCAGCTGACTGGTCATACAACTTAGATTCTCTTCCTCAAATCGAGGAACTCTATGTGTACGACCTGGTTGCTGAGAAGCGCCGGGTTATTTTTTTATGAATGGAGGTAGGGAAAATAGCTAAGTCTGATGACACCCGCATCAACGACGAGATCACTGCATCTTCGTGCCGTTTGATTGGCGTCGATGGCTCTCAGCTCGGCCTGTTCGCCATCCGCGATGCCCAGCGCGTCGCCGACGATCAGGGTCTCGACCTGGTCGAGATCGCTCCCAACGCGGAGCCGCCGGTCTGCAAGGTCATGGACTACGGTAAGTTCAAGTACCAGCAGGCCATGAAGGCCAAGGCTGCTCGTAAGAACCAGTCCAAGGTCGAGGTCAAGGAAATGAAGTTCCGACCCAAGATCGACGTTGGCGACTACGAGACCAAGAAGGGCCATGTTCTGCGTTTCCTCAAGAAGGGCGCACGCGTTAAGATCACCATCATGTTCCGCGGCCGCGAGATGGCTCACCCGGAGCAGGGCCTTAACGTTCTCGAGCGTCTCGCCGAGGATCTCAAGCCTTACGCTACGGTCGAGTCCAAGCCTAAGATGGAAGGCCGTAACATGCTTATGCTGCTCGCCCCGATTAAGGGCGCCTTCGATGAGGATAAAGCGGCAAGCGATACCAAGTAACTAGTGTTCTGTAACCGATTAAGGAGTATTTCATGCCTAAGATGAAGTCCCACAGCGGCACCAAGAAGCGTTTCCGCAAGACTGGTACCGGCAAGCTTATGCGCGCCAAGGCTTTCAAGAGCCACATCCTGAGCAAGAAGTCCACCAAGCGTAAGCGTGGCTTCCGTCAGGAGACTGAGATCGCCGCTGCTGACCGCAAGGTCATCAAGTCGCGTCTCGCCTAAGTTCGCGTTCTCGTTTTTCGTTTTACCGTCTAGGAGTTGATAGAACATGGCACGTATTAAGCGCGCTGTTGCCGCCAAGAAGAAGCGCCGTACCGTTATGCACCGTGCGAAGGGTTACTACGGTGCCGCTTCGCGTACTTACAAGCATGCTAAAGAGCAGGTCCAGCACTCCCTGCAGTATCAGTATCGTGATCGCCGCAACAAGAAGCGCGAGATTCGTTCTCTCTGGATCACTCGTATCAACGCTGCTGCTCGCCTGAACGACATCTCTTACTCTCAGTTCATGCACGGCCTGAAGGTTGCCGGCATCGAGCTCGACCGCAAGGTCCTGGCTCAGATGGCATACGAGGACATCGAGTCCTTCAACGAGCTGGCCACCATCGCCAAGAAGGCTCTCGAGGCCTAATAGATTCTCTTGAATCGCTAGGGGAGTGTCGCGTTGTGCGCGGCGCTCCCTCTTTTTATCTGAAGCGCTGGTATATATAGCAAAAGCGCGGGTAGATAGACACTTACAGGTGACCGATCTCTATATATTCCTGAACCAAAGGGTCATCATCTGATACGTGCGGAAGATCCGCACCAGTTTTTCTATTACCTATAGAAAGCAATATGTTGTGTAGGACTTGTGAAGAGTGGAATTGACGTCCCCCGGGGCCCCTCCGGTCTGGCAATATATCTCCTTGCCGCGCGGCCCGGTCGGACCGGATCAGCCGCGGGGCGTGCACCTTGAGAACCGGATACTGCGAGGATGGACACTCACTTCAGTGTCGCA
>CABSMQ010000067.1:0-10778 GCA_902478965.1 uncultured Collinsella sp. | reverse complement strand
CAGCTCGAGGCCGCCGAGCAGCTCGCTGCCGAGGGCATCGACGCCGAGGTCATCAACATGCACACCATCAAGCCCATCGATGCCGACCTGATCGTCAAGAGCGCCACCAAGACCGGCCACGTCGTGACCGTCGAGGAGCATTCTGTAATCGGTGGCCTGGGCAGCGCCGTTGCCGACGTCCTGTGCGAGCAGTGCCCGACGCCCCTCAAGAAGATCGGCGTCAACGACACCTTTGGCGAGTCCGGCCCGGGTGCCGAGCTCTTGCACAAGTATGGCCTGGACGCCGCCAACATCGTGGCGACCACCAAGGAGTTCTTGGCATAAGGCAAGGCGGATCTCAAGGACTGCTTCGCCAGAACTATGGAAACCCGGCAGGGGCGCTCTCTTGGAGAGCGCCCCTGTTTCAGTTGCGGTGAAATAGGGACTGATTAGACCTTTTAACTGGTAAAACAGTCCCTATTTCACCGCAACTCATGAAGACGCCCCTCAAGCACGGTCCCATCAGGGAAAAGGGCATATATCGACAAAGCGCAATTCAGACCCTTCCAGCGTTGTATATGCAGCACCCCAAGATAAACGCGGCGACCCCTTAGTTATCGCAGGCCGGGCACAGGGTTACTCTCCAAATCTTTCCGCAGGACGGAGGAGCCCCTGCCGCGCGAAGCGCGCAGCGGGGGCTCCGACATGTCCGAGGACGATTTGGAGAGTAACCCTGTGCCCGGCCGACGGGATCCCTAAGCACGCCATGCTTCTTATGTGCAGCAAAGCTAATGCTGCTAAAATACAAAGCGCTCATGTAGTTTAAACGCACGACGATAAGGAGCACCAGTGGGTAACCACTTCCGTACCTCCGGTGCGGGCGATGATGCCCCCAAGACGCAGGCAGGCGTCCAGGGCAGTCGTTTCGCCACTCCGGATTCAGAGGGCCAGCCTGTTGCTCAGGCCCCCGCTCAGCCGGCAGATCAGGCACAGCCGGCATCCGATCCCTTTGCCTACAATCCAACCAGCGATGTCGCGCTTTCCGGCACGGCGGGTTTTGAGCCCGTTCAGGCCGTGACCGCTCGCGTGGAGCAGCCTCAGGCTGGTGCCGCCACGCCGCAGCCTACCATGGCCGGCATTCCCGACCCCTTGGTCCCTGCGACGCCGGCTCCTCAGCCTGCGCAGTCCGGTCTCTTTGCCGCTATTCCCGACCCCACGCAGCCTGCTGCCCCGGTGGTCGAGAGCGATCAGGCAGCCGAGGTCGCAAGCCTCGATAACGCGCTCAACAACCCCGATTTTACGTCGGTGTTTGCGCCCATCGATCCGCAGGCCAGCCGCAAGAAGATGGCCAAGCAGGCCGGTGTCGAGCCCGTCATCCTTATGGAGCATGTCACCAAGATCTATCCGGCACAGCCTAACAAGCCTGCACTCGACGACATCAACATCGAGATCTATCCGGGCGAGTTCGTCTTCCTGGTCGGTCACTCCGGCTCGGGTAAGACCACGCTGCTGTCGACGCTCAACCGCGACGTCAAGCCGACGAGCGGCCGCATCCTGGTTGCCGGTCAGGACCTCATGAAGATCAAGAACCGCAAGGTTCCGTTCCTGCGCCGCCAGATTGGCGCCGTGTTCCAGGACTTTAAGCTTCTGCCGCAAAAGACCGCCTACGAAAACGTGGCGTTTGCCCTGCAGTGCATCGGCAAGCCCAAGGGCGTCATTCGCAGCCAGGTGCCCGAGGTGCTGCGTCTGGTCGGCCTGGCCGATCAGATGGACTCGCTGCCCGACCAGCTTTCCGGTGGCGAGCAGCAGCGCGTTGCCGTCGCCCGCGCTATGGTCAACCGTCCGCCGCTGCTGATCTGCGACGAGCCCACGGGCAACCTCGATCCGGCGATCTCGCTGGGCATCATGAAACTGCTCGAGCGTATTAACCGCACCGGCACCACCGTGATCGTCGCCACGCACGACCGCGAGATGGTCGATAGCATGCACCGTCGCGTGATCGCCCTCGAGGGCGGCCACGTTATCCGCGACCAGGAGAGGGGAGGTTACGGCAACTATGG
The DNA here is from genome assembly GCA_902478965.1 of uncultured Collinsella sp. Lineage (GTDB taxonomy): Bacteria > Actinomycetota > Coriobacteriia > Coriobacteriales > Coriobacteriaceae > Collinsella. Next base: position 8,739 of record CABSMQ010000067.1, on the reverse strand, counting down.
CACCAACTAACGTGGGCTACTCCTTCAAAGAGGCAATCAGCCACTTCTTCCGTAACTGGACTACCTCGCTCGGCGCCGTCATCACGATCTTCCTTTCGCTGTTTATCATCGGCCTGTTCATCATGGGCTCCGCGATGCTGAACTCCGTGATCGGCACCGTCGAGGATCAGGTTGTCATCAACGCGTTCATTAGTGATGACGCCGATCAGGCCGATGTTCAGGCTTTTGAGGCCGAGCTTAAGACGTGGAATAACGTCAAGTCCGTGACCTATAAGGACAAGGACGACGCGCTGGCCGAGTATACGAGCAAGATGTCGGGCAACGCCGACGCCACCATGAGCGCGCTCGACGGCCAGAACCCGCTGCCGGCTTCCTTCGCTATTGAGATGGACGATCCGTCCAAGGTCGAGAGCACGGCAGAGAAGCTCAAGAAGGATGCCGATTTCCAGAAGATCGCGGACGACGGCGACGTCAACGCGAGCGTGCTGTACGGCCAGGAGGAAGTGAGCCGCCTGTTCCAGGTGACCAACTACATCCGCATCGCCGCCGTGGTGCTCGTTGGCCTTCTGACCTTTATCGCATTCATCTTCATCAACAACACGATTCGCCTGTCCATCACGGCGCGTCGTCGTGAGATTGCGATTATGCGTCTGGTCGGCGCCAGCAACGGCTTCATTCGCGGCCCGTTTATCACCGAGGGCGTGCTGCAGGCCATTTTGGGCTCGCTGCTTTCCATCGGCGTTCTGGAGCTGCTGCGCAATCTGATGATTCCGCGTCTGCAGGAGAGCATCGGCTGGATGTCGTTTGCCCTGCCGACGCAGTACTACCTGGTGACCTATGCTGCGCTGATTCTGGTCGGCGTGATTATCGGTCTCTTTGGTTCTGCCATCGCCATGCGCCGCTACCTGCGCGTGTAGGCATGCCTGGAATTCATCCCTTCCAACGGGTCGTCTCTTATGGGGCGGCCCGTTTTTTGATCCCTAGGGGACGGCAGGAAAGCGAATCATTTGGGTAGACTCTTTGGAGTTCGCAATCGATAGTTAGGAGGCGCCATGGGGCGCAATAACAAGCATAAGCGTGGAGCTCGCAATCAGCGCGGGCCGGTGCGCAGCGAACGCCGTCCGAGCCTGACCGGGCGCGTGCAGCTCCATGAGCATAGCGCCTACGTTGTAACCGAAAACGGCGACTACAAGGTCATGGGCCGCGGTAAGCGCGAGATCATGGATGGCGATACCGTTGCCGTGAGCATTAAGAACAGCCCGCACGGTGAGCGGCGCGCCGTGATCGAAAGCGTGGTTGAGCGTGCAGCCATAAGCGTGGTGGGCACGTACCAGACCGCCGGTCCGCTCGGTGTGATCGAGCCGCTCGATTCGCGTCTGAAGGCCGACTTCTTCATTCTGCCCGAGGATACCTCGGCGGATCGTCTGGGTGTCCACCCGGGTGATGCTGTTGTCGCGCGCATTTTGACCTACCCGACGCGCCTGGAATCGGGTACCGTGACGATCGAACGCCGCATTGGCGGAGATGACGCGCCCGATTTGGGCGTTCAATATGTGATGGCGCGTTACGGCTATACCGATAGCTATCCCGAGGCCGCGCTGGACGAGGCCGAGGGGCTTCCGCTCGATGTGTCCGCGGCGCTTAAGGACCCGCTCCGCCGCGATCTGCGCGACCGCTTTGTCATCACGATCGACCCGGTCGACGCGCGCGACTTTGACGATGCCATTTCGCTGGAGCGCACGCCCGAGGGTGGCTACAAGCTGGGTGTGCATATCGCCGATGTCTCGCACTATGTGGCTTGGGACGGGCATATTGATCTTGAGGCGCGCCATCGCACGACATCGGTGTATCTGGCCGATCGCGTGCTTCCCATGCTGCCCGAACGCCTGTCCTGTGACCTGTGCTCGCTTCGCCCTGACGAGGACCGTCTTGCGTTTACCGTTGACATTGAGCTCGATGCACAGGGTCGCGTGCGGCATTATGATCCGTACCCCAGCGTGATTCGCTCGCGTGTGCGTATGGACTATGACGGCGCCGAGGCGCTGCTGGTGCGTGCCGGTGCGGTTGAGTATTCGGTGCTGGAGGGTGCGGCCGAGGATGTTGCGGCTGCCGAGGCCTCGCGCGAGGAAGCGCTTGAGCGCGGTCTTGCGTGCGAGGAGACTGCCCGCGGCTACAACATCGACCTCGGCGATTTCCTTGTCGCCGCTAACGAACTCGCCGAACTTCGCCGTCGTATTCGTCGCGCCCGCGGCTCAGTCGATTTTGACACGGCCGAGATTCGCGCTCTATTGGATGAGGACGGAGTGCCCGTGCAGATTGTGGCGCGTGAGCGTTCGTGTGCCACGTCGCTTATCGAGGAAGCCATGCTGCTCGCCAACGAGTGCGTTGCAGAGTGGCTGGCAGACCGTGATATCGAGGCCTGCTATCGCGTGCATGAGGATCCGAGCCCCGATAGCCTGCACGGTGCCGCCGTTGCGCTGGCGCAGCTAGGCATCATCGACGATCGCCGTGCTGCCGGTATTGCCATGGGGAGCCCCGATGAGCTGCAGGCTGCAGTTGATGCTGCCGCCGGTACGGCCAACGCACCGCTCGTCAACACGCTGCTTCTGCGCAGCATGCAGCGCGCGCTGTACAAGCCGCGCAACGAGGGCCACTTTGCGCTCGCCGCGCCGTGCTACTGCCACTTTACGAGTCCCATCCGTCGCTACCCCGATCTGGTGGTGCACCGCGTACTCAAGCTGCAGTTGGCCTATGAGCAGCTCGGCGGCAAGGACGCCTTGGTCCGTACGTCGCGGCTGATCGGCAAGGGACGCGAGTCGCTGCCGCGCATTCTGCCGCAGATCTGCCGCGCATGCAGCGATGCCGAGCGCGCGGCAGATGCCGCCAGCCATGCGACGCAAAAGATCAAGATTGCCCAGTACTATGAGGACCGTCTGGGCGAGCGCTATGCCGGAACCGTCTCGTGGGTTAGCAGCATGGGCCTCTTTGTGCGCTTGGACCTAACGCAGGTCGAAGGCTTGGTTTCGATCAAGAGCCTGGGCAACGAGTGGTTCGAGTTCGACGAGGATGCGCTTACGCTGACGGGCGCCGACACGGGGATTTACTATGAACTGGGTCAGCGCGTGATTGTCGAGGTCTCGCGCGTCAATACCACGCGCGGGCACTTGGACTTTAAGCTTATCCATTAGCTAAATCCCGACTCGTGGCGAGAGAGCGGAGGGCGGTCTTTCGGGGCCGCCCTCCGCATTTGAATAGTGGCTACCTTGCCGTCTGCTCGGCCGCCCGCTTACCTGCTATTTGAGAGGTAAAACCTACCAAAATAAACCTGTCCCTTTTGGCAGGTTTACAAGAAAGCGGGGATGAGATGGCGACGGTGTACGGGTATGCGCGGGTGAGTTCGCGCGATCAGAATCTGAATCGGCAGCTGGATGCGCTGGGCGCCTATGGCGTGGGCTCAGCGAATATTTATGCCGACCATGCGAGCGGCAAGGACTTCGATCGACCGCATTATCGCGAGCTGTTGCACGTCCTGGGAGACGGGGACGTGCTGGTGGTGCTTTCTATCGACCGACTTGGTCGTAATTACTCCGAGATTCTTGAGGAATGGCGACGCATTACCAAGGAGCTCGGGGTTGCCATTGTGGTGTTGGACATGCCATTGCTTGACACGCGCGCTAGGGCCAGCGGCGCGCCGGATGTGACCAACACCCTGATTGCCGATATTGTGCTGCAACTGCTGAGCTACGTGGCGCAGGTGGAGCGCGAGAATATCCATCGGCGCCAGGCGGAGGGAATTGCAGCGGCGCGGGCGCGAGGGGTTCGTTTCGGTCGACCTCGCAAGCCGTGCCCTCCTCAGTTTGAGCTGGTGCGCGATAGCTATGAGGCAGGCGATATTACCCGCAGCCAGGCAGCAAAATGCCTGGGCGTGTGCGTGGGGACGTTCGATCGCTGGATGCGCGAGGCGGGGTAGGGGTTTGCGTCGCTTTGTCGCTTCCTGTTGCGATTCAAATTTTGATACGGTGACGATGCCATTTGGGGCTACACTCGCTGATATTCAAAAAAGGAGGTTGGCCCTTGGCGCGCGTAAAACAGATAATCGGATGGACCGCGATCGTTCTGTTCGCTGCAACGCTGGCGGGCATCTGGGTGCTGACGGAGCAAAACGCGGTGCAGACGTCGTTGCTGAGCGAGTCCACCGCGCGTGTGGTGGAGGGTCAGGCTATGGGCGTTCAGGCTGCCGATGCCACGGGTGAAGCCCAGACGGAGAACGGAATGACCGGGGGCACCGATTCGGCTGCCTCGAATGTCCGGTCTGGCCGACTTGCTTCCATTCGCATGTGGGTGGGCACAAACGTCCGTCGCGTTGCCCATACCGTAGAGTTTTTCTTCGTCGGATTGTTCGCCTCGGTGGTCGTGGTTTGCTTTTCCAGGCGTCCGTGGAGCGTATGCTCCCGTTGCGTGCCCGTATTGCTCTTTTGCGCCGCCTGCTCCGTTGGCGATCAGGTACATAAGATCTTTGTTCCCGGCAGGCATTTCGACGTTACCGATTTAGGATTCGATGCTGCGGGCTATGTCACCGCCATGCTGTTGGTATTGCTGGCGGCGGCGTTGGTGCGCCATGCGACTCGGCCGATCGGCGCCCATGCGAGGCGCTAGCCGGTAACAAACCCGTTTCTGATAATGCAACCTCGTTGAATTATTTTGTGTCGCGCGTATTTCCGAGCGGTCGGATTTGAGGGGCGAGCGGTAGAACGCTCGCCCTTTGTGCGCCACGATGCGGCACAATGTACCGCAAAAGCTGTTTGTATCCGGTACGAATCGTTCGTTGGTCTTTAATTCTTCTCAACGGAGGTGTTTGAGATGGCAAACGGATTGCTTTTGCGGCTTCGCGAGCGTGAGCTCAGCGCGAGCCCGGCGGAACGCAATGTCATCGCATATGTAAGCGCTCATCCGCACGAGGTGGTCGGGCTGTCCGTCCGCGGTCTTGCCGATGTCACGTTCTCCTCGCCCTCGAGCATTTTGCGCTTTTGCAAGCGTTTGGGTTTTGCGGGCTACAAGGAGTTCCAGCGCGAACTGATTGCCGAGCTGGCGCTCTTAGGCGACAAGAAAGACGTAGCCCTCGAGGACATCTCCATGGATGACAGCGTCGAACGTATCGTGGGGAAGGTGATGAAAAGCAACGTGCGCACGATCGAGGCGACGGCGCGAACGCTCGATTACACCGTCTTGGAGCGATGCGCGGCCCGTCTTAAGCGGGCACGCGCAGTCAATCTGTTCGGTATTGGTGCCTCTCGTTTGGTCGCGCACGACCTGGCGCAAAAGCTCATGCGTGTCGACAAAGAGTGCCATCTGTACGACGACTGGCATGATCAGCTCTTATGTGCCAAGAACATGCATGAGGGCGATATGGCAATCGCCTTTAGCTACTCGGGCTTGACGCAAGAGGTGCTGGACTGCACCGCCGAGGCTCAACGTCACAACAGTCCCGTCGTGGCCGTTACCAAAGTAGATGGATCATCCAAGCTTGCCACCATGGCCGATGCCGTGCTCGGCGTCGCCGCGAGTGAACCCTTGGTCCGCAGCGGTGCCATGGCTTCGCGTATGGCCCAGCTTATGGTTGTCGATGCCCTGTACGCTGCTTACGTTGCCAGCGACTACGAACGGGCGACGCGTGTCATTAAGCAAAACTACATCGAGAAACAGGAAAGATGAGGTGAATGAAATGCTCGATTTAACAAAATTCACGACCGAACAGCGTAATCAAAGGTCAATGGACCTCGATACGATGACATCGCTGCAAATCGTCACGACGATGAACGATGAGGATCTTCGTGCCGTCCGGTCGGTCACGAAAGTGTTGCCCCAGGTTGCCACAGCAATCGACTGGGCTGCTGAGGCACTCGAGCGCGGCGGGCGCGTCTTTTACATGGGCGCAGGCACCAGCGGTCGTCTGGGCGTACTCGACGCTTCGGAGTGTCCGCCCACGTTTGGCGTGTCACCCGATCTGATTGTCGGGCTCATTGCCGGAGGCGAGACGGCGTTTATCAAGGCTGTCGAAGGTGCCGAAGACAGCGATGAGCTTGGCGCGAACGACCTGCGAGAGCGTGGACTCTCGGACAAGGATCTTGTCGTTGGCCTGGCGGCAAGCGGTCGTACTCCTTATGTGGTGGGCGGCCTTGCGTACGCCAAGGCAACTGGGTGCAAGACCATTGCAATTGCCTGCAACCAAGGGTCGAAGATCGGGGAGAGCGCAGATCTTGCCATTGAGCCCGTGCCCGGTCCCGAGGTGCTGACCGGCTCAACGAGGCTCAAGGCGGGAACGGTTCAAAAGCTCATTCTCAACATGATTTCGACCGGTGCCATGGTCAAGATCGGCAAGGTATACCAAAACCTGATGGTCGATGTGCAGCAGACGAACGAGAAGTTGGTGGTGCGCGGCCAGAACATCGTGATGGAGGCGACCGGCTGCACGCGCGAGCGCGCCGTTCAGGCGCTTGCAGATGCCGGCGGCCACGTAAAAACCGCTATTGTCTCGGTACTGTTGGACTGCGATGTCGAGCAGGCTACGGTAGCTCTTGAGCGGGCGCGAGGCCATGTCCGTGCTGCGGTGAGTGGCCATGAGAAGAGCAATGCCGACGCCCAATAGGTGCGCGGCGTGAGCTGATATGACATCCAGACGAGATACCCAATACAAGGAGGAGTTATGACGAACAAAGAGCTGGCTCAAAAGCTGCTGGACCTTTTGGGCGGTAAAGACAACGTGCTGGCAAACGCGGCGTGCATGACGCGCCTGCGCGTGACCGTCAAAGACGCGGGCAACGTCGACACGGAGGGCATTAAGGCACTCGACGGCGTGATGGGCCTGGTCGAGGACGACACGATGCAGATCGTGCTGGGTCCGGGCAAGGTGAATAAGGTGCTCGAGGAGTTCTCCAAGCTCACTGGCCTTGCGAAAGGCGTTGCCGATGAGAGCGTGGTTGACGCTGCGGCCACAAACAAGGCCGCGCAGAAGGCCAAGTACGAGTCTAAGCCGGTTCAGGCCTTCCTCAAGAAGATTTCCAATGTCTTCGTCGCCCTGCTTCCCGGCATCATTGCGGCTGGCCTCATCAACGGTATCTGCAACGTCATTAACGTTTCGACGGCAGGCGCGCTTGCAGGCGAGTGGTGGTACCAGGGCATTCGTTCCATGGGCTGGGCCCTGTTTGCCTATCTGCCCATCTTGGTGGGCTATAACGCGGCACGTGAGTTTGGTGGTTCCGCTGCGCTGGGCGGCATCGCCGGCATGATGTGCATCGCCAACAGTGCCATGCCCCTGCTTGCGCCTGGCGCGGCTGATCCTGCCACTGCCATTCTGCTGCCGCTCACCAATGCGCAGTACAACCCCGCAGCGGGCGGTATGATCGCGGCTCTCATCGCTGGCGCATTTTTTGCCTGGATGGAGCGTCAGATTCGCAAGATTATGCCCAACGCACTCGACACGTTCTTGTCCCCGCTGCTGGTGCTCATCATCGGCGCCTTTGCTCTGATGCTCGTCATCCAGCCGGTTGGCGCATGGCTGACGACTGCCATCTTTAGCGTTTTGACCTTTATCTTCGAGAAGCTGGGCGTCCTGGGCGGCTATATCCTGTCGGCAGGCTTCTTGCCGCTGGTGTCCGTCGGCCTGCATCAAGCGCTCACGCCGATCCACGCTATGCTCAACGATCCCGACGGCGCTACCAAGGGTATCAATTACCTGCTTCCCATCCTTATGATGGCTGGCGGCGGCCAGGTCGGTGCCGGTTTGGCGCTGTACTTTAAGACCAAGAACGCCAAGCTCAAGAAGTACGTCGCAGAGTCCATTCCCGTTGGAATCCTGGGTGTGGGCGAGCCTCTGATGTATGCTGTTACGTTGCCGCTCGTTCGTCCGTTTGTGACGGCCTGCCTGGGTGCCGGATTTGGCGGCGCGCTCGCGGCGCTGCTTCACATCGGCACGGTTTCTCAGGGCGTTTCCGGTCTGTTTGGCCTGCTGATCGTTATTCCTGGTCAGCAGCTCGGCTACGTTGCCGCTATGCTGCTTGCCTATGCCGCCGGCTTTGTCCTGACGTGGTTCTTTGGCGTCGACGAGCAGAAGATCAACGAGTTCTTTGGCGAGTAGTTTGATATCGCGAGCCGTGTTGCTCGGGGCTCGCGGCGCGCGGCAGATTTCTTGATGTTATGGTTGTGCCGGCGGGGCTAACTGCTCCGCCGGCCTTTTTTAAAGGAGCGTTGAAGCGTGAAAACGGGTATTTCGATTTATCTTTCCAGCCCTCTGCAGGATATTGAGCGGACGATTGAGCGTGGTGCCGAGGCGGGTGCGCGCTATGCGTTTACCTCACTGCATATTCCCGAGGATGGGGGAGCGGCGTATGCAGATAAAGTCCGTCATGTGCTGTCGCTGCTTTCCGCCCGCGGCATTGCGCTCATTGCCGATGTGGGGCCGCGTACGTGCGATTTGCTCGGGCTTGAGCGTATCGAGGACCTGCGCGATCTGGGGTTGGAATACCTTCGTTTGGACTATGGCTTTAGCGCCCAGCGGGTCGCGGAGCTGTCCGGTGTATTTCGCATTGTGGTCAATGCATCGACGGTGAGTTCTGATGAAATCACATCGTGGCGTGAGGCCGGTGCCGATGTGACTCGTTTTGCCGCCTGCCACAATTTTTACCCCAAGCCTTATACCGGTTTAGCTCTTGAAGATGTTGCTCGGACGAATCTTCGTCTTGC
>CABSMQ010000066.1:0-10862 GCA_902478965.1 uncultured Collinsella sp. | reverse complement strand
AATCGTAGCCCGAGACGGTCCCGGGCTGACAATTTCGACTGTAATGGACGTTCTTGTTTGACTAGTCGTTTAAGAACGTCCCCCAACGACTAGCCCTCGCGTATCGTATGCGTGCTGGGCTTCGGAGGCCAGGCGCACCCTGTTAAACATGCCCTCGAGTCGCACGTTTCCCTTCGAATCGATCATACAAGCCCCCAATCTGTTTGGTTTCCCCAGATTGTGAGCCCGCACACCCGAGCCGCACGGCCCGCCGTTCAGTTGAAACCACCCGCCAAAAAGGGACAGGTTTATTTTGGTAGGTTTTATCTGGGCAAACGCCAGCCGACGCGAGGGAGCCACCTTCCCTCGCGGCAATCTTCTAGCAGTAAAACCAAGTGAGTAGGCTTTTTGCAGGAGGCCAAGCACACCCTAAACACGCCACAGCTCTGACCTGCAGTTTTATAGATCATTTGTCGCGATGTGCTCGGCAAGTTCAAAAAAGTCTACTCACTTGCATCCGAAACGCACCAGATAGGCAAAATAACCGCCGCGAGAGGGCCCCAGTCCCTTCGCGGCGGTCATATGCCTCTGATTTTGCGACGATTTTGCCCGTTTGTTATTCGCTATAGCGGGTGGCGATGGCAGCTTGCACCATGCCGGCGCTCATGAGGTAGGTCACCAGGAAGTAGCCACCGTATGCTGCCAGGAAGATTGCACAGGTGAGGCCCACGGTGCCGCCGATGCTCATATTTCCGAAAATGCTCACCAGCTCGATGATCACCTTAAGTGCCACAAAGGAGTGCGCCAGGCCCACTGCCAGCGGGAACAGGAAGAATACCGCTTGCTGCGCCATCACCGAATGGCGAATCTGGCGGTCCTCACAGCCGATCTGTGCCAGCACACGATAGCTGCGACTGCCGTCGGCCACGTTGGAGAGTTGCTGGATCGACAGAATCGCCGCGCATGCAACGACCAATACAAAGCCGATGTAAATGGCTAGGTAACTAATAAGACCGTTCATTTGCGCTGCTTGCGTGTACATCTCGGAGCGTATGATAAAGATTCCCCACGACCCCGGCTCTTTGCCGTCAACGAGCAGATTGTCGAGCAGAGTGTATTTAATGCTCTCGTCTGCCTCGGTCGTATCCATCCCCTGTTTGTAGTTAACGAGCAGGCTACTGGAATACGGCTGCAGATTAAGCTGGGACAACAGCTCGTCGGCAACGACGACGGTACCCGGATTACTACCCATCGCCGAGTTGGCGATGGCCGCCGTATCTTCGTCCGACTTATCGGTTGCGGGCTTGAGCGTATGCCCGCACAAGGTAAGGGCATGGCCGCCAGCCATATACTTGGTGTACAGGTCGACCAGCTCGCCGCCCATATCACATGTGAGCAGATACTGGTCGTGACCGATGTGCACCGGCTCCTCGCCCATCATCTGACGCAGTTTGTTGTACTGGCTCGCCGGCGTCACAAACAGACCCATCGTATCGGCATTGCTACCCCCGAACGCCTTGGGAAGCTTTTCGCCCATGATCTTGCACATCTCACTTGGGGTCACCGAAGGATTCGAGCCGCCAAATGGGTAACTCAGATACGAATCGATCTGCACATGCTCACCGGCAACATCGGCGATATCGACCTTCTTGCCGGTCTCGTCGTTGTTGTCCGCCGACTTGCCCTTGCCGTGCCATGCAGGGTACAAATCGACCGTTGTATCGGCCAGCACCATACGATCGGCCTCATCAGACGGATTGACGTACTCTTTGTAGTAGTCGAACGTATCGGGCGTGTAATAGACATACCCCTGAGACACGTCTACAGGGTTATAGCGCTCCAGGTTTTCGTTCATCACGTTGGCAATCGACATACCGCACGTCACCGAGGTGATGGCCAAAAACAGGAGCATCGCGATGACGCCCATCGAAAAGCACACCGTGTTGACCTTGGCCGCAAGCTGGCGCACGGTAAACATGTTGAGGCCGCGCCAATACACACTGCGCAGGCTCTGCAGCAGCTTGATAAGCATGCCCGAGAGTCCCCAGAACAGCGCAAAGGTGCCCACGGTAACCATAGCGGTCGTAATGCCAAACTGGTTCATGGCCTCTTGCAGCTTGCTGTCCGTCGCGGTTAGCGGGAACCCATCACGTAGCAGACGGTAATAGGCCACGCCCACCAGCACCACGCCCACGACAAAGATGGCAATCGCGATCCAGGGGTTGCGTGTCTTGAAGCTCTCGTTGCGACGCTCGGCACCCATAAGCTCGATGAGTTTGGTACGACGCACGGCGCGCAGGTTCAGCAGTAGCGTGAGCACAAACATTACGAGCATGCAGGCAAGGGTCAGGCTGAACGCATGCACCGAGAAAAAGAAGTGGAAATTGGCGATCTGTGTCTTAAAGAGCGAAGCCGTAAAGAATGTCATGAGCTGGGAGAGTCCCACACCCAGCACAATACCGGCGACAAAGGCCACGACCGATACGATCACGGTCTCGAGCGCCATGATCGTGGCAACGCGCCCGCGCCCCATGCCGAGCACCTGGTACAGGCCAAACTCCTTCTTGCGGCGTTTCATGATGAAGTTATTGGCATACACCATCAAAAAGGCCATGACACCGGCCAAAAAGTACGTCAGGTCGCCGAGCATGCTGCCCATAACCTGCGCCAAGCCCTCTTCATCGATGCCGGCGATGTCGACCTGCATCGAGATGGTGTTAAAGGCATAGAAGACCGTGACGCCCAGGGTGAGCGTCAAAAGGTAGACGAGGTAGTCGCGGCCGGCGCGGCGGACGTTGCCCCAAGCGAGTTTACAGAGCATCGGAGCCCTCACCGCCCATCATGGCAACGACCTCCATAATGCGGTCGAAGAACTCTCGGCGGTCGGTGTCGCCGCGGCGCAGCTCGGTGAAGATCTTGCCGTCGCGGATAAACAGCACACGGCTCGTGTAGCTGGCGGCAAAGCTGTCGTGCGTGACCATGAGCACCGTGGCGCGCAGGCGGCGATTCAGGGCCTCCAGGCTCTCGAGCAGCAGACGAGCGCTCTTGGAATCGAGAGCACCGGTGGGCTCGTCGGCCATGATCATGGTGGGGTCGGTGACGAGCGCGCGAGCCGCGGCAACGCGCTGCTGCTGACCGCCGGACATCTGGTAGGGATACTTGTCGAGCACCTGGCTGATGGACAGGCGCGCTGCAACATCCTGTACGCGAGTCGAGATCTCTGCCGAGTTTGTACGGGCGATGGTGAGCGGCAGGGCGATGTTCTCGCGCGCCGTAAGGGTATCGAGCAGGTTAGAGTCCTGGAAGATAAAGCCGAGCTCCTCGCGGCGGAACTGCGAGAGTTTGGCCTGCTTCATGCGCGTAACGTCCTGCCCGTTGATGCGGATGGTGCCGCTCGTGGCGCTATCGATGGTCGAGACGCAGTTGAGCAACGTCGACTTGCCCGAGCCCGAGGCGCCCATGATGCCAACAAATTCGCCACGGTTGACGGTAAAGCTGACGTCATTGAGCGCGCGGGTCACGTTGCCCAGCGCTCCATATACCTTTTCGAGATGCGCGACCTCCAGTACCGGGGTCGCCATGTGCGTGGTTTGCATACCGAGTCCTTTCTTGCGATTAGTCTACGGCATCTATAGTCGCAAGAAGCCGAGTCGGCTACCATCGATATGGCTTACGCTTGCCTTACCGTTGTGTAAGGTACGGGTAGCCAGCCTGTCACGTGTTGATGCTAAGAGAGGACTCCTGTTGAAGACTGTTCATGTTGCCGCCGGGATCATTCGCAAGGAAGGATCCGATGAGCTGCTTGCCGTGCAGCGCGGCTATGGCGACATGCAGGGACTTTGGGAGTTCCCAGGTGGCAAGCTCATGCGCGGCGAGACGCCCGAAGACGCCGTACGCCGCGAGCTCATGGAAGAGCTGCAGGTAAAAGTCACCAACCTGCGCGATTTCTACACCGTTGAGTATGACTACCCCGATTTCCATCTCTCCATGGAGTGCTACTACTGCTCGCTGACCAAAGGGTCTGGCGAGCCTCAGAAGCATGACCGTCAGCTTGATATCCGCTGGATTCCGCGCACCTCGCTTGCCACGGTTGAGTGGATGCCCGCCGACAAAGGGCTTATCGATGCTCTGATTGAGTTGAAGGAAGATCGGCTCGAGGCCAACGGCACTGCCAACGACGCCGAGGCAACCACGACCGATGAGCCCGCCACCAAACCCAAGCGCAAAGCCAAGCGCCGCAGCAAGAAGCGACCCAAGCCCGATCTGCTCGACGGCATCGATACCTCGGACCTCTCCGCTGACGAGCGCGAACTGGTGCGCCGTCGCGCCGCCATCAAAAAGTCCATGAAGGGCAACAAGCGCGCCAACACCAAACCCGAGCTGCTCGTTCGCCAGCGCCTGCGCGCCGCAGGCCTTACGGGATACCGTCTGGAATGGAAGGTTCCCGGCAAGCCCGACATCGCCTTTCCCGGGCGCAAGATCGCCATCTTCGTCAACGGCTGCTTTTGGCATCGCTGCCCTAAGTGCAATCCGAGCCAGCCCAAGCGCAATGTTGAGTTTTGGGAGGCAAAGTTCCGCCGCAACGTCGAGCGCGACCGCGCTGCCGTGGCAGCACTCACTCAAATGGGCTGGACACCCATAACCATCTGGGAATGCGAGCTCAAAAAAGACTGCATCGACGCCACCATGGAAAAGGTCATCGAGCAGGTGCGCGCCGCAGAGCCGCAGCGCTAGGAACGAGCCGCCCACACGCCTCACACAGGCGAGCCATATCCACGTCACAAACCTTAGAAAGTCCTTAAGCTCAAAACCTTTCAAGAGTGTTACTCGATACCTCTGACCTGCAGTTTCATCGTAACACCAAACCAGGTTAAGCCTTTCTTTAGCGCTTCTTTGCAGCAGCCGCGGCATAATACTGCCAACGCACGGGACCTAGCAGCACACCCCGAGCGCAATCTTTTGGTGGACATCGAGGAGGCCGCATAAGCATGCATTCTTCTAATGACGCAGCACTGCGGCCATCCCTAAAACATGCAGACCTTTTCTCCTTCCCCCCGACACAGAGAGACGGCCTCCTCGACTCCCCCACCACAAAAGCTAAACGCTCAACCGACCAGAGCCACAACTTGCGAGCATCGTTCGAAAAGCTCCAAGCATCCCTAGACAAAACCTTCCCCAACCAAGCAAGGGCATACTAGCCCCCCACCAACAAAGCGCCCCTCGCGCCCCATCCTTTCCGCCCCAACGCCACAAGGGCGACGACCTCGAGCAGGTCAACTTGGGAGGGACGAGGGCTTAGTTCCCCAATCTTTCCGCAGGGGGCAAAAAGCCTCGCCGCACGAAGTGCGCAGCGAGGCTTTTTGCATGCCCGAGGACGATTGAGGAACTAAGTCCTCGTCCCTCCCCGGGATATGTAGCGAGTCGGAGTACCCTTGCTGTTACTCTGCTTTGCCCACGGAGTTGAGGTTGGTCATGCGGATCTTAACCAGCTCGGTGATCTCACGCATGCCCTCCTTGGCCGGCTTCTTGGGATCGAAGCAGGCGGGGTTCTCGGCCATGTAGGCCATGAAGCCCTTGGTGTAGGCCTGACGCAGCTCGGTGGCGTAGTTAACCTTGCAGATGCCGTTCTTCACAGCCTCGGCAACCTGCTCATCGGGCACACCGGAGGTGCCGTGCAGAACCAGCGGCACGTCGACGGCGTCGCGGATGGCCTTGACCACGGACTGCTCGATGTGCGGATCGCTCGTGTACACGCCGTGGCTGGTGCCAACGCCAATGGCCAGCGAGGTGCAGCCGGTGCGCTCGACGAACTCCTTGGCCTCGGCAGGATCGGTGTAGGGGCTCTCGCCCTCAACTGCGGGACCGTCGTCCTCCTTGCCGCCAACCTTGCCGAGCTCGGCCTCGACGGGCACGCCCATGGCGCGGCCAGCATCGGCGACGGACTTGGTCAGGGCAATGTTGTCCTCGAAAGACTCGTGCGAACCGTCGATCATGACAGAGGTGTAGCCAGTGCGGAAAGCCTGCATGCAGCGGTCATAGCCGTCGCCGTGATCGAGGTGCAGGGCAACAGGCACGGAAGCGCGCTCGGCGGCAGCCTTAACCATGCCGTAGAAGTAGTCCAGACCAGCGGTCTTGATGGTGCCCGGGGTGGTCTGCATGATGACGGGGGACTTGGTCTCCTCGGCAGCGGCCAGAACGGCCATAACAAACTCGAGGTTCTCGACGTTGAACGCGCCAACGGCGTAATGGCCGGCCTGAGCGTCCTTGAGCATCTTTTCGGTGGTAACAAGTGCCATGAGCGTTTGCTCCTCTCCCTCGCCCGCATCTGGACATCGGGCGTACGTGTCCGCAAGGCGTTTTACCTTGCGTTTTACTGCGCTCATTGTATGAAATTCAACGGCCTTGCACGTGCGAGATATTGAGCCGATGCAGGTCAATACAGTCGTTTTTGAAAAGTAAACGGAAGGGGTTGAACCCGAGCGCGCGTGTTCGATATTGAATTTTGTGCGTTCAGCGTCTTTCTTTTATAGAAAAGATAAGTAATCGAAAGGTGTTTTCTTACTCAAAAAGAAAATGAACGAAAATAGAGTCAACACAATTCCTGCAAATTTAGCCGAGAATGGAGCAAACATGGCCCAAGCTACCAACCGTGCTTTTGCCGACGAACGCCGTACCGCCATTATGGAAATGCTCGAACATAATGCCTCGGTGCAGGTAGCAGAAATCGCCCAGACCTTTGGCGTGTCCTCCGTCACCGCCCGCGCCGACCTGGACGCGCTCGCCGAAGCAGGCAAGCTGCGCCGCACACATGGTGGTGCCGTATCGCTCCACAAACGCCTGACCGTCTCCACGCAGGATCGCCGCATCAATGTCAACGTCGCCGCCAAGCAGGCTATCGCGCAAAGCGCCATCGAGCTCGTCAATAACGGCGACACGCTGCTCGTCGACTCGGGCACCACGGCGCTCAAGTTCGTCCGACTCCTCAATCAGCGCGACGGCATCACCGTCATCACGGCCGACATTACCATTGCCGATTATATTGACGAGAGCATGCCCTCGGTCGATGTCGTCATGCTGGGCGGGGCGCTGCGCAAAGGCCATCGCTATCTGTACGGCCCACTTACCATGCAGGCGCTCCAAATGGTCCATGCCGATCTGGCCGTCATGTGCCCCGGCGCCTTTGTCCCCAGCTGCGGCTTTACGACCGACTTTCCCCAGATGGCCGAGACCAAAACGGCTATGATTGCCGCGGCCCATCAAAGCGTCGCCCTCATGGACGCCAGCAAGGTTAACGGACGCGGCATGTACCGCTTTGCCGAGCTGACCGACGTCGACTCCATCGTGATGGACAGCGACCCCGATAATGCCGTCGCCACCTCAATCGCCGAGGCCACTGACAGCGAACGTCCAGCCCTCATCATCGCCGGCGCTTAAACAAAAACCACCACAAAGGTGCCTGTCCCCTTTGTGGTGGTTTTGCTCGTTAAAAGCGAAATATCGCTACTTGGAAAGCTCGTCGACGAGGGCCTCAATCTGAGCGCGCGAGGCGTCGTTGAGCGAACCCAGGACAGTCACCTTGTTCTGCGTCAGCGTGATGTCCTTCATGCCCTCGAGCTCCTTGGTCATAACCTTGGCAGCGGTGGGCGCCCAGGAGCCGGCCTCAACGAGTGCCACCGTACGGTTCTGATAGGCGTGCTCGGCAAGCGTGTGGATGAAGGTGCTCATGAACGGGAAGATCTCGCCCTGATAGGTGATAGAGGCGAGCACCAGACGGTCATAGCGGAACGCATCCTCAACGGCCTCGGCCATGTCGTCGCGAGCCAAGTCAAAGACAGAGACCTTCTGGCCGCGAGCCTCAAGCGCAGATGCGAGTTCCTCGACGGCAGCCTTCAGATGGCCATACACACTCGCATAGGCAATCGTGATGCCCTCGTCCTCGGGCTGATAGCTCGACCAGGTGTTGTAGGTGTCGAGGTAGTAGCCCAGGTTCTCAGTCAGCACGGGGCCGTGGAGCGGGCAGATGATCTGGATGTCCAGGTCGGCGGCCTTCTTGAGCACAGCCTGCACGAACTTACCGAACTTGCCCACGATGCCAAAGTAGTAGCGGCGAGCCTCGCAGGCCCAGCCTTCGGGATCCTCGATGTCGTTGGCGCCAAACTTGCCAAAGCCGTCGGCACTAAAGAGCACCTTATCGGTGGCCTCATAGGAGAAGAGCACCTCGGGCCAGTGCACGTTGGGGGCGCCGACAAACGTTAGGCTGTGGCCGCCCAGGTCGAGCACGTCGCCATCTTTGACGACCATCTTGCGCTCGGGGTAGTCGGTGCCAAAGTAGTTGACCATCATGCGGAAGGCACCCATGCTGGCCACGATCTGCGCCTGGGGATAGCGCTCCATAAAGGCGGCGATACCGGCGGAGTGATCGGGCTCCATATGGTGAACGACCAGGTAGTCGGGGGTGCGGCCGTCGAGCACGGCCTCGAGGTTGCCGAGCCACTCGTCGACAAAGCCAGCGTCGACCGAATCGGCGACGGCGATCTTGTCGCCCAAGATAACGTAGCTGTTGTATGCCATACCATTCTCGGACACGTCGTACTGGCCCTCGAACAGGTCGATGTCGTGATCGTCGACGCCAATGTAGCGGATATCCTTGGTGATCTCCATCAGGCAAAGCCTCCTAGATAGACAAAAGAGCCCGTCTATCATAACACTCGCCTTCATAGCCACGGCTATCTGTCAGCATCCTTACCGATTGTTTTTGAGGCGGAATATACCGCCGTTTACCTGCACAAACTATGCGTGCGGCTCTGCTGTGCTATGTCGAATGATGAGCTGGCCGGGAATACGAATGGCAACGGTTTTGCCCGCCGTACCCGCCTCGGGAACCGCATGCTCGAATACCTCGCGTCCGCGCTGATGTAGATCGAATCGCACGGTCGTGAGCTCGTTGTGTGCCACAAAATCATCGAGCGAATCGTCGACGCCCACCACGCTCACGTCCTCGGGCACGCGCAGGCCGCTATCACGCAGTGCGGCAATCACGCCATTTGCCATCTGATCGTTTGCCGCATAGATCGCCGTCATGGTGCGATCGTGCTCGGCCAGGTACCTGCCGGCCTCGTAGCCGCTGTTGGCAGACCAGTCGCCCTCGAGCGGCTCTGCCGACTCGATGTGTTTACGCTCGAGTGCATCTTGCCAACCGGCGCGACGAAATTGCTCGTCGACCGAGAACGACGGGCCGCCAATATAGCGAATCTGCTCGTGCCCCAGCTCAAACAGATGATCCATGAGCAACAGCGAGCAGCCGTAATGGTCGGAATCGACCGTGGTCACGCGCGGATGTGCGTACATGGTAACGATGACCGTGCCGATACCCGGCAACGGATCAAACGTCTCAAAATCGGGCGCCATACGACTCATGCCGATGATGATGCCGTCCACCGGCAATGCGGCCATACGACGCGTGGCCTCGGCAAGCGAAAACTCCTCGGTCTTGGACATCTCGACCAGCGTGATAGCGCAATTATGCTCGCGAGCAGCACTGGCGATGCCGTCGATCATTGAGAGGTTGCCAAACTTGGTGACATCGTTGACGCACAGGCCGACCGAATGGTAACGGCCGTCGCGCAGCGAGCGACCGGCATAGCTCGGACGGAAACCGAGCTCCTGCATGGCCGCCTGCACGCGCTTACGCGTCTGCTCGTTAACGTTAGGCAAGCCGTTGGCGACGCGCGAAACCGTCTGCTGCGAAACACCGGCAGCGCGGGCAACGTCGGCCATGGAAACCGGACGCGAACTAATATCGTTGGACGGGCGCCTTGCCACAGGATCACCTTCACCCTTGCGAAATCTGAATAGCGTGTATGCCGGCCCGGACAGAAATACATCCCGCGCCGAGGCCCGCTATCGTCGGACGCATGTTAACGTACTCTACTTTTTCGACCTGCATCTCTTCTGCTTTATAAGTCCATACGGCAGTACCGTTCACGGCTGAATTTCTACCGATTACCAGATTCTCAAAAAGTGACAAGCGTTGTGTTATGAGTACGTTAACATAGCCCGTAACGTGCGATATCGTGAACACTTGGTTCATGCCGCTTCAAGTTGTTAACGTACTCATAACGACGCAAAACCCACCCGGGCGCGCCAAGGAAAGGACTCCCATGACCACTCCCGACGAAAAGACACTCGCCACGCTCACCAAGCTATTTGAGGAGGAGTTTGGCCCCATCGGCGACCGCCAGGTGCTCTACGTGCACGCGCCCGGGCGTTCCGAGATCAGTGGTAATCACACCGATCACGAAGGCGGTCACGTTATCGCCGGCTCGCTCGATGTCGCTGTCGACGGCATCGCCGTGGCAACCGACTCCAACAAGATTCGCGTCGCCGACGAGGGCTATCCTACGTTTGAGATCACGCTCGACACGCTGGATGTTCAGGAGTCCGAGAAGGGCACGTCCGCAAGCCTCGTCCGCGGCATGGCGCACGAGATTGCAGCCCTTGGCGTTGAGCCCCACGGCTTCGACTTCGCCTTCACCTGCTCCGTCCCCTCGGGTGGCGGCCTTTCCAGCTCTGCCGCCGTCGAGGCCGCGTACGGTCGTGCCATGGAGACGCTCTGGGGCGCGCCCGCCATTGAGCCCGTCACGCTCGCTCAGATGAGCCAGCGCACCGAGAACAACTACTACGGCAAGCCCTGCGGCCTGATGGACCAGGCCGCTGTGTGCCTGGGCGGCCTTGCCTACATGGACTTTGAGGACCAGGCTCAGCCTAAAACCCAGAAGCTCGAACTCAACTTTGAGGATCACGGCTATGCGCTCGTGCTCGTTAAGGTTGGTGCCGACCACGTGGCCGCCACCGACGATTACGCTGCCGTTCCGCGCGAGATG